>NZ_JASPJT010000009.1:0-140026 GCF_030232425.1 Corynebacterium sp. MSK019 | reverse complement strand
CTCGGCATCCAAAAAGGCTGGATCAAATAACCGCAACACGCCCGGAAAAGACACACTTTTCTTTACTTAACCCGCATAAGTGCCAGAAAACCATCGATAAGTCAGGCAGACAAAAAGACCCGCACCTTATCGGCGCGGGTCTGCACTGTGCGCCCGAAGGGATTCGAACCCCTAACCTTCTGATCCGTAGTCAGATGCTCTATCCGTTGAGCTACGGGCGCATTTTGTTGTTATTCAGTGACTCCGGGTGAATCCCTTGGCCCCTGCAACGAATAGATACTTTACTCATCCTGCGAAGTTTTACAAAATCCGCTGTTCAGAGGCATATTCCGGGCAACCCGGGAAGAGTCTTAGGCTGCAACTGCGCCACCCGCTATAGCTGCGGGTGGCAGCGTAAGCTGTACGCGCGGCGGAGACTATCCGCCGCACAGCACCAGACCAGTCCTACTCGCCGCGGACCCAGCGGACAGCGTTGCCAAAGATGTCCTGCTCACCAATACCCGGAATGTTGCGCATCAAGCCCTCGCGGAAACGCTCAGGGTGACCCATCTTGCCCAGAATCCTGCCGTCAGCACTGACAATGCCCTCAATGGCGTAGGAAGAACCGTTCGGGTTGGCTGGCGCTGTCATCGTCGGCACGCCGTCGGCATCGACGTACTGGAAAGCGACCTGGCCGGCCTCGAACAGGCGGCGGGCCTCGTCCTCGGAAACCACGAAACGACCCTCACCGTGAGAAACCGGCATGAGGTGGGTCTGGCCTGGCTCGAAACCGCGCAGCCACGGGGAATTCACGGTCGCGACGCGAGTGGTGGCGATGCGGGACACGTGGCGCAGCTGGCGGTTGTGGGCCAGGGTCGGCGAGTCCTCGCGGAGCTGCGCAGGGTCGCCGTACGGCAGGAAGCCGGACTTGACCAGCGCCTGGAAACCGTTACAAATACCGAGCACAAGACCGTTGTCGGCCACGAACTCCTTGACGGCGGCTGCGACATCGTCGGAACGCAGGAACGCGGCGATGAACTTGGCGGACCCGTCCGGCTCATCCCCCAGGGAGAAGCCACCGGAGAACGCCAGGATGTCGGCGTCCTGAAGCTTCTCGATGAACGCCTTCGTGTCCTCCGCCAGCATTGCCGGGGTCAGGTTGCGGATCACGTGGAACTCGTAGGTAGCGCCCGCTGCGACGAATGCCTCGGCCATGTCGTACTCGGAGTTAGTACCCGGGAAGACTGGCAGCAACACGTGGACATCCTTCTTGCCCGGGCTCTGCAGGTCAGTCTTGGTCTCGTTGACCTGGTTAGCGAACTCCGGCAGGGCCTCGCCCTCGTAGTCATTGAGCGGGAAGACCTCACGGTAACCGGACTCCATTGCCTCCAGAGCCTCGGCGACAGTGAAGGACTCCTCACCGAAGCGCAGCGTGCCCGAATCGTCGGTGGTACCAATCTTCACAGCACCCTCAACAGCGCCCTCAACATCCTGACCAGCCGGAACAGCCACAACGATGGAGCCCAGCGGAGCCTCCGGAAGGGATGCCTCCAGGCCCACGCCATTGCCCACAGCCATGTTGACCAGGGTCGCAGCCAGATCCGCATTGGTAACAGCCGAGGCCGCAGCCGGGCGCAGCTCGCGCACAGCAGCAAACAGTTCGTTGAGCTGCTCGTAGTTCGGCTCCCCGGACTCGAGCGGCTGGTGCGCAAACAGGTAGAGGTCGAAATTACCTGCCGGGATTGCAGCAGAGACAGCGTCGGTCTCGTCCATTGCAGCGACCGCAAAGGTCACCAGGGTCGCCGGCACGTGCAGGTCCTCACCGTAGGTGCCGGACATGGAGTCCTTACCGCCAATAGCCGCAACCTGGAAGCCGTCCTGAGCCTCCAGCAAGCCAAGCAGAGCCTGCGCAACCTCGCCCCACCGCTTCGGATCCTGGTCCAGGCGCTGGAAGTACTCCTGCACACTCAGCCAGGCGCCGCGCGGATTGCCACCGGCCGCTGCGAGCTTAGCCAGAGCCTCCACGACGGAGTAGGAACCCATGAGGTACGGGGACTCGTCGGCAAGCGATGGCGAGTAACCCCAGGTCATGATGGACGCGGCGCTCGTGCCGCCATCGACCGGCAGCGTCTGGATCGACGCCTGCTCGTCGGTCTTCTGCATCGCACCGCCGTACGGCATGAGCACGGTGGAGCGGCCGACGGTCGAGTCGAACTGCTCGATCATGCCCTCCTGGGAGCCCGCCGTCGCCGCACGCAGCGACTCCAGTACGCTCGTCGGAGCCTGCTTTACGACGCCGCCCTCCGCAGCAACCATTTCGACGTTCTGGGCGCGGTCGGCGCCGTTGGTGTCGATGAACTCACGGGAGAGGTCGAAGACGACCTCGTCGCCCATGAACATGCGCAGTCGACCGGTATCGGTGATGTCGGCCAGCGCGACGGCCTCGATGTTCTCTTCAGCAGCGGCGGCGATGATGAAGTCCGCATCCTCCGGGCGCACGACCAGCGCCATGCGCTCCTGGGACTCGGAAATTGCAATCTCGCGGGCATTCAGACCGGCGTACTTCAGCGGCACGCGCTCGAGGTGAATGTCGATGGAGTCAGCCAGCTCACCGACCGCAACGGACACGCCACCAGCGCCGAAGTCATTACAGCGGACAATCTTGGTGGCGACGTCCTCGCGGCGGAACAGGCGCTGAATCTTGCGCTCGTTGACCGGGTTACCCTTCTGCACCTCGGCACCGGAGCGGCCCAGCGAGTCCTCATCGTGAGCCTTGGACGAGCCGGTCGCACCGCCGACGCCGTCACGGCCGGTGCGGCCACCGAGCATAATCACCACATCGCCCGGCGCAGGTTCGAGGCGCTTGACGTTGTCTGCCGGGGCAGCGGCGACGACGGCACCGAGTTCCATTCGCTTAGCGACGTATCCCGGGTGGACCAGCTCACGCACACCAGTGGTGGCCAGACCGATCTGGTTGCCGTAGGAGGAGTAGCCGGCTGCGGCGCGGGAGGAAATATCGCGCTGCGGCAGCTTGCCCTCGAGGGTCTGCTCGCGCGGAGTGTTGATGTCACCTGCGCCGGACAGACGCATGGCCTGGTAGACCCAGGAACGGCCTGACAGCGGGTCACGGATTGCGCCGCCGAGACAGGTGGAGGCGCCACCGAACGGCTCGATTTCGGTCGGGTGGTTGTGGGTCTCGTTCTTGAACATGAGCAGCCACTTGCGGTCATCGCCCTCGACGTCGACGTAGACGGAGCAGGCGTTGATTTCCTCGGAAACTTCCTGGTCATCCATCACGCCCGTGCGACGCAGTTCGCGGCCCATGATGGTGCCCATGTCCATCAGGGTGCGTGGCTTGTGAGTGCGGCCGTTGAGTTCACGCAGCTCGTCGTAGCGACGCAGCGCGCGATCCAACTGCGCGGCAAAGCGCGGCTCGTTGTTCTCGATGGAGGTCAGCTCGGTGTTGAAGGTGGTGTGGCGACAGTGGTCCGACCAGTAGGTATCCAGCGCGGACAGCTCCACCTCGGTCGGAGTGCGGCCCTCGGAGCGGAAGTAATCCTGGATGGTCTTCAGGTCGGCCAGCGACATGGCCATGCCGTCGGCTGCGAGCAGCTCGGCCAGGCCTTCGTCATCCAGCTCGGTGAAGCCCGGGTACTCCTTCAGCGGCTCGATCTCGCCCATGCTCGGACGGCGCAGGACGCTCAGGTTCTTCTCCCCCGATTCGACCGGGTTGATGAGGAAGGAGCGCACGGCGTCATTCACCGGAGCATCGAAAACATACAGCGTTGCCGAGGTGATCTGCGCCTGCGTTTCCGGGCGGAGCAGGCGCAGGGCCTGCTCGGCGGCATCGGCACGCTGGTCGTACTGGCCAGGCAGCGGCTCGACAGCAAGGTAGTTCCCCAGCTCGGCGGGGGCCGGGAGCTCGACCAGCTCGTCGACACGCGAATCAGCAACTACCGACTCACGCAGCGCGACAAGATCCTCCTCCGTCGCATCGAAAGCATCGTAGAGATAGTAGATTGCCACCTCGCCGTCCTGGCCGATCGAGGACAGCAGCGTAGCTTCCTCATTGCGGAACTCGGGCTTACGGCGAACGGCTAGACGGGCGTCCATCAAGGCTCCTATCGAAATACGGGGAGGGCAACCGGGGTCTAAGTCTATTGCAACTGTTCAGGATAGGAAAATGTCCCTCGGTACGCGAGGTGGACGGCGCGGGGCGGCGCGGGGCGGAAGCGTCGCGGGGCGGAGGCCCCGATTGACCAAGTACAAGGCCAGGCTAATCGGATTCAGCCGGGCAAAGGCTGCGCGGGGGTGTTGGAGGTACGGCCGTGGCTGCTCAAGGAGGTGCGAGTCGGTCGGCAGGTCCGGGTTGGTGCCTGTTGCTGCGCTTTGCTACCTGTTGCTGCGCGTTGCTGGAGCAAGGGAGCTGGTTCGTTGTCTTATCGATGCATAGTTCACCTATCGATTCGCTATAGCCTGGCCACAAGTGAACAGCGCATCGACAAGTGCACACGTAGCACCCACAGCGCGCGCATAAGTGGCGCAAAACCATCGACAGGCCACGAGAAACCATCGATAAGTGACCGAACCCTGGCCACAAGTGAAGGACCGCGCTGCCCCGCCCCGCAATGCCCCGGCTCGCGCTGCACTGCCAGGTAATAAAACAAAAAGACCCGCACCTACAAGGTGCGGGTCTACATGGTGCGCCCGAAGGGATTCGAACCCCTAACCTTCTGATCCGTAGTCAGATGCTCTATCCGTTGAGCTACGGGCGCGTGTGGCGGAGGCGAGAGGATTCGAACCTCCGGCCCGTCGCAAGACAGGCAACTCCTTAGCAGGGAGCCCCATTCGGCCGCTCTGGCACGCCTCCAAAACCACTGGCATCGGTCCCGCTTCAGCAAAGCTGTTCGCCATTGCGTGGACGAGACCAAATAACCGCAGCCAATCCTACAGAACACAAGAATTGAAAAGCAAAACACCCGCGGAGCCACCAAATACGGCGCCACAAATAGCGACCACACCTTGGGATTTTGCGGGGATTCTGTACTGCCCAATCCGGGCCATGTTCTACAGTTAGGCCTATGACCAACGATGCATCTTCAGTTCAGCCCAAAACCCGCGCCGACCTCGAGCAGGTTCCGGCCTATGTCCCGGGCAAGGCTGTGCCCGGCGCGCTGAAGATCGCGTCCAATGAAATGACCCAACCGCCACTGCCCTCGGTGGTGGAGGCCATCTCGCAGACCATCGCTGACCCAACCACCAGCCCGAACCGCTACCCGGACATGGGCGCGGTTGACCTGCGCATTAAGCTCGGCGAGCATCTGGGTCTGCCCCTGGAGCAGGTCGCGGTCGGCTGCGGCTCCTCTGCTCTGTGCCTGCAGCTCGTACAGGCCACCTGTGCGGATGGGGATGAGGTCGTGTTCCCGTGGCGCAGCTTCGAGGCCTACCCCATTCTCGCTCGCGTCGCTGGGGCTACTCCGGTGCCGGTGCCGCTGGATGCGCAGGGTCGCAATGATCTTTCGGCAATGGCTGCCGCTATCACCGGCCGCACACGCCTGGTTTTCGTCTGTAATCCCAATAACCCGACGGGCACGACCATCACTCGCGAGGCATTCGCGGAGTTTATGGCGCAGGTTCCGGGCGATGTTGTGGTCGCTCTCGACGAGGCGTACATCGAGCTGGTAGACGAGGCCACTCATGCTGCTACCCCGTTGGCGCATGAGCTGCTGGATACCTACCCCAACCTGGTTGGCCTGCGCACATTCTCCAAGGTCTACGGTTTGGCCGGGCTTCGTGTGGGCTACATGTTCGGCCCGGAGAAGCTTGTGGAGGCCGTGAATAAGGTCGCTATCCCCTTCTCCGTAAACACTCTCGCGCAGATTGCCGCGCTCACCTCGCTCGACGCACAGGAAGAGCTCACCGCCCGCATTGCTGAGGTCCGCGCACAGCGCGTCGCCGTCACAGAGGCCATCAACGCCGCCACCGGCCGCGAGACGGTGCTGCCGAACTCGCAGGCCAACTTCATTTGGATTGACGAGGGGCGGATCGCGAATCTCTCTTTGCTTGACGACGTCTCGGTGGCCACCACCACGGATCTCGGTGACTTCCTGGCGCAGCGCAACATTCTCATCCGCTGCTTTGCCGGCGAAGGTGCTCGCATCACCATCACTACTGAGGAAGAGACCTCGCAGCTGCTGGCTGCGCTAGGAATTGAGCGCTAACAGCTATCGCTCAGCTAGCAGCTACCGGCGCGGCCGGTGGTCGCGCCACCGCTGCGCTCAATCGCCTTTGCGATGCGGTCAAGCATTTGCTGGCCGGTCTCATAGGTGCCGTCGTCAGGCTGGGCTGCGATAGCGACACCAACGAAGGTGCCCGGCTTCTTGCCCGGCAGATAGCCGAACTGCCGCACAAGGTAGACACCTTCATCATCTGGGCCCCACCCACCCTTGAAGTGGGCACCGCGGATGCGTCCGAGGCCGTAGGACTGCTCGTCGGCAATCTGTCCCATGAGGTCAGCGACCTTTGGGCCCGCCTCGATGCACTGCAAATTGGCGCCGAAAATAGCCTGGTCGCGCAAATCCCACTGCGTCTGCCCGAAGACGGTGTATTCCGCACGGATGCGGTCAGTGCCCATGACGGTGCGGGTGTCGTGGCCCTCTCGGAGAATCTCGTCGGTGGTCGCGCCCGCGGTCGCGTCATCGCCCAGGGAGTACCACATGGACTCAGCCGCATCGTTATCGGAAACCGTGATTGCGGCTTCGACCAGGGAATCCACGCCCGATTGGCGCACATAAGCCACCGCAATCGGCACCTTGGAGGTAGACCAGGCCGGACCCGTTTTGAAGTCACCTGTGGCAACCACTTCGGAATCCTTATCCGGCGTTGCCAGAGCGGCGCCGGCCAGACCACCGAGTTCCTTTTGCGCGGACTTCACTGCCTCGACAACTTCGCGAGGCATCTCACCGGGCACAACTTTCCCGTCGGAGGATGCTCCGCCGGGGCCGTCGTCAAGCGGATTGGATAGCGTCGGCGACGGCATGTCCGCCGAGTCGGTGCCGATGGTGCAGGCGCTAAGGCCGAGCGTGACGACGGCGGTTGCGGCCAGAGCTACTCGGAGACGTTTAGACAATGTGCACCGTCGCATTCGTACCGCCGGTACAAGTGACAACCTCACCGTTATCGCGGCAGGTCATGCTGTATGTCTTGCCTGTTGTTGGGCTGCTAGCGGTGACAGTACCGTTGAGCTTCTTCGTAAGTTGATACTGCTCAACGAAGGAATTGCGGACGTTGGTGGCAAACTGACAGGTCGTCGTGTTACCGCCGACATCTTCTGCATATACCAAGTTCAAATCACCCGGATCGCCTGAGCCGGAGCAGTGGCGCCAATTCGATGGCGGCTGGAACCCTTCAGCGCGACGCTTCTGCTCAGCAGTCGACGACGTGGAGGAATCCTCAGCACTAGCGGACTGAACCGACTGGGGCGAGTTGCTGCCGGCCGAATTCACTCCCTTCGAATCGGAGAAGTAGAAGTAAGCCATTGCGCCGACGAAGAGAGCGACCGCAACGAGTGCCAGGACAATAACCGCGATGGTCAGCCCCTTGTTGTCATTGCGCGGCGCAGCAGCCGGACCAGCTTGCGGACCTGGAACATAGGGGGCAGGGCGGTATGGTTCAGGCTGCTGGGACTGTGGATACTGCTGCTGCAGATACTGGGTCTGCCCCTCAGGCTGCTCCCACTGTGCCCCATCCACAGCGCTCCACGCATTTGCCGGCGTATCAGCGGAGGGTTGATCATCTGACGTGCCCGGATTTATGCTCCACTCACCGAACGAGTCGTCCGAGTGGTTGCTCCGATTCGTTGCCATTGTTCGACCTTTTCCCTCAATACCGTCCGCCAGTATGACGCTGGGTTTGTATTACAGCAAGACCGAGCTTACCGGTTTTGGCAATTTGCCCGTATTGTTTCAGGCCACAGTACACGTTGGTCGGAGCAATTAAATTACCTCCGAAAACTACCTGTGGCAGATTTCGGACACACGAAACCCCCGACCGCATGCGACCGGGGGTTACGTTCTGCAATTCGCTCTCTATCCGGGGGAAGTTTTTACTTATCCCTCAGAGAGAACTGCCGCTAATCGCGACCTCGAACAGTCGTTAGAACGGCCACCACGACGGCTTCGCATTCTTGTTCACGACTACCTTTTCGCCGCCAACGACCCAGTTCGCGGTCGGGTTAAAAGCCGCGCCCAAGTTGGCGTAGCCGCCGTTGTCGAACTCACCTTCATAGCCTGGAGCCCTGTACGTGAAGTCAACGGAGACAGACTTCGAACTGCTGACAGTCGGGTTGTCCTTGAAGACACCGAGGAAGCCGCCCTCCGTCCAAGACAGGCGCACCTGACGATTACCGTTGCGCTCGGTGTTGACGTACTCCCCCTCCTTCAGCGTGTAAATACCGCCACCGAGGATATTGTCCTGCGACTGGCGAGTCACACGAACGAGCTCAAAGTCAGCCGGGATGTTGTGGCCGATTCCCCGCAGTTTGCCTTCGCCATTGACGCCGACGACCTCAATACGGATGGTGACCTCGTCACCCGGTCGGACCTCCTTACCGCGGATAATCTGCGAGTAAACATCAGCAGACCAAATCGGGCCACCGACAGTGCCGAGCTTCACCTTCGGGGCGCTCGAGCCCGGCAGGGTCAGACCAGGCGAATTAAGTCCTGGCGAGTTCAGACTCGGCGAGGGCAGACCCGGGGACTGCGCCATGGCAGGAGCGCCGAAACCGAAGGTCAAGCCAGCTGCGAGGGTAACTGCGGCAATGGCGGTACGGGAGCGACGTCGCGGACGAGAGGCCTTAGTGGTCTGGGCGTGTGCGTTGTACATGTTGAGAAGCTTTCTGTGAGACCTGAGAACTATCGAGATGAAAGTGCGCAGATGGAAACTACTTAGCGGTTAATGCCCGGCGACGGCAGCCCCGGCGACGGCAGCCCCGGGGACTGGAAGCCCGGCGACTGCAGGCTCGGGGAGCCCAGCGAGCCACCCGGAACACCCGGAATACCCGGAGCCGGCGCCTCCCGCTTCACAGTGAGCTTCGGCCCCATGTCATGCAGCTTCTCCACCTTGTCGCCTGGGTTGAAGTGGATTTCGGTTCCCGTATTCAACGCACCGTCGGCAATCGCGTCCGTGACGCGGTACTGCCACTTGAAACTCACAGTCGACGTGGTCGGGGAGCCCCATGCCTGAAAGATGGTGCCGGCCTTAAACTCCACCGCACCGTTGTTAACGATTTCCAGCCACTTATCCGACTCGTTCGGATCCGCCCAGTCATCGCTGCCGACCTTGTACGTCGCCGAGTTGGCCACGTACTGCAGGCCGTTCGGAATGACATCGGTCATGCGCTGAATGTAGGACTTCGCACCCCAGATGTTGTTGTCCGTGTAGGTCAGAGTAAAGGTCACGACATCGCCAGGCTTGACGACGGCACCCGCGACACCATTGACCTCAACGGATCGCGTCACATTGGAGTTCTTCCAGCTATGCGTCGCGCTGGAGGAACCAGTACCGGTGACTTCGCCAATGGCGTCGGTGACGGTCTGAGTGATGGAATCAATGCTCGGCAGTTCCTGAGCATGTGCGGTATTACCGAATCCCGCAAAGGTCATACCTGCGGCTAGAGAGAGTGCAGCAATGCGAGCAATGCTGCGGTTACGTACGGTGCGAGTTGCCATCTGTCACGGGCTCCTTTTAACGATGCGAAGACTTGTGGTCGGAGTAGGCCAACATGGGGGTTCTCCAGTAGGAATGCACGCGTGATGCATCGGCGTGCGATTCACTTGGCGATAGTTAATACGACACCTATCGACGGCGGCAACAAGTAGCCATTTTTCGAACATCAACCTAAAAATCGAAAACTATGTCGCCACATCGGTCACACCAGTCACATGTCCGCACATGCGTTACAGGTTTGGGCCGGCTGGAATACTTTTAACTATAGAAATACACACTGCCCTGAAATGGCTATTCCCCACCGCTGCCGAAATTGACCCCATTTTCCATCCCGCGACAAAACACCCCAGCTTGCCCCCTGTAACGCTGTTCAGGGGTATCCAAAGAGCCCAATTACATGCCCGTCCGACCACCCCATAACGGGGTTAACCACGAAAACCGCCCAAAGGTCCAACTATCCGTCGCCGACCTCAGTACATACGCCAACTTTTAGGAGAAATGGAGAAACCCCCGGTAGAAGATCTACTGAGGGCTCCCAGCTGCGGAAGTAGAGGGATTTGAACCCCCGGAGGTGTGACCCTCGCTGGTTTTCAAGACCAGTGCATTCGGCCGCTCTGCCATACTTCCAACGCCAACATCATAACCGCATACCGCCGTAAGGCAGCAAACGCCCTCATAACACCCCTTGCCAGCACCTTTCGCAAGCCCTTCATCGGAAACCACACCCCAAGCATCCACCTCTACAGACATAACTATTTTTGCTAATTGCAAAAGAGCTTGAAATACCGCGTGCATAACCAGTTTTTGCATTACCTTTGAAGACTATGAAGGCAATCATTCAGACTGATCTTTCCAACCCCCGCGCCCTGGAATGGGCCGATGCTCCGGAACCGACTCTCGAGGATGGGCAGGTGCTGGTCAAGGTCAAGGCCGCTGGCGTAAACCGTGCTGACCTACTGCAGGCCGCTGGCCACTACCCGCCACCGAAAGGCGTGACCGACACTCTCGGCCTGGAGTGCGCGGGTGTCATTGAAGAGGTCAAGGGCGACTCTCAGGGCTGGAAAGTCGGCGACGAGGTCTGCTGCCTTCTCTCCGGTGGCGCTTACGCCGAAAAGGTCGCAGTCCCGGCCGGCCAGATTCTCCCACTGCCACATGGCTACTCATTCACCGAGGCCGCATCCGTCGTCGAGGTTGCCTGCACGGTGTTCTCGAATGTCGTGATGATTGCCGGCCCCAAGGAAGGCGACCTACTGCTGGTCCACGGTGGCGCGGGCGGCATCGGCACTTTCGCTATTCAGATGGCCAAGCGGCTCGGTGCTCGCGTCGCAGTCACCGCCGGTTCAGCGGAGAAGCTGGCTAAGTGCAAGGAGCTCGGCGCCGACATCCTCATCAATTACAAGGAAGAGGACTTCGAGGAGATCGTTGCAGCTGAGGGTGGCGCCAATGTCATTCTGGACATCATGGGCGCAAAGTACCTCGACCGAAACGTCAAGGCCCTGGCGAAGGACGGCCACCTGGTCATCATCGGCATGCAGGGAGGCGTTAAGGGCGAGCTCAGCATCGGCCGCCTGCTGAGCAAGCGCGGCTCCATCACCGCCACCGGCCTGCGCTACCGCGATCTCGCTGACAAGGCTCGCATCGTCAACGCCACAGAGGACACCATCTGGCCAATGCTTGCCGACGGCACCGTCACCCCTCAAATTCATGAGGTCATGGATATGCGCGACGCAGCCAAGGCCCACGAGCTGCTCGACAGCGGCGCGGTCAGCGGCAAGATTGTGCTGACCGTCTAGTTAACCGGCTACCTAGCTAACCGAGCGAGGCAACTGCCCGCACGAGCTGGTCAATGTCGTGCGGCGTATTGAACGGCTGGAGGCCAACTCCCACGGCGCCTCCAGCCTCATCGATGCCCATGGCCTCCAGCAGTGGCGATTCGTATGCATCAACAATGCTGGTCACGAGGCCATTATCCAACAACCTATCCACGACCACCTTCGCCGACACCCCATCGACGAGGAAGCTAACGCGCGGAATGTGCTGTGCCCGCGACACACTCGCGAAAGAATCATCTTCGGTATCCATGCCGATGATGTACACCCGCGGCAGGGTCATCAACGCCGCAATTAGGCGTTCCGACAACGTCGTCAAGTAGCGAGAAACCTGCGGCATCGCCGTTTCAATGCGATGCCTACGCGACCCCCTCGCCGTGCTATCCAGCGATGCCAGGTGCAGCACCGATTCCGACACTCCGCCAAGCAACGCCGGCGACACTGGGGAAACCTCGATCCGCTCGACGCCGCGCACATTCGGCACATAGCTTAACGACGTCATGCGCTCGAACATCTCGGGATCCTTGAACACCAATGCTGCGACCTCAGGCCCGCCCAGCACGGAGGCATCAACCAGCATGATGTCGGCGCCCAGCTTGCTCATCGACACATCGCGGTAGGCGACAATATCCGAGGCATCGACCAAAACCCAGGCGTTGGAGTACTCATGCACCCGCCGAGAAATGTCAGCTACCGGGGCGATGGTGCCAATGAACGAATCCGCGGCCGGGACGACAACGAGGCGAGTGTGCTCGTCTACGAGCTCGTCGAACTGCCAGGACGGCAACGTACCCGAGGACAAGTCGGCCTCAGCAATGCGGACTTGAGCTCCGTAGAGATTAGCTGCTCGGCGTAGTGGTGCGTGTACGACCTGCGAACCAATGCGAGAAATCACCAGATTAGAGCCGAGCGTCAAGCGTCGACTCATTGCGGACGTGAACTGCTCCATGAGCACCGCACGCGAAGATCCCAACACCACGCCGGCGACCGGGCCGCCAGTGAGGTCGGCAAAAGCCCGGCGCGCACTGGCGGTTAGCTCCGCTGCAGCGGGAACGCCCGAGCTGCGCGACTGGCCATGAGCCCCCGCCCCAGTCTCACCAGGAAGGGA
This sequence comes from Corynebacterium sp. MSK019, assembly GCF_030232425.1. NCBI lineage: Bacteria > Bacillati > Actinomycetota > Actinomycetes > Mycobacteriales > Corynebacteriaceae > Corynebacterium > Corynebacterium sp. MSK019. Next base: position 127,384 of record NZ_JASPJT010000009.1, on the reverse strand, counting down.
CTTCTGGGCATTGCGAAATGCAGAAATCATCGCAGCCTGGACACGCTCGGGTACCTGGGTGCGTTGACCCGCATTGAGGTATGTCCACCCGTCGGAAAGCGACGAGTAAGCACCCCTGGTTGTCGGCACATCGAAGGCCATGAAAACCCTTTCCCGGTTTCGAATTCAAGCTGCGATATCTATTTCAGAGTTAACTGTGCAATCACCCACGAATCGAGCATCCATGCCCCGAACCGTGTATCGATTGCACATCTTAGTTGGAACCAATTCTATCGAAGCAACCCCCTATAGGATAATCTTTATCCCTTTTTAGTAGTTGCTTAAAATTGGACGAACTTTTCTTGCCTGTAGCCATGCGCAAGCACTCCCGATGCGTGAACCATATGCACCAGCTGCATGCCATAAAGCAGTTACAGCGGCGATTGTATGTAAGTTTTCCAGGGTCACATAACCAGTCACATAACCAACCGTGGAAACAGCCTCAGAAGCACCACGTCACCACCAATGACGACCGTCCCACGCGACCGTTGTTCGCCGTCACGACGTGGAATAATGGCTCGCCCGGTGCCGTCGGTATTCAATCTAAACCGCCCTAGCTAGTATTTTGGAGACGTGACTAACGCAGAAAATGATCGCCAATCCGCAGCTGCAGCCGACCAGCCGGCCAATACTGTGCGCAATGGCTCCGCTATCCGCACGGAGGAAACTCTCCGTCGCGACATTGCGCGCATAACTGACGCAACGGGTGAGGCACCGGCTTTCAAGTCGCGTTCCCGCACCATGGGCGCTGCCTGGCAGGATCTGGTTACCGGCTTCGGCCAGCGCGAGCTGTGGCTGCAGCTGGGCTGGCAGGACATCAAGCAGCGCTACCGCCGCTCCACGCTTGGCCCACTGTGGATCACCATTGCCACCGGCGCCATGGCCCTCGCTCTCGGCCTGCTGTACTCGCTGCTGTTCCAGCAGGAGCTGGCGTTCTTCCTGCCACACGTGACCGTTGGCCTGATCATCTGGGGATTCATCTCCGGCTGCGTGCGCGAGGGCGCAACCGTCTTCATTGAAAACGAAGGCCTGATCAAACAGTTGCCCAGCGCGCTGAGCGTTCACGTCTACAGGCTGGTATGGCGGCAGCTGCTCTTCCTGGCCCACAACATGGTGATCTGGCTGATCCTCGTGCTGGTCTTCCGGCCGGATTTGGGCTGGAACTTCTTCCTAGTCATCCCAGCGATGGCGCTGCTGGTGGTCAACGGTGTGTGGGTGACGATGTTCTTCGGCATCATCGCTACGCGCTACCGCGACGTGGCACCACTGCTGGATTCCCTAATTCAGCTGGTGTTTTACATGACTCCGATTGTGTGGACCACCAAGACGCTGGAGGAACAGGGCGGTGCCGTCGCCGAACGCGCACGCATCGCAGAGATCAACCCGCTGTTCCACTACCTGGAAATCATCCGTGCCCCGCTAACCGGCGAGCCGGTGGATACCTACCACTGGTGGATTGTCCTCGCCTGCACCGCAGTCGGCCTGCTGCTGGCACTCGGGGCCATGCGCCTGTGGCGCTCCCGCGTGAGCTACTGGGTTTAGGCCGCAAGGGCCGTCGTAAAGCGAATAGAACTAGCAAGGGATAAGCATGGTCAGCATTGATACTTACAACGCGTGCGTTGACTTCCCCATTTTCGACGCCAAATCGCGGTCGATGAAGAAGGCGTTCCTCGGCGCCGCGGGTGGTGCGATTGGCCGCAATGACTCCAATGTCGTGGTCATTGAAGCGCTGAAGGACATCAACATCCATCTGCGCGAGGGCGACCGCGTCGGCTTGGTAGGCCACAACGGAGCGGGTAAGTCCACGCTGCTGCGACTGCTGTCGGGCATCTATGAGCCCACGCGCGGTGCCGCCGATGTGCGCGGCCGTGTGGCTCCGGTGTTCGACCTCGGTGTCGGCATGGACCCGGAGATCTCAGGTCTGGAAAACATCATCATCCGCGGTCTGTTCCTGGGGCAGACGCGCAAGCAGATGAAATCCAAGCTCGACGAAATCGCAGAGTTCACCGAACTCGGCGACTACCTGCACATGCCACTGCGCACCTACTCCACCGGTATGCGCGTGCGACTGGCGCTCGGCGTGGTCACGTCCATTGAGCCGGAGATTTTGCTTCTCGACGAAGGCATCGGAGCCGTCGACGCCGCATTCATGGCGAAGGCCCGGACGAAGTTGACCGAATTGGTCGACCGCTCCGGTCTGCTGGTGTTTGCGTCGCACTCAAATGAGTTCCTGGCGCAGCTGTGCGACACGGCGCTGTGGATTGATCACGGTACGGTTCGACAGGCAGGGCTTGTCGACGAAGTGGTCGAAGCCTACGAAGGTAAAGAGGCCGCCGACCAGGTGCGCCGCGTGCTCGCGCAGCGACGGTAGCAGCTTCGCCGGGAGTCCGGGCGCGGTTCCCCATCGTGGCCGAGCGGGCGGCTGGCGGGCGGCTGGCGGGCGGCACGGATGCTTGGAATTGCCCACCCGGAGCAACATGGCAAGATAGACAGCAATAAAAACAGTAATAAACGGTACTTCCCCCGATGGAGAACGAAGTGAGCGAAAACTCGGCTGACCACCCAAAGCACGATGAAGCAGCAACGGCCGCAATCGTGGTGACTCACAACCGCATCGAGGACCTGCGTCAATCGCTTCCCATCGTTGCCAGCCAGACCCACATGCCGAAATGGCTCATCATCGTCGACAACGGCAATGACCCGAAGGTCAAGGAGCTCGCTGAGCAGGTGGCGGCGCAGCAGTCGTCGGAAAGCGGATCGGCGCCGGAAATTCACTACTTCGGCTCCAAGACGAACCTGGGCGGCGCTGGTGGTTTCGCACTGGGTATGCTGACTGCGCTGTCGCTGGGCGCGGAGTGGATTTGGTGCGCCGATGATGACGGGCGCCCGGAGGACTCCTACGTGCTGAAGGCGCTGCACAGCTGCGCGCGACGTCACCAGCTCGACGCTGTCTCGCCGGTGGTCTGCGACATTAAGGCCCCGAACAAGCTGGCATTCCCCCTGCGCCGCGGGCTGGTGTGGCGCCGTCATCGCGAGGAGCTTTTCGAAAGCGGCATCAACCCCAAACTCCCGGCAGTGAACGACTCTGAGGGGCGGAGATGGTTCACCAACTTTGCAGATCAGAAGGCTGCGACCGGACTCGAACTGCCTAGCGACCTCGAAACCATCGACGGCAACCACGACCTCCTGCCCGGCATCGCATCCCTGTTTAACGGCGCACTGTTTAGCGCCCGCTCGCTGGAACAGCTCGGCGTTCCCGACTACCGCCTATTCATCCGCGGCGACGAGGTCGAATTCCACCGCCGCCTGGTCCGCTCCGGCCTCCGGTTCGGCACATGCTTGACGACGGCCTACCTGCACCCCTCCGGTTCGGGTGAATTTGTGCCCATTCTCGGCGGCAAAATGCACACGCAGTACCCGACCAATGACTTCAAGCGCTACTTCACCTACCGCAACCGCGGCTACCTGATGAGCCAGCCCGGCATGCGCAAGCTCATGCCACAGGAGTTCCTGCGCTTCGGCTGGTTCTTCCTGGTCCAGCGCCGCGATGTCCGCGGCTTCTACCGCTGGTTCAAGCTACTGAAGCAGGGGCGCGCGGAGAACTTCGAGCGCTTCGATCCAAAGTCGAAGTAGTTCGGGCTGGCGTTGCGGCTGGTGGGGCTGAGGCTGTGGCACTGGCCTGCATATTTGATCTCGCCCGGGTCGTGTAGTCCGCATTTCGAGTGCTCAGTGCGCAAAAGTGTTACCTAACCCCTGGTTCCCTTCTCCTCCACTGACATATCGATGAGGTATTCACTCATCGATGCGCTACAGCCTGCGCATAAGTGAATAGTCCTACGATAAGTGCGCGGGCCAGGCCAACAGCGTGGCCATAAGTCCTGAAAAGTCATCGACAAGTGGCGGAAAGTTGGCCATAAGTCGCTGGAAATCCGAGCCAGTCCGCTCGAAATCGTTCCAAGTCCGGTGAGCACAATTGCAATAGGTCAGCAGCTGAACTTAGCCTGAGTCGCGCGAGGCCGGTGCATTTTCCAGAAGCTGCAAACGCTGCTTACGCTCCTGGATTCTGGAATCACGGAGCTGCCGATCTTTATACGGGACAGTGGCTTGACGAAAACGCCCAACTTCGGACGAAAATACCAACCCACCTGCCTGAATGCGCTGCCTCTGCCGAATAGCAAACTGTCGCAAGACCTCCACGCAGTCCCCATTAATGACCTGCGCCCATTGGAAGCGGAGTACATCTAAGTGGAGGTTCCTCAGACGCTTCTCGCGAGCTTGCTCTTTCAGAAGTACAGTTTCCGTGGCTGCTACCCCGCCACCGGAATACTTAGTCAGCCCATCGAACTCAATGATCAAATTCAGATGAGGCACATAAAAATCGACGCGCCCAATGAATCCTTCACTGTCATAGAACTCGACTTGCTGCATGAGCACGCATTTTTCGTCGTAAAGCGTGGCAATTCCTGAGTCGATTATGCATTTCTTTGTGATCGACTCACCGATGGTTTCGCTGTGTTCGCTGGCAGTTCGAAGTAGCTCGCGGGCGCGACGGGTCCCCGGCGAACGTGGGTAATTTGTGAGGACGGTGTGCAGTTCTTCGAGGTCACACCACTGTCGCAGTGCGGTGTCAACGATGATTGGCCCGTTTTCGGACTCGGCGGTGCGGCAGATATCGATGACGGTTTTCGGCACATCTGTAACGCAGCGCCCACCAATGCGAACGATGTCTTGTTCGAGGATTCTGCCACTGACATGGCGCAATCCGCCGCCAGGTCGGCGCAGGCCGGAATTGGCAAGCGCGATTGTGGCATTTCGAACAAGCAACGGGATGCCATGCAACGCAGCGGCTGCTTCGCCCGTAATGATTGTCCCGGAACCTGGCTTGACCAGTGCCTTTATCTGTAGTTGAAAACGTTCGAATGCTGACAGCGCATTCCAGCGAGAGCACTCGATGTAGGTGCCGTACGCCAGTCTGAGCAGGGATCCATCTCGAATATTTGCGCTTCCGACGTGCCCGTGCAGATTATCCAGCTCTGACTTGGCACTGACATATTCACAAGGATGCTTGATTTGTTTCTGCGAAGCCGCGTGGATGAGGCCATCGGAATCGTAAGTCCAGTTAGGCATTGGTTTAGGCACGCTCCCCGAGGTGGGCTACAGGAATTCACGCATTGGAATTAGTGCCTTTAGTTATGGTCGACCCCGCGGAAATTGGCAGCAGAAAAGCCGCCGAATTGCCCGTTTCTGTGGACAATTTGGCGGCTGTGGATAACTGTCAAACGTTAACCTCTTGGTGCATCCTCGAGACGGATACCAAAAGGAACTCCGGGATCAGAGGGCCAATAGTATTCATCATCCGAAAAGGTAATAGTGGCGCGCTCGCCATCTCTGTGCAGTGCCGGATTGACGATCGCCTGTTCAATCGTGCGCGTCTCCGGTCCGTTTTGCCCCGACAGCTGTGCAGTAACTTCGGTTGGCTGGTCCAGAATCAAGATTGCGTAAGGTCCCCTGTCCGGTGAACCGGGGTTAGGATCCTGGCGCTGCTCATAGGCTAGAACATCTGCCTTGGTCTGGAAAACCTTCACGGTTCCCGTAATCGAATTGGTTCCAGACGTGCTTGACGAAGAACTAGAACCCGAACCAGACCCCGACCCCGAAGCCGACCGCCCCGCCGTCGGATTCGGGCCGCCGTTGCCACCGTTACCACCATCAGCGCCAGCACCATTCGAGCCCGAGCCCGAGCCCGGCGCGCAGTCATTACCAGCAGCAATGGCCTCGACGACATCCAGGTTGTCAGCCGGAATCCAGTTAAACTGTTCGAACTCCCCAGAACCCGGATTCGCAGGCGTTTCCACCAGCTCATCGCCCTGGCGCGTCACCAGCAAATCTTCCTGATCGCGCCCCATCCTCTCTGCAGAAAACGAGAACATACCCGGCTGCCCAGTAGCTCGCTGAAGGGCGCGACGTACACCGCCCACAGAAGTCACGCCGTCATGGTAGGAATTCTGAAACTGAATTTCCTGACCATTCTCGTCAACGCCGTAGACACCAATCGCATCAATTTCGGCGCTCATCGCACTTGTGCCATAGTTCAACACCAGCTCGGGCACGCACCCATCATCAAGATGCACGAGCGCATATTTCATCGCCCCACCAGGACTAACTTCACCGACAAAAGTCTGCAGCGGCGCCGGGTTCGCCAGCACCTGCTTGTACACTACGACGGCCTTCTCCGCCTGCGCCTGCACCTGCGCATCGCCATTTTCGCTTGACGACGACACACTGCCCTCGGCAGCCGCCGAATCGCCACCTCGATCCCCAGAAACCTGGAGGAAAAGGAACAGAGCCAGCAACAGGATAATCAGCACCAATAGCACCAAAATGGCGATGAGCTGCTTGCGGGTTTTGCCACCTGAGCTAGTCGAAGGCGTGGGTGTGTGCGTGGTCATGATTGAAGAACTACTCGCCTTGGAAGAACTTTTCCCAGTTGTCTTCGCTGGTCAAAGATGGCACGGCGGCACGCCACTGCTTCGCAAGGTCGTCCCACTTGGAGGACAGTTCGCGCATGAGGCTGATGGTCTCGGCGCGCATGGACTTTTCCTTATCCAGGTCGCGGACCAGGTGACGCACACCGTTCTGGGAGGCATCGGTGACCCAGACGTCGTCGAAGGTGGAAATGTGCCACCAGAAGGAGTCCTCGAAGGCCACAGCCACCGGCCCCGGGCGCTTCTTACCCATCTGGGTGTACGCAAGCCGCTTTGCCATCGTCTTGTTTTCGCTGGAGATCTCGTGTGACGGCGGACGAACTGGGGTCAGACCACCCGGCATCTCGTGCATCGGCAGCAGCTCGGTCTCCGGGAAGTTCTTTCGACCAGCAGAAATGCGAGCGAAGTCGCCCTGCGATGCGTTCTTCAGCACCTCCGGGCCACGTAGCAGGTCACGAACAGCTTCCATCTGCGTCCAGGCCAGGCCGTAGCGCATGGAGACCAGGTTCGAGAGGATTCGTCGTGAAGCGACGTTGACCATGTCCTTTGCGGTGACATCGCCGTGCATGGTGGCGGCGATAAGCGAGTTGCGCAGGCCGAAGTACTGGGCGGCGTTTTCGATGTCCTTCCAGTAGAAATCGGCGTGCCAGACGGCGGCGCCCGGAATGGTGTCGGTCGGGTAGCCGGCCTTGGCGGCGCGGAATCCGTAGTCGATGTCGTCGTACTGGAAGAACAGCGGCAGCGCCAGGCCAATCTTCTTAATGACCTCGGACGGCACCAGGCAGGTCCACCAGGCGTTGTAGTCAACGCCCAAGCGACGCAGCTGGTGGTACTTGCGCACATCCACGTCGGCGTAACCGAACTTGGGGTCGTTCTCCTCGACGGTCAGCGCCTTCCAGTTGTAGGTCTCGCCGGTACGGAAGAGGCTGGTCGGGTTGAACAGGAAGAGCATCTGCGCGCCGAGCAGCATCGGCTTTTCCGCGCATACGGCCAGGGCGGATAGGCGCAGGGTGGTTTCGGGCTCGGGGCGGATGTCGTCGTCGGTAAGCAGAACCATGCAGTCGCCCGCAGCGGTGGCGTCGCGCATGCCGCGGGAGAAACCGCCGGCGCCGCCGAGGTTTGGCTGGTGGACAACGTTCAGGCGCTCGCCGAGGATCTCCTTGGCCTGGATGAAGTCGGCTTCGTCAGCCGGGTGCTGTTCGCCCTGGTCAACGACGCGGATGGTGCGAACGCGCTCAAGGGCTGGCAAATCCTCAGCCAGCGTGGCGACGGTTCGAGCACAGTCAACCGGTCGGTTGTAAGAACAAATGACCAGGTCAGTCGGAATATCGCGCTTGATAGCCGACTTGGGCACAACATAGCGGACATCGGAAATCTTTGCGCCTGCGTCCTCGGTGTCGAAGCGCAGGTGAATGGCACCGCCATCGGCGAAGCGGTCCAGCGGAACGGTCAGGCGCACCTCTTCATTTGCAGAGCCCGACATCGGCGAGTGCTCACCGGTCCAGTTGCCGTCGGCATCCGAGCCGCCCGCTGCCCAGGAGTCCTCCAAGCGAAGGTGGCCCCCAATATCTTCGGTGTAGGCCAGCACACGCGCGGAACCGACCACGCGCGCACGGATTTCGACCTGCTTAATTGAGGTCCAGCGCTGCCAGTAAGAAGCTCGGAAGCGACCGAAGTAGGTGTCAGTGCGCACCACGGTGTGGCGACCGAGCGTGATCGAGTTACGGGTGGCCTGCACCGAGCTGTCGTAGGCGCCAACGCCTTCGACTCGGTAGTACAAATCCGGCTCCACCCAGTCTGCGGGCGGAGCAAACAGCACGCGCTGAATAGTCAGCATGTCAACATCGGTTTCGGCGGTCAGCTGAGTGGATTCCTTATTAGAAGCAGTCGAAGTCACGTCCCCCAGCGTATCGCGCTATTTCACACGGAAGATGAATACACGCTGAATGATGAAGTTAATTACCGTCGCAACGCCCTGTGCGACGACGAATGCGCCGAACTGTGCCCACTGCGCGTTCCAATCCCAGGCCTCGACAAGCCAGGGCTGCAACACATTAAAGATGCCGACCTGTGTGGCGTAAGTAATCAAGTACAGCACCGCAACTGCCAGCACCTTCTTCGCCGAGGACTTCGACTTGAAGGTCCAGCGGCTGTTAATGATGTACGCCGTAATCGTGCCGAAAACCCAGCCGACCGTCTTACCCCAGAAGTTGGTCGCCCCGAAGGCGTTGAGCATGATAAACGTCAGGCCGAAGTCCACCACCGCCGCGATGACGCCGGAGATGATAAAGCGCATCATCTGCACTTTCAGTCCGTGCTCGTCCTTGGTCTCCGTCGCCATTGGCACTGCGGCCGAGTCCTCTACGACAAAACCGTTTTCGTGGGAGCCGTTTCCGAGCTTGCCGTTGTCGCGGTTCGGGTTTTCATTTGCTGTTTCATTCGCTGACACGCCTAGGAATTCTAGGCCACCGGCCAGCTAACAAACAGCCAGCGCGAACATAAACAGGCAATAAAGAGGAGAAAAGAACTAACGCCGCAGCGCCTCACGCAGCAGATCCAGCCGCTCCACCGGCGAGAGCGCATCCTCCCCAGCTAGCCCCAACGCGCTCATCTCCGCCCAGCTAGCCGCCGCCAATTCCTCAACGTCCTCGCCGGATAGCGGGATGCCCTCGTCGCTCTCCCAGCCGAGGCGCTCCATGACATGCGCCGCCACATCATGCCGTAGCTCATCCGAGGTCAGCGCCGCCAAGCACAGCAGCTCCACCAATGCCGCATCGTGCCCGGCTGGGTCTTTCTCGGCGTCCTCTATAGGCAATGCGCGCAATCGCTTAACGACGCTCTCCCCCGCCTCCCCGGTCAATTCCAGCGCGGTTGCTTCCGACCTCTGCAGGTCCAGAGCCTGTAACAGGGGCACGAATTCAAACACCCCCGACCTCTCGATGATGTCCACGATATCGGCACGAGCGGTGGCCAGCGTATTTTGAATAGAGTCCCGTCCGGTCAATTCCCTATTGATTGCGGCAATATCTACCGGCTCCTCCGCGTCCACATCCCCCAGTGCGCGGATTGAACCCGAGCCACCGATGCACAGGGCATCCGGGGTGGCCTCATCGCGGGCAAAAGCTTCTCTGACCTGCAAGGTATGTTCCCACAGGCCCCACTGCCAGATAAGGGTATCGCCGGGACTTTGCAGCACCTCGGCAACTGTGGTGGACAGGGGAACATCGACGACTCCGACCGCTGCGGGTCTGCCGCCAGTCACCAGCTGCGCCGCAGACTCCACCGCAGAGCCGGGCAAATGGAACTTCGTCGGCACGCTTTCCTCGCCCCACCCAAAGATGACCGCTAACACGCGGGACAGGCTTCGCAAATCCATCTGGTCATTGACCCCGAAGACGCGGTGGGCACTGCACGGTTCTTCCTCTAAAGAAGCACCGATAATGAGCGTGGCCGGTTCCGTGGCCACGCGAACGCCTGGGAAGGCGACTACGTTATCGGTCTGTGCTGCCATACCTCACAGCGTACGCAGGAAAAACAATGTGGCCTGGATAGCAAAAACTCGCTACAATGCGCGCGTTTTTACCAGCGGAATCTGGCGCGGCTCCGCACCCCATGGCTCTACCAAGTACTTGCGACGCAGGCGCTGCGACTCCACCGCGGTCCACTGCGCCACCAGCTCTTCTACCCCGCGGGCAAGCCCCAGCACCGGCCCTGCGACCTTTTCGCCAACATGCGGAAAATCAATAACCTCCACGTCGTTGACCTTGGGAAACCGCGGCTCCGTCAGATTTCCCTTGCCGGGCTTGGCCTTCTCTTCCTTCGCGGCGGCGCGCAGCTGTCCGATGTGGTCACGAATGCCGGCCACGGATGCCGGCAGGTCAATCACCGTGGCCCCCGCCTGCTCAATCGCTTGCGATAGCAAGTCCGCACCCTCAGCACCCTCAGCGCTCTCTGCCGCAGCGTCACCGTCACCATCGCCCGCGGTCACAGTTGCAACAAAGCAACCGGTGAGCAGATTGGTGGCGGTCTCCAGGGCTCCGTCGTCAAGCGGATCCACCAGCCATGCACCCGACAACCTCTCGCCTGCAAAGGACGGCGAGAGCTCCACATGCCAAATGACAACGGGCGATGTGGAACTACATACGGCAAGGGTCTGCGGAGTAGCAGCGGGCGTGGATGTCATGAGGTTGATGGTATCGCGAGTGACGGATTCGAAGCGGGGTAGCCTTTATCGCATGTTCGACTTTTTCAAGAAGAAGCCGCGCGAAACCATCAACATGGCCGCCGAGTACACCAACACCCCGCTGTCGAACCAGATGGTCATGCTGTTCGCCGAGGAACTGCCCATCCTCGACAGCAAGGAACGCGCACAGGTCTACCGCGCACTCGAGGCCTACGACGGCCCGCAAATCACCTCGCAGGAGATGCTGCCGGAAGAGATCCGAAAAATTATGGATCTATAGTCTCTCCGTACATTTCGTTCGCTTTCCGACGGCCCGTGCGCAGCCTCAAGCGTGACCAACACCTCGGAGCGTCACGGGCGACGGAGCCGGTGCAAAGGGGTAGCCTAGCCTTGATGTCCACTAACACTAACGGCAAGTCCAGCACCGATGCTTCGAACGGTGCCTACGGAGCCGTACACACAGAAGCCAGGACCCTGACCGGTTGGGGTCGTACCGCCCCCGCTAAGTCCCAGGTGCTGTCGACGCCGGACTTGGATGAAATCGTTAACGCCGTCAAGGCTGTCGCAGACCAGAACTCCGACAAGCCTGACCACCTGCGCCGCGGTGTAATTGCCCGCGGTATGGGCCGCTCTTACGGCGACCCCGCCCAGAACTCGGGCGGTCTGGTCATCGACATGCAGAAGCTCAACAAGATCCACTCCATTGACCAGGAGTCGGCGATTGTTGATGTCGACGGCGGTGTCACGCTGGATCAGCTGATGAAGGCCGCGCTGCCCTACGGCCTGTGGGTGCCGGTACTGCCGGGTACTCGCCAGGTCACCATCGGTGGTGCCATTGGCCCGGACATTCACGGTAAAAACCACCACTCCGCAGGTTCCTTCGGCAACCATGTGCTGTCGATGGAGCTGCTGGTCGCCGACGGTCGTATTCTGCATCTCGAGCCGGAGGGCTCCGCAGATGACCCGGACGGCAAGCTGTTCTGGGCAACTGTCGGCGGCATGGGCCTGACCGGCATTATTGTCCGCGCCCGGATCGAGATGACCAAGACCGAGACGGCTTACTTCATCGCTGATGGCGACATGACCCACACTCTGGACGAGACCATCGAGTTCCACTCCGATGGCTCCGAGGAGAACTTCACTTACTCCTCCGCGTGGTTCGATGCCATCTCGCCGGAGCCGAAGCTGGGACGCGCCGCAATCTCCCGCGGTTCGCTGGCAACCCTGGCTCAGCTGGAGGAATACGCCCCGAAGCTGGCCAAGGACCCGCTGAAGTTCAACGCTCCGCAGCTGGTGACCGTGCCGGATATCTTCCCGTCCTTCACCATGAACAAGCTGACCATGATCAGCATTGGTGAGCTGTGGTGGCTGAAGTCCGGTACCTACCGGAACCAGGTGCAGAACCTCACGCAGTTCTACCAGCCGCTGGATCTCATCGGTGAGTGGAACCGCGGCTATGGCTCCAAGGGCTTCCTGCAGTACCAGTTCGTTGTTCCGCGCGAGGCCGTCGAGCCGTTCAAGGAGATTGTCCGCGATATCCAGCGCTCCGGCCACTACTCGGCACTGAATGTGTTCAAGCTGTTCGGCGAGGGTAACCGCGCTCCACTGTCCTACCCGATGCCGGGTTGGAACGTCTGCGTGGACTTCCCGATCAAGCCGGGTCTGGGCGCCTTCCTCGATGATCTGGATAAGCGCGTCATGGAGTTCGGCGGCCGCCTCTACCTGGCCAAGGAATCGCGCACTTCCGCCGCTAACTTCCACCAGATGTACCCCGAGATGCAGAGCTGGCTGAACACCCGCAACGAGATCGACCCGCACGGTGTCTTCGCCTCTGACATGTCGCGTCGACTGGAACTGCACTAAAAGAACCGAGAGGATTTAAGCCCCAATGATTAATGCTGTAGGCGCTGCCCAGTCCATCCTGCTGCTCGGCGGCACTAGTGAAATCGGCCTGGCTATTACCGCCGAGTTCCTGAAGAAGGGCCCGGCCAAGGTCATCCTGGCTTCCCTGCCCAACGATCCACTGCGCGAGGCCTCCGCTGAGAAGATGAAGGCCGCCGGCGCTTCCGAGGTGGTCACCCTCGACTTCGACGCAACGGACTTCGACTCCCACCCGGAGGTCGTCGATAAGGCATTTGCCGACGGCGACGTGGATATCTGCATCGTCGCGTTCGGCATGCTTGGCGACGCCGAGGAGCTCTGGCAGAACCAGCGCAAGGCCGTCCTGGCTGCAAACATCAACTACACCGGCGCGGTGTCTATGGGTGTTCTGGTTGGTCAGAAGTTCAAGGCACAGGGTCATGGCCAGTTCATTGCCATGTCCTCCGTTGCTGGTGAGCGCGTGCGCCGCTCCAACTTTGTCTACGGTTCCACCAAGGCCGGCCTGGATGGTTTCTACCTGAACCTGGGCGAAGCCCTGGAGGAGTACGGTGTCAAGACCCTGGTTATCCGCCCGGGTCAGGTCCGTACCCGCATGTCCGCAGACGTAGACGAGGCTCCGTTGACCGTGAACAAGGAAGATGTCGCCAAGCTCGCAGTGAAATCCGTCGAGGCCGGTAAAACCCTGGTCTGGGCTCCGCCAGCGTTCCAGCTGGTGATGATGGTGCTGAAGCACATCCCGCGCCCGATTTTCAAGAAGCTGCCGATTTAAGACTCGAACAGCAGAGCTTTACAGGGTATTTCCGCGCTGACTCTCAAGTTTCTTGCATCCGTTTCGATAAAACCCCAGGGCTGTTTTCTGAGGAGGGCGAGAAGTGCAAGAAACTTGAGAGTTTCTTGCACTTAGGCCCCCTTTTCATCCTTGACCCCACTTTTAGCGCCTGGGCTCAGACAACCAAGCGTGTATTAGTCTCAACCCACAGCTGCAGTTCCAATTGGGATAACCGTGGAGCAATACGATTGCAGCAGCTCATCATCGTGACTGACTAGAACTATGCCCATTCCCTCGCTGTTGAGTTCTTGCAGAACGCTCATCACTTTGGTCGCTGCTTGATAATCAAGCGCCGAGGTAATTTCATCGCAGAGCAGGAGCTTTGGGCGCACGGCTAGAGCACGTGCGATTGCAACACGCTGCCTCTGCCCTCCAGAGAGTCCACTTGGCTTACGCTGTGCGAGCTGCTTATCGATACCGACTTGATCGAGCAAATCTATTGCCGCTCGGCGTGCGTCACGGCGTCCCCTTACCGACACCCGGGCTGCACGCGCTACGGCATCGAGCGCGGTCATTTTCGGGTTCAACGTAGAGGCAGGATCCTGCGGAACTATCTGCATCATCAAACGATTCTTCCGTGGCCATGTACGCTTAGCTTCACGAGTTACACCAGCACATTCAATCTCACCCGACTCTGCGTGGTTTAGCCCGATTAGGCACCGAAGTAGTGTCGACTTTCCGCTTCCCGACGGTCCCTTGACCCCAACCATAGTGCCACGCTGTACAGCGAAAGAGAGGCCCTGAAAAAGAGTCACGCGTTCATTATTCACGCAGCTCAGGTTGGAAACTCTTAAGACTGGAGACGCACCCGCCCCTGCCCCCGCCCCCGGCATAGATTCACCAATCGAGGCTTTGGAGAGTTCTGTGACCTGGATGCCTTTCGTTACTGAACGCGGGCTGTGGCCAGAAGTCGTCTCTACACTCTGGCGTTCCACGCGCTGGGTGATCGAATCGCTTTTTTCCGTTCCATTCCCGACAGCCACGACCGAGTCAATGCAAATCGCAAGCTTAGGAACCTGGTGGGCGGTGAAAATGACCGTAACGCCACTATCCGCGATGCCTCTTAGCAGATGAGCGATTACCGTCGAAGTATCGGAGTCAAGGCCGGCGAAGGGCTCATCAAGAGCGATGGCTTCAGGCGAACGCGATAGTGCCCGAGCCAGTGCCACCCGTCGCTGCTGTCCACCAGAAAGCTGGTGAATACGTCGGGAAGCAATGCTGGCTGGAAGATCTACACGCTGCAGCAACGCTGCAACGTCGGCCGCTGGAGCTAGCTCCCGGAGCATCCGGGCTACTGACATCAATGGTGGCAACTCGGCGCCCGGATCCTGTCCTACGAAAGCAATGTGCTCACGGCGAAAATGAGCTAATTCACATGATGGAAGCTCCAGCGGGTTTACATCTCGCCACCCACTGGACTCGACAGAAACCCCACCAATTACTTCCGATCTCTCCGGTACCGCACCAATCAATGCCTTTAAAAGTGATGTCTTCCCGGAGCCGCTCACCCCAGTTAAAACCGTAATCTCACCCGCTCGGGCAGTGAGCACTGTGCGGGGTAGGATAACGTGCCCGCTTTGCATCACGGAAATATCTACATCAATCACGAGCTCGGCACATCCTTCGGTTCCTTCTGCCTCCCATTAATCAGGGCCACTACAGCAATCGATGTCGCTGCCAACGCGGCGGCTGGTGCAAGTACTGACCAGGGGTTCAGTGATATTCCACTCGCGTTATCCCGCACCATCGCTGACCATGCAAACTCACCGAGGCTTCTCCCGACCCCAAGGAAGCTCGCCGTAGCCAGCACATACAGCGCTTCGATAATGCGAAGACTCCATACCGAACGAAGTACTGCGGAAATATTGGGAATGATGTCCCGCAAGATTATCGAGACGGTCGATACGCCACTGCCCAGCGCAGCCTGAACATAACCAGCGTTAGCAACGGGATAGGTGGCGGCGGCGACCACACGGGCAGCATAAGGCGTACCCACCGCAACCGAAACACCAATAAGCGCTGGTAGCCCACCATTGGGATACAAGACTGCGGTTAAAAGCAAAAGAATTACTGCGGGCACCAAGATGGTGACATCCGCCACTGCTTCAATAAAGAAGCCCAGTTTTGGCTTTAGCGACCCCAAGATACCGAATAGAGCGCCAAATGCCGTGGTCAAAGAACCGACGATAATTGCAGTTACGACCAAGGACCGGCCACCGACAAGCACTGCAGCGCCCACGCTTCTCCCCAGGTGTTCTGTTCCTAGGAAACCCTCCTCGTTACCGTTAGCGAAGGGCACGCCATGCGCCGACAGTTCAATGCCAAACAAACCAGCAGCGACCGGTCCGCCTAACACTAGGGCGATAAAGGCCCCCGCTAAAAACCTTCGAATCATAGTTGCACCTTCGGGGTGAATGCGACTTTTATTGCATCTGCCACAGTCAGCAACACCAATATGATCGCCCCTGTTACAGCAAGTACGGCAAGAATCACCGAGATATCCCGTTGCGCGACTGCATTAGACACCAAAAGCCCCACTCCAGGATGGTTAAATAACGCTTCGACTGTGACTGTCCCTGCTACCAAAACACCTGCTGTTGTAGCCATTGAAGTAGCAAATGTCGGTGCGGATAGCGGCAGGATATGTCGAAGTGCCAGCTGATTTCCCACGATTCCGTTTAGCTCAGCATTGCGGACCGCAGTGTTGTGAGAAGCATCCTCGAACGCTGCGAAAAGCATTCTCGAATTCCAGGCCGCCTGAGGAATTACCAGCGCCATAACCGGTAATGCGTACATACTTATCTGGGTTGGCAAGCCTTCCGCGGTTATAGTGACCGCGGGAAACCAACCAAGCCAGAGAGAGAATACCGCTACCAGAAACACACCAACGACAAACTCTGGTAGCGCAATTAATGCCACTGTCGATCGGTCAATAATGTGCGAAATCCAGGGTCTTTCAGCACGTGAAGCCCAAAAAATGGCGATTGCTACCGAAAGAACAGCAGTGACTAAAAATGCCATACCAGTTGTTGCCAGCGTCACAGGCAGCGCTGAACTCAGCAGATTAATAATCGGTACTCCGTTTACGGAAGTACCAAAGTCGCCCGCAAACGCACTTCCCAGCCAGCTCAGGAAGCGGGCCATAAGCGGCTTATCAAGATTCAGGTTTCTTTCTAGCGCTGCCAGAGCTTCCGGGGTCCGGTTTGCGCCCAAGATTGCGGAGGCAGCATTACCGGGCAGCCAATCAATCGCTACAAAAACAAGTCCGAGAACTGCGAAAAGTAAGCCTCCACGAATTATCAGCCGAGGAATAAGCCAACGCGCGATTTCCGCTGGCACACTAAGCCTTCTGGACGGTTTCAAGAAGGACACGACCATAGCCTGGAGCCTTAGGCAGACCACTCAAATTAGCTCTCGCAATATCGACTCCGTCAGATGCACCCCAGACCAGATACCCGGATCGCTCGAACTCAATCTTCTGCAGCTGGCGGCTTAGCTGGTTAATTCTCTCAGTATCGGTGCTTTCCAGTACCTGGTCATAGATCTCGTTGAATTCAGCATCATCAAATGCGGTCTCATTAGAGGCCGCGTCACCGTCGAGAACCTTCCCAGCGAAGAAGAGCACAGAATCATTAGTTCCCCAATAGCCACAATATAGGTCTGCCTTGGTCCATGTCTCGTCGTAGAAAGTACCCGAATCCTGCTCCACTACATTGAGAGTCATGCCGATTTCTTTCACCTGATCAGCGATAACCTTCATCGCCTCTACTTGACCCGGAGCCTCAGGGGTAACGTACAAGTCATACGTTTTCTCAAGGTCAAAATCTGCCTCTTGGAGGAGATTCTTCGCTTTCACAACGTCACGCTTACGCACTAACGAAGAATCCAGGTTCGAATCTGCCGTTCCAAGAATGTCGTTTGCAGGGGTTCCATAACCGGAGAGAGCTCGTTGGATGATTTGCTCCCGATCAACTGCAAGGCGCAGCGCCTGACGAACTTTCACATCTGAGAAAGGCCCATCTGAGGTACGCATGATTAGTGGAATAACCGAGTCATTCATCCGGCGCACAATCTTTATATCTTCATTTCCTTCGACGGATCGGGCCGCAATAGGACCCGCAGCTTGAGCTAAGTCAATTTGCCCGGACAACAGCGCATTAGTCATTGCGGTGGAGTCTTCAAATGGAATGACATGGACCTCAGCAACTCCTGCTACTGTTCCGTGATAGTTATCGAAACGCTTGAGCTTAGCAGAACCATTTTCCCAACTGACCAGCTGGAACGGCCCCGATCCAATGGGCTTTTCAGCAGAGGAACCCTTCTTCATCACGAAGGTCATCAATCGCGCAAGCATCGGAAGCTGTGAATTCGGTTCCGCAGTTTCCATCACAACGACGTTGGCTCCAGCAGCACGAATGCTATCAGGCATCACTGGAAGCCGGAATGAGTTTTCCTCATCCGAAAGCATCTTCTTCAACGACCACACGACATCTTCAGATGTGACCGAGGAACCATCATGGAAGGTAGCACCGTCGGCAATCATAAATTCCCACTCAGTCGGATTATTCTGTTTCCATTCCTGCATCAGGCGTGGCACTACAGTTTCTTTCTCGCCCGGCACCGTCAGAGCCTCCCAGATCAGGGAGCTAATAAGCATATCTGAATCATTAGGCAAAAGCTGGTAAGGGTCTCGTTGAGCGCTTGCCGCTTTCCCGAGAGCCCCAACACGCAGCACATTAACGTTTTCGACTTCATCCCCACTGGCAGCCCCATCCCCTGCCGTCGACTCTCGTGACGTACACGCCGTCAGAAAAGTGCCTGTCCCAATAACTGCCATTGCAGCGAGGAATTGGCGTCGAGAAAAATTGGTCATGATGGTTCCTTAATCTCTAAGAAAGACTGCCCACAGGAGAAAAGACATAGCTAACAACTACAGCAGCAGTAAAGCTTAGGCAAGCCTACTAACGAAATTCTTTTAAGAATAATTACCTAGGCCAACCTTTACAGCATAGGCTACCCTCACCTAATCTCTCTGTCATGCAGCATTTGCACCTGAGCCAAGAACTCTCACACAGGATCGTTAAAGCTGCCGACGAACTGGCTGCGACACAGAAGATTAGCTCTCCCGACTCGTACAATGCCATCAATCATCTTTTGACTGATGAGCTGGAGGAACTGAAAGAACTAATTCTGCTCTCCCCTACTGCCCATGCCACTTCCATCCATGGACTTCCCTTCCCTGCAGTTCACGGACCTACCCCAGCCACGTGGCAGGAATGCGTTGGCAAGGTCCGAACCTGGAGATTCGTTCTTGCGATCATCGCTAGCGCTGTCGGTCGCCCATTCGGATGGTTCGGACAGCAGAAAGGCCGTATCACCACAGACTTGGTGCCGACCCGCGGCCAGGAGAACCAGCAAGTTGGCGCCAGCAGCAACACCACATTGACCCTGCACACAGAAGATGCTTTTCATCCGCGGCGCGCGACGCACTTCGCTTTATTTGGTCTTCGTAACCCCAAAAATGTCGGCACTACGCTGGCCCCCATCGATGAAGCATGGCATCTACTCGATGTAGATTCGAAAAAAATTCTAACCGGGGACGGAGCCATCATTATTCCAGATGCATCTTACGGTGATTACGAATATGCAGCTCCTACTGCCATGACATCAATCTGGAAAACTGATGGCAATTTAGGCATGAGGTTTGACCCCGCCTACACAGACAAAAATTCTGGAACCTTACAGTGGTGGGAGGCATTTGAGAAGCTTCAACAGGCTCTTCACACTGTCACCTATACGGTACCTATAAAGCCAGGTCAGATGGTCATCATCAACAATGACCGATGCGCCCACGGACGAGTACCTTTCGTAGCCAACTACGACGGGACCGACCGCTGGATGCTACGCATCAACATTATGGGAACCAAAAACACACGCCCCATCAATGAAATCAACGAACCCGGCTACGGCCAACACATCCGATTTATGGATGGTGAAATCCTATGAAACAGCGAACTAACCTGACCGTCCTCAGCAGATCAGAATTAGCTCAAATAAAAATTTCACCCGAGTCCGTACTCGAGTCGGTGAAATCCGCTCTCATCGAGCTCGACCAGCCAGGAACTCTGTGCCCAGGGAAAATCAAAGTTGAAGTACCTGAAAGCGTGAGTTACTCGATGGTCGGCAGAAGTCGTTCTTCAAATTCCGTCGGATTCAAGACTTCCTATACCCATTGGAGCAAAACTCACCAACAAAGCGCCAGGGATAGAAGCTATTACACGACCCTCACACTGTACGACGATTCCAGCGGATATCCTATTGCACTTCTCGACGGCGCTGCGGCAGGAACTCTCAGAACCCCGGCAGTCTCAGCGCTATTGGCACAGTATGCTGGTGCAATTCCTCAGAGCGCTCTCATCATCGGTTCGGGAACCCAAGGACAAAACGCAGCCCCTTTTCTCCTTGAAACCTTTGAAACATTAAACACGATTTATCTCGCCGGCAGCCACAGCGTGGGACTAGAGAAAGGCGCCAAGATTGCATCAACAGCAGCAGTGAAGCTTGGCCGAAAAATAAAAATCAAGATTGTAGACGATCCTACAACTGTGAGTTCAAACTGTGATCTCATTATCGGGGCCGCTGGACCTGAGACTCGTTGTACTGTCACAGCATCCGATATTCCCCGGCACGCAACCGTCGTTGTTGTGGGCTACGGAATCGCCCCTGATATCTGTCATCAAGCGAGCAGAGTCATCACGACGAGTATCGAACAGATGAATGTTACCGGTCGCGATTACGCTGACACCGATGGTCGGTTGCCGAATGTCCATGCCGAACTATCCGATTTGCTCCGCAAAGGGCGCAAACTGCCTCGTATTGACGAAACTACGTTTTGCTATAACAGCGGACTAGTTCTAACCGATATCGCTGTCGGCCAAATCCTCGCCAAGGAAGGTCTTAAGCAGGGATTCGGGACGGAGATATCCCTGTGGTAAGTGCCATATCATGCAAGATTGATGTTCCAAGCTGGCAAACGGCTCTGATTGGCTCAGGGAAACTTGACTTCATTGCTGAGCTTTCCGACACCCCTTTTCATGTCCTTTGCCCAAACCAATTTGCTCAAACACTTTCAGCCTGGCATACAACCGCTAAGGAAGTCGGCATTAAATTCGGTATCCGGTTTGGCAAAAAGGCAAATAAGTCCGCGCACTTCAGTCGCGAGATAGCACTGAGTGCTCTTCGTGGTTTCGACAGTGGAATCGATGTCGCCAGCGTCGAAGAGTTCCAATCATCTCTGGCCGCTGGTGTACCAGGAAATAAATTAATCATTACTGGTGCTACACCGAGTCGAGAACTTATCCATTTGGCAGTTTGCCACGATGCAACTCTAACTATTTCCAATGAAGTAGATTCAAGAATAATTTCCCAATTTGTCGACGAAATCGATACGCCTAATCAGCTCCGAGTTCTTCTCCGGATTGCGAACCAAACCCCCTCCACACGGTTTGGTATGAGCATCGATACCGCCTTGTCTCTAACCGCTCGTCTTAGCCAAGGCCGTGCCAACATCGAAATTACCGGCCTAAGTTTCCACTGCAACGGTTATGACCTCCACGAGAGGATAAACATGTCGCATCTGGCAATCGACACCCTACTCAAGGTGCGCTCCCTGTCTCCACGGGCCGACACTATTTCCATTGGAGGTGGATTTCCCACAAGCTCAGTCGAGTATGGAGTCTGGCGAAACCTGCAATCTCGACTAAAAAACGAAATGTTCATAGATTCGAATAAACCTAAAGACCAATATCCGTTCGGATCACCTTTATCCGGACAATACTCACTACGGTTTATAGCTAATCAACATCGCCCACTGACACGTCGAGATATGGAGTCCACTCGACGCAGCTCGGACTCCATGGCTCAGCGCGCTCATCGTCACAACATAAAGATTTTGGCAGAGCCTGGACGGTCTTTATGCCAGTTCGCGGGTGCTAGTTTCTTTCCTGTTCTTTCGTGTCACGCATTGCCCAATGCTGCACGGACAGTAACTGTCGTACGTGGAACTAGTCTCAGCCTCTCAGAGCAATGGTTCAACTCGGAGTATTATCCGGACCCATACCTTGTGCGTAACGGAGTCATTATCGACTCGGGAGTAGCTACCGCAACAGCAGTTTCCGGATCAACGTGCTTAGACAGCGATTATCTCAGCAAAAGAATGATTCAACTCCCCGACAGGCCTCGACCTGGAGATTTCCTAGTCTATCCCGACACAGCCGGGTATCAAATGGACTCGAACGAGTCTGCTTTCCACGGTTATCGGATTCCTCAGAAATACGCCTTTAATCCTGTCACCATGACCATCACGGAAGATCGCTAGAACAGAGGCCAAATAAAGATGCCAAAAAGAATTTATACGCAGATGTCTCAACTCATTGGCAATACTCCTCTGTTCGAGCTTGTCTGTACTCCCCAGAAAAGTCGCGTTTTGCTTAAGCTCGAGCAATTCAACCCAACTGGAAGTGCGAAAATCCGGATGGCCCAGTCGATGATTAAGGCGGCAGAGCAGGATAACCGACTTCAAGAGCATGGCACTATCGTTGAATCGACTTCCGGTAATACTGGACAGGGCTTAGCACTTCTTGCACTTGAGCGCGGATACGACTTCGTAGCAGTCGTCGATAATCATTCTTGTAAAGATAAATTGAACTCCATGCGTGCAATGAATGCACAGATGTGCTTCGTTTCCAATCAAGATGACGATTCGCTCGCCACATCGGCTAGAGAAAACCATGCTGAGGAGCTCGGCAAACAACACGGCTGGGTATTCATGAAGCAGCATGACAATGTCGCAAACTCGATGGGTTATTACCCTGCAGCTGATGAAATTTTAAATGATCTTGGGGAAAGCCCGACTCATATCATTAGTGCCGTAGGCACAGGTGGAAGCCTCTTTGGAGTTACTGAACGTCTCCATCAATTGGGACACCGTCCCACTATTATAGGCGTCGAACCGGAAGGTTCCATTGCATTCGGTGCTCCTGGACACGACTATTGGCAATCTGGAACGGGCACCCCCGAAGGTGCAGTTATCGGCACTTCAGTTCGCTACGACTTACTCGACTACGGAGCAAAGGTATCCGACAAAGCAGCTTTCGCTGCATGCCGAACAATCGGAAAGCACATGGGGCTTCTACTGGGAGGATCTGCTGGCGGAGCCGTAATAGCAGCCCTCGAGCTCCTGCCGGGCTTTCCCGCTGGCTCTACATCGTTGACCATGGTGTGCGATGGAGGGGAAAAGTATCTAGATACCGTATTCAACGATGAGTGGATGTCCGAACGTGGTTTACTCGATGTCGCCCTCGAGGACAAAATTTGGGCACAAATTACGTCATTGCGCGCTGGGAAAAGTTCAATTCCGCTAGGTTCAACACGAATTTCATGGTCGAAGGAAAAGTAGTGCCCGGTACTACCTCACAGAACTTAAATCGTCAGCTTTTGGCGATGTCTCTTCCCCTCGCCGGCACACAGCTTGCGAACATCGCAATCTCAACCACGGACACTCTCATGATGGGTCAACTTAGCCTCGAGGCTCTGGCTGGCGGAGGCTTGGCAGTGGTGTGGTTTAACCAAGTACGCACAATGGCTGTGGGCCTATTAACACCACTGGGCAATAGGATTGCGTCGGCTCATGCGCTGTACGAAAGCAAATCTCGCGAACGAGCGGACTCTGAACTATCTGTTACTACGTTGCAAGGCGAAATTCGCAATCTTTCACGCACCGGCTGGTTCCTAGCAACTGCCAGTGGCCT
Source organism: Corynebacterium sp. MSK019 (assembly GCF_030232425.1). Taxonomy (NCBI): domain Bacteria; kingdom Bacillati; phylum Actinomycetota; class Actinomycetes; order Mycobacteriales; family Corynebacteriaceae; genus Corynebacterium; species Corynebacterium sp. MSK019. The sequence goes on along the minus strand of NZ_JASPJT010000009.1, from coordinate 104,158 downwards.
CGTGGGAGCACTAGTGCTAATCGGGATTGCCTACGCGCTGCCATTTTTCGGCCAGTCCGCTGAGATTAGTTCCGCAGCCACTTCCATGATGTGGTTGCTCGCGCCAGGTCTTGTTCCTTGTTTGTGGTTCCAAGTCTCCCGTCAGTTTTGTGTAGGCCTCGGTAAACCAAAATCGCTACTACACATAACCGTCGCGATGATCGTAGTGAATGCAGCGTTGAACTACGCGCTCGGTTTTGGATTCGGGCCGTTTCCTGCATTGGGTCTGCTAGGCATTGGACTGTCCACCACACTGGTTCATTTATTGTCGGCCCTAATTTATCTGCGAATCACCATCCGAGATCCCGACCTCTCAACTTTTCTTGCCCTCGATTTCTGGAGTGCCGACGGAGACACGATGCACGGAAGGCTCCGTCACCTCGTCCGCACTCAGCTTCGTCTGGGGCTTCCAGTCTCAGCAACCTACGGAGCCGAAGCGGGCATGTTTTCTGTGCTGGCGATGGTCATGGGATCCTTTGGCACAGAAGCACTCGCAGCGCACAACGTCGTCTATCAAATAACCTTTATTGTTTTCCAGATTGGTGTTGGGTTCTCCCACGGCAGCTCTATTCTTGTGAGTCGCGCTTGGGGTCTGAATGACAACTCCCTTGCACGCCAAGTCGGCATTCGAACTCAAACGATGATGGCTGCCATCGTTGCTGTTGCTTCCGTCAGCTTTCTTTGCGCTCCCCGCCTCGTACTTTCCCCATTTATAAACAGCTCCGAGAAATCCAATGCCACCGAGACATTAAGCATCGCATTGGGGTTGTTGGCTATTGGCGCAGTGATGGAATTTGTCGATACTGCACAAAACATAGCTATCGGTCTCCTGCGCGGGATTAGCGACACCACTACTGGTTTGAAGGCATCCCTCACTGGTTATTGGATTATAGGTTTGCCAGCTGCTTTAGTACTTGCTTTTCCCATCGGTCTAGGGCCTCACGGGGTGTGGTGGGGATTGGTCATCGGGCTTGCCAGTTCTTCAATAATCCTTTGGAGAGCTTTCCTTCTCGCGACGCGTAAAGACCTTACCGTGAAACTCTAAAGAACTCGTCCCTCAAAGCGATATCCACGTCGCAGGTATCCGGTCGTTCACGTTCGTGTGCAACACTTAAAAGCATGGTTGACAAGCAGGCCGACACCTCATCATGCAGCGAAGCCCAACAGGCTTCGCCAGCTTTTGACGAAACTACAGAGTTTTCCACAAACCGGCTCGCAGGCGAGTTCACCGACGAAGACCGTTACGAGATTTTCAATGATGACCAGCTCTCCCTCAAGGCTGCCTTCCTCTACCTGGTCGCAGCGCTTGTGGGCGGTTCGGTTATCGCTCTGGCGTCCTGGTTTGTGTTCCACCGCCTGTCGCTGCCGGCCTTTGGTGGCTCGCAGCTGACCAGGGCGGTCGCAACAGCGCTGATTGTCATCACGCTGACGCTCACCACCGTCCTGCTGTATTTCTTCGCCACCAAGGGCAAAGACAATCGCCCCAGGTGGCTAACGTGGTTGACGTACCTGATGGCTTACATGTCACCGGCCATTCTGGTGGTCTCTGCCGTCGGCCTGCCGCTGGGCTCGACCAGGCTGTGGCTGGACGGCCTTTCTGTCGACCAGGAGTTCCGCACTGAGTATCTCACCAGGATGGCCGCGGAGCCTGGCCTGCATGACATGTCGTACATCGACATCCCGTCTTTCTACCCCGCTGGTTGGTTCTTCCTGGGCGGACGCCTGGCCAATATCCTGGGCATTGCCGGCTGGGAGGTCTTCCAGCCCTGGGCGTTGATGACACTCGCCGCTGCTGGCTGTGTTTTGGTTCCGGTGTGGCAACGCCTGAGTGGCTCCCTGCCAGTAGCCACTGGCATTGCGCTGACAACCACGGCCGTCGCCCTGGCCACTGTCGCCGATGAGCCCTACGCCGCAGTCGTTGCTATGGGTCTTCCGGCGATGACCGTGATGGCCTGGCGCGGTCTCACCGGCGCTTGGTCCGCCATGTTTGGCGTGCTCGTCTTCCTGGGTATTTCTGCGACTTTCTACACTCTTTACACTGCCGTAGGCGCGCTTATTGTGGTCGTGTTGGCCGTGGTCGCGTGGACGTCGTCAAGCTCGTGGATGCCTGTAGTGCGCCTGATCATAATGGGCGTGGGATCGATGCTGATTGCGGCGACGGTGTGGGGTCCGTACATGCTGGCGGTTGCGGCGGGCGCACCGCGCTCGGGCGCGACAGCGACGCATTACCTGCCGCCAGAGGGCGCGCAGCTGCCTTTGCCGATGCTCGCTGCCAGCGTGATCGGTGTGCTGTGTTTCATCGGTGTCGTGCGCATGCTGGTCAGCGCCACAGAGCCGGATGCGCGCGCGCTCGGCCTGGGCACGCTGGTGCTCTACGGCTGGGTAGTGGCCTCGATGGTGGCGACACTGCTCGGACGCACGCTGCTGGGGTTTCGCCTCACCGCACCGATTACGTTCATGTTAATCGCGGCTGGTGTGGTCGCGCTTGCCGACGCCCGTCTCAACGGCATCGAGAAGTACTGGCCGCAAGCGGCACCAGCTCACATTGCCAAGCGTGTTTCCGCGGTAATGGCGGCAGTCTTGTTGCTGGCGGGCATTGGCTACGCACAGTCGATTCCGAATAAGTTGCATGGCGCCATCGACTTGGCGCATACCGACACCGACGGTAACGGCGAGCGCGCGGACCGCTTCCCACCGAATGCCGGGGCGTGGTACTCAGCGGTGGACCAAACGCTGAAGGAGGCTGGGCTCGATCCGGCCCAGACAGTGGTGCTGACGGATGAGAAGAATTTCCAGGCACTCTATCCCTGGTACGGATTCCAGGCACTGACCAGCCACTACGCTAACCCTCTGGGTGAGTTTGACCGCCGTAATCAGGCGTTGGAGGAATGGTCGGAGATTCGCGACCCCGATGAGCTCGTGCAGACAATGGACGAAACGCCGTGGCGCGGACCAGATGCCATTGTGATGCGGGGCGAAGTTGAGACGCCTGATGGCGAGGATGCCGCTCCGCTGACGTTGGACATCGCGGATGATATCTATCCGAACAATCCGAATGTGGTCTTCCGGAGCCTGAATTTTGCCCGCTCTGCATTTGAGAAGCACTGGGAGCTAAACCAGGTCGGCCCGTTTGTAGTGGCGGTTCGCAAATAGGTGTTGGCAAGTAGGTATTGGGCGGCTATCCCCTGCTATAAACGTGATTCCTGTTACTAATGTGGAAACTGTGATGTAACTTTCGCGTTGCAAACTCAAAGAAAAACGCCAATTACCGTAGTATCTTTCCTTGTGACTGCCGAAACTAAAGAAATCAAAGAAAGTGTCGACGGCTCACCCGAAGTGACCATCGACCGCGTGGAGAGACCGCCTATGGACGGCCCCTCTCCTACGACACTGACTCGTTGGACAGCGATTATCGCTGGAATCGTCGGTTTCATTTGCTTTGTCATCACACCGTTCCTCCCGGTCGTGAATACTCAGTCCTCCGTGTCTTGGCCTCAGCGCGACACACTGAACTCAGTGGATGCGCCACTCATGGCGCAGGCACCGTTGGATTTGAGCGTCGATCTGCCTCTGTCGCTGACGGATGAACTTTCCGACAAGCGGACAACCCTGTTGTCGACTATCCCGCCGACCGCGGATAAGCCGACTAAACGGGGCTTGATGGTGCGTTCGGGCAAGGACGGCCTCGACGTCATTCTGCGCGACAGCGTGGTGATGAGCCTGGATAAGAAGGAGCTTGCCAGCAACAAGGGCAAGATCCTGGAGATCCGCTCAAACGAGCATGAGACCACCGTCAACATCGACGGCGCCAAGAACTCAGATGGTGAGAAGCTCACCGCCACCGCACAGGGCGATTACCGCCCGCAGGTCACCGGTATCTACACTGACCTGCCCGCTGACGGCGACGCGGCCAAGGCCGTAGCCGATGGACTCGATGTCCACATGAACATCGACTCCCGCTACACCTCACACCCGACAGTGGTGAAGTACATCGTCATGTACTTGGGTCTGCTTCTGACGCTGGCTTCTCTGGTCGCGTTAGCTCGCATTGACCGTATCGACGGTTCCTCCTTCACTCCGCTGTTCAAGCGCGGTGCGTTGAAGCCGACTCCGCTGGACATCCTGGTTGGCACGATTTTGGTTGTTTGGCACTTCATCGGTGGCAACACTTCCGATGACGGTTACATCTTCACCATGGCGCGCGTCTCCGACGAGTCGGGCTACATGGCGAACTACTACCGTTGGTTCGGCGCTCCTGAGTCACCGTTCGGCAGCCCTTACTACGACCTGCTGTCGCTGATGGTGAAGGTGTCCACCTCATCTCTGTGGATGCGACTACCGGCGCTGCTGTCCGCACTGCTGGTGTGGTTCATTATTTCCCGAATGGTTATCCCGCGCCTCGGCGACAAGATTGCCCAGCGCCGGGTGGCCTACTGGTCTGCTGCTGGTGTGCTGTTGGCCTTCTGGCTGCCGTACAACAACGGACTGCGCCCGGAGCCGGTCATTGCTCTGGGATCCCTGCTGACCTGGGTATTCATTGAGCGCGCAATTCTGACTCGACGCCTGCTGCCAGCTGCAGTCGCAGTGGTTATCGCCACGCTGGCACTGGGCTCGGGCCCAACGGGCCTAATGGCAGTTGCTGCCCTGCTCGCAGGCATCCCGATGCTGGTGCGCATTGTCGTTGAGCGCCATAAGGCTCTCGGTGGTGGTTGGCAGGCCCCACTGATGCAGATTGCGCCGTTCCTGGCTGCGGGCACCGCAATCTTGGTCGGTGTCTTCGGCGACCAGACTTTGGCCACGGTCCGCGAGTCCATTCGCGTCCGCAGCATCATCGGCCCGTCGGAGCCTTGGTACAACGAGTACGTCCGCTACTACTGGCTGGTGCTGCAGTCGGTCGACGGCGCCTTCCCGCGTCGTTTCCCAGTTCTGATTGCACTGGCGTGCTTGACCATCACGATTGCCGCGCTGCTTCGTCACCGCACCGTTCCGGGGGCTCTGGCCGGCCCGTCGGCACGCCTGGTGTTCATGTTCATCGGCACCATGTTCTTCCTGACCTTCACGCCGACAAAGTGGACGCACCACTTCGGCGTGTACGCGGGCATCGCGGCTTCCCTGGCAGCACTTGCCGCTATGGCCATTAGCCATTGGGTAGCAGGTAACCCGCGCAACCAGCTGTTCTTTGCCGGTGGTATCACCTTCATCCTCGCTTTCTCGCTGATGGGCATTAACGGCTGGTGGTATGTGTCGTCCTACGGCGTGCCGTGGTTCGACAAGACCATTCAGTTGCGCGGCCACCAGCTGGGTTCAGCAGTATTGGCTCTGGCCTTGCTACTGCTGCTGGCTGGTGCCGTAATGAACTTCGTCCAGGAGTTCCGTACCAAGCCGAAGTCGCAGGAAAAGTCGGCACGCGCGCGCCGCGTCAATGCAGTTGCATCGTCCCCGATTGCAGTGACGACGCTGCTGGTGACGATGTTCATGGTGGCTTCACTGGGCAAGGGCGCAGTATCGCAGTACCCGGCATACTCGGTCGCCGCGGGCAATATCCGCTCCTTGGCTGGTCAGACATGTAATATGGCGAGCGATGTGCTGATGGAAACCGATCCGAACGATGGCTTCCTGAATACCGTCGATGGCAAGCCGCTAGCGGAATCGTTGCGCGGTGGCGGCAAGAACCGTGGCTTCGACCCGAACGGCGTCCCGTCAAACATGAAGGCCGAAGCTGTGGACACCAGCCAGAGCCAGGCAAGTACTGCCGACACTGATGATCAGTCTACTGATCCGGACGCCACAGTTGAGGGCGGCTCCGCGTCGGGCACCGACGGCGGCAAGCGCGCCGACAAGGGTGTCAACGGCTCGCAGGTCGAGCTGCCATTTGGCTTGGATCCGGATAAGGTGCCGGTGCTTGGCTCCTACTCCGAGGACATTCAGCGTCCTGCAAGCCTGGAAACTTCCTGGTTCCAGCTGCCTGAGATTGACGAGGACCACCCGCTACTCGTCGTATCGGCGGCCGGCCGTATCTTCCACCACGACATCAACGGTGTGGCTCAGCAGGGTCGCAAGCTGGTGGCAGAGTACGGTCGCAAGGGCGGCGACGAGGATGGCTTCGAGGTCCTCTCCGAGTCGGAGCCGATTGATATCGGCCCTGCTCCGACCTGGCGTAACCTGCGCTTCCTGACCGAGGAGATCCCAGAGGGAGCGACCGCTGTGCGACTGGTCGCGGAGGACAATGACGTCTCCGAGGATCAGTGGCTGGCACTGACCCCGCCGCGCCTGGCCGAGCTGCAGTCGATGACTGATGTCATTTCGCCGGAAACTGCGACTATCCCGGACTGGCCGGTTGCCTTCCAGTTCCCGTGCCAGCGTCCGTTCGACCACTACGCAGGTGTCGCAGAGCTTCCGGAATACCGCATCACTCCGGACCGTGGCCTGAAGGTCGTCGGTGCAGATGTCTGGCAGTCGGTCGATGGCGGTGGTCCGCTCGGATTCTCCGACGCTGTGAATGAGGCTACGTCCGTACCGACTTACCTCAAGAACGACTGGCGCCGCGACTGGGGTTCCGTCGAGAAGCTCTCGCCGCGTCCGAATAAGGACAAGGTCAAGCCGGATGTCGCCGAAATTGAGTATGAAGATATCACTCGCTCGGGTCTATACTCGCCCGGGAAGATGATTGTGAAGGATCCCTAGGCGAAAGAGCCTCGGTGCCTCCTTCACCTAAGGAGACCGAGTGACTGCACAAACCCGTTCCATCGTTGTCGCCGCAATGGTTGTGACTGACCCGGTGGGGCGGGTTTTGTGCGTTCGTAAGCGAGGTACGGATACGTTCATGCTGCCCGGCGGCAAGTTCGAGCCGGGTGAGTCCGTCGATAACCCGGAGGTCACCGCCGCGCGCGAGGTCTCCGAGGAGCTCGGCGTGGACATCGAGCTATCGCTGTTGCGTCCGTGGAATATCGCCCGCGCAGCCGCCGCCAACGAGGCGGGCTTCGAGGTCGTCGGCCACCATGTGCGCTATGTCGGAGAGTTCACCGACGAGTTGGCAAACGTTCAGCCCCATGCCGAGATTGAAGAGGTCCGCTGGCTCGACCCCTGGCTGCCGACCGGGAAAATCGCCCCTATGCTGGCCGAGACTACTCTGCCGAAGCTCCGCGAAGAGCTGCCGCAGCTTGCCGCTGGCCGTGAACAGCCACAGCGCGCACTGTCGTCACTAACTGTTTTCTGCGGCTCCGGCTTCGGCAACGATCCCGCCTGGCGCGTCACCGCCGAACGTCTCGGCCAGACACTCGCGGAAAATCGGGTGGAGCTCGTCTACGGTGGCGCGGCGATTGGTCTTATGGGCACGGTTGCTAACGCAGCGCTTGACGACGGCGGCAGTGTCACAGGTGTCATCCCCGAGGTCTTGGTCAAGAAGGAAATTGCCCATCCGCGGCTGACTCACCTGGAAACTGTTGCGACTATGGCCGATCGAAAGTCGCGCATGTATGAGCTCGGCGATGCTTTTGTTGCACTCCCCGGCGGTGCGGGCACACTGGAAGAGTTCTTCGAGGTGTGGACCCAGCAGCACCTGGGGATTCATGCCAAGCCAGTGGCGTTGCTGGGACCTTCGGGCTTCTGGGAGCCCCTGTTGGCGCTCCTGCGCAAAGTTGTGGATGCGGGGTTTGTGCGACCGGAGCTTCTCGATGCGCTTATCGTCGTCGACGACGTCGACAAGCTCCTGCCTGCGTTGATTGCGTGGCGTGCGGGGCGGACGAAGTTTTAGCCTGCCCCCAGGCCCCACAACACACTGCTAGTGAGCAGCAGCCAGCTGCTGCAGCTCAGCTTCGGTGCCGTTGAAGACATCCTCATCCACGATGGTCGGGATGCCATCGACGCGGCCGGTGGAGGAACGCTGCCAGAAGGCCATGCTCTCCCAACCGCCCGGCAGCGAGGTCGGAGCGCTGTCTTCGTAGGCGGCGAGCCACAGCGGGTAGTCGGTGAAGTCGGTCGAGTTACCCATCGGGTTCTGCCAGAACCAACGGTAGGTGTAAATCATCGGGGTTTCGCCGGTCTTTTCCTCAACGCGCTCGAGGAAGTCCTTGGTCCACTTTTGCAGCTGGGTTGGGTTGAGGCCATTGTCTAGCTCGATGTCAAGCACAGGCGGTAGTGTCTTGTCTGTGGAGATTTGTTCATCGCGCTGCTGCAGTGCTTCTACGTACTGGTCAGCCTGCGCGGTTGCGGAGCGATCCGGGTGTGCCTTGTGGTAGCTGCCCACGTACAGACCGGCCTTCGCGGCGGCGATGGAGTCCTCGAGGAAGTACTTCTGGTCACCTTCGACACCGTCGGTGGCCTTGATGAAAGCGAACTTCTGGCCGCTAGCTGCGACCTCGTTCCATTTCAGCGCGACGCCACCTGGGCGCTGCCACTTGGAGACGTCCACACCAGTCGGCCCCATGTGGAAGCCGGTGCGAGCCGGGTTCGACGATGCGCTGGTAGCCGAACCAGTTGAGGAACCGTTGGCACCAGAGCCCTGCGACTCCTGAACAGTCAAAAAGTCGAGCGACCCCTTGGAATCAGCAGCGGACGGGTTGGAGTGTGCAGATGCGTCCTGGGGTTGCGCGTCAGCCGGTGCAATAACACCCAAGGTCAGCGGCGCAACGGCCACGATACTTGCCAAAGTGGCGCGGCCCGGGCGTCGCTTCAGCACCGCGGTCGCGGAAAGTGGAAGAAATTTCATGGTTTGCACCTTACCCCCTAAATCACTTTAGCCCCATTCGTAATCCTAAACTTATCCCGCCCCTCCAGTCACAGCTTCAATCCGCCCTTGCCCCTAGACTGGCGGCATGACAAATAGCACTAATACTGAGACCCAGTCCGCAACGTCCCAACTCTCAACGACTCCTCGCCCACAGGATGACCTCTACTTGGCCACCAACGGTGAGTGGGTTAGTAATCACGTCATCCCGGCTGACCGCCCCATCGATGGCGCCTTTTACAAGCTGCGGGATGAGGCGGAGGAAAACGTCCGCGAGCTCATCACCACTGCCGCCGATGCGGATCCGAATTCCCGCGTCGCTCGCTTGTACAACTCTTTTATGGACGAAGCCGCTATTAATAACGCCGGCGCAGCTCCTCTCGCGCAGGATTTAGAAATGATTGCCTCCGCCGAGAACGCGCATGAGCTGGCGTTGGCGCTCGGCCACCTCGATCGCCTCGGTGTCGGTGGTGCGCTCGGGTACTGGGTAGAGAAGGATTCCGGCTCGGACCTGGATACTCTCTATCTGTTGCAGTCGGGCCTCGGCCTCCCGGATGAGGCTTACTACCGCGAGCCTGGTCACGCCGACACCCTCGCTGCCTATGAGCAGCATGTTGCCGCTATGTTGAAGCTCCTCTCCTCGCATGACGACGGCGCGGGAGACCTCTCCACCGCGCTTGCTGCATTCGAGTTGGTGGACCCGGCCGCTGCGGCGGCGCGCATCGTGGCTTTTGAAAAGCGCATCGCCGCCGGTCACTGGAATGTGGTCGATACCCGCGATGCACTGAAGACCTATAACAAGACGGCCATTGCTGACCTCCCTACCGGCTTCCCGGTCGCGGAGTGGCTCGCGGCCACCGGTGTCAATAAGACGAACCAGACTGCCATCGACACCATCGTGGTGATGATGCCGTCGTACTTCGAGCACTTGAGCAAGCTGTGGCAGGACACTGACCTGGCAGATCTGCGCCTGTGGGCACTGTGGCGCGTCCTCCACCAGCGCGCCGCCTACCTGTCGGATGACTTCTCTGCGGAGAGCTTTAACTTCTACGGCCGAACCCTGCAGGGCTCGACCGAGCAGCGTGCACGCTGGAAGCGTGGTGTTGCCTTTGCGGACGGGGCGGTTGGACATGACGTCGGCAAGCTGTATGTGGAAAAGCATTTCCCACCGGAGTACAAGGAGCAGGTCTTGGAACTGGTGGACTACCTGCTGGCGGCGTACCGGGAGCGCATTTCGGAGCTGCCGTGGATGACGAAGGCGACGCAGGAGCGGGCGCTGGAGAAGCTGTCGCTATTTAAGGCCAAGATTGGTTACCCAGAGCGTTGGCGTGATTACTCGGCGATGGAGCTCGGGAATTCACTGATGGAGAATGCTCGCGCTGCCAGCGCTTTTGCGCATGATTATGAGGTGGCAAAGCTGGGCACCCCGGCCAATCGTGATGAGTGGCATGGTACTCCGCAGACGGTCAATGCCTTCTACAATCCGGTGGTCAATGACATCACGTTCCCGGCTGCGATTTTGCAGTCGCCGTTCTTCTCACCGGACGCTTCCCCGGCGGAGAACTTCGGTGGCATCGGTGCGGTTATTGGTCACGAGATTGGTCATGGTTTTGATGACCAGGGCTCGCAGTATGACGGTCACGGCAACCTTCACCAGTGGTGGACCGATGAGGATCGCGCAGCTTTTGAGAAGCTGACCTCCGCACTGGTGGACCAGTACGAGGGCCTGGTTCCGCAGGCTCTGCGCGAGCAGGCCGAGGAGGGCGCTGACCTGCCCGGTGTCAACGGTCGCTTCACCCTGGGAGAGAACATCGGTGACTTGGGCGGGCTTGGTATTGCTGTCGTCGCTTTCCGCCGTTTCCTCGCTGCCCGCGGAAAGGAACTCGGGTTGGAGGACACCCCCGAGACCTACCGTGACCTGTTCAAGCAGTGGGCACTGGTCTGGCGTTCCAAGATTCGTCCGGAGTTTGCACGTCAGCTGCTTGCCATTGACCCGCACTCGCCGGCGGAGTTCCGCTGCAACGTCATTGCCAGCAACATCGATGAGTTCCATGAGGCCTTCGGCACTTCAGCGGGGGACGGCATGTGGCGTGAGCCGAATGAGCGCGTGAATATCTGGTAATTCTGCGGGAACCCAACCTGCGCTGCCTTATCCTCCGATGCTTTCCGGGCTCTCCGATGCCTTCCGCAGCCTCCGGGGACAGCAAACGCCTCACCGTTTACTACAAATGCAAAAGCTGACTTTTTGTTTTTGCAAACGTAGAACTAAAATCACAGGTGAGGCGCACGCTTTCCCGATGACCAAGTCGGGCAGGGTCCCAATCAAGCGAGGTTCCTGTTACAAGTGCGCTTACTAAGTGCTCTTGCTGGAGGAGGCCGCTGTGGACACCCGCGACATCCAAGCACTCACCGCCGTCAAGCTCTATTACGGCGAGGGGCTCACACAGTCTCAGGTTGCAACCGAACTCGGGGTTTCCCGCCCAACGGTCTCTAAACTGCTCAACCTTGGCCGTGAGCGCGGTTACGTGCGCATTGAAATCCACGACCCGCGCGAGGAAGCCTCAGAGACCGCGACGCAGATGCGGGATCGCTACCAGCTCAACGATGTGCGCCTGGCGCAACCGGCACGCGCTGGCAACGCGGTCTTGCTCCGCGAGTTGGGGCGTGTGGGCGCCGAGCTTCTCGACGAGCTGGTGGTCGACGGTACCCTTCTCGGTGTTTCGTGGGGTAAGACCATGTACTCCGTATCCACGCAACTGAAGTCCAAGGATGTCTCGGGCGTGGAAATTGTGCAGCTCAAGGGCGGAATGAGTCATTCCGATAAGTCGACGAATGACATCCGCACTATTGGCGGGTTCTGCCACGCTTTCCATGCCTATGCCCGCACATTGCCGCTGCCGGTGATTTTCGATTCGGTCGAGACCAAGCGCATCGTGGAACAGGATCGGTTCATCGCCAGCGTATTGGCGCTTGGCCGGACGGTGGACATTGCCGTTTTCACTGTCGGCGCAGTCGACCATGATTCACTGGCCTTGAACTTGGGGCAGCTGTCGGCAACCGAAAAGGACTTACTCGTGGAGCGCGCAGTGGGCGATGCCTGCTCACGCTTCTACCGCCCGGACGGTGGCATTGCGCTGCCAGAGGTCGATGCCCGCACGGTAGGTATCAGCCTCTCTGACCTGCGCCGGATCCCCACTCGGGTACTTGTGGCCGGTGGCGCACACAAGGCCGAGGCTATCGATGTGGCCCTTCGAACAAAGTTGGCCACTCACTTGGTCATTGACGATGCCACCGCCGAGCGCCTACTTTCGCTCGACTCATCGGACTCACCGGGCTCGCCAGACTCACCCACTAGCTCCACCCCTCCCTCTGCCACGGATTAGCTGTCTCGGGACGCATCAGTACAAAGAACTGACACCCGGGCCCGAGAAGCGTCTCTGCCCTCTTCGACCGATAGACTTAAGCGAGCGCAGATGTCCGCATATATGTTGCAGCCGCTGTCCGGTCGGAGAGGACGATTCTTTAGGTGTCACCAGCACAGCAGATCAAGCACACACTCCAGGCCTACGAGTCGGCGGACGCATCTTTTGCTCAGTCCGCGAAGAAGTTGCCACCCGTGGGGTGGAAAGGAGCGCTCTACGCTCTCAAGCGTGCGGGTATCGAGTTTTTCTTGGAGCTCGGTTTCGACGCCGCCGCGAAGTTGACTTACTACACGGTGCTAACCTTCGCACCCGCACTGCTTGCGATTTACTCAATTGCCACGCTGATGTTGTCCGGTTACACCGATGACCTCAACCGACTGACCGAGGATTTCATCCGCAGCTACATTCCAGCTGAGTATGCCGAACCGATTCGCAATGTCATCTCAACGATTATCGGCTCCGCCACGGGCGGTCTCGTCGCACTGACTATCGGTATTGTCTTTGCGCTGATTTCGTCGTCGGCCTACACGCGCGCATTTTCGCGCACGGGTAACTCCATCTATGGCGTATCCGAAGGCCGCACGCTTATTCGCTACCACCTGCTCATGGTCGCCATTACGCTATTGCTGCTCATTGGCACGGTGGTACTGCTCATTGCGATTGTTGTCAATGACCAGCTAGTTATCACCATCGTCGAACCGGTTGCCCGCCCGTTGGGTATTGAATCGACCACGCGACAGGTCATTGACTTCTGCATCTCCGTCTGGAGTTGGCTGCGCTGGCCGGTCATTATCGTCATGTCGATGATTCTGATTGGCTCGCTGTACTACTTCACACCGAATGTGCGCATGCGCAAATTCCGCTGGCTCAGTACCGGTTCGGCACTGGCAATTATCAGCTCGCTGGGTATTGGCAAGGCATTGCAGCTTTACCTGTTCAACTTTGCGGCTTCAAACCCCTACGGCGCCATGGGTGCCGTCATTGCTCTCATGACTGCACTTTGGGGCATTAATGTCGTCGTGGTCTTCGGCTTCAAGCTGGATGCCGAGGTTGAGAGGATGCGCCAACTGCGCGCCGGCCTGCCCGCAGAGCGATACATCCAGCTTCCACCCCGAGCTACCGCGGCCGCCGAGGGCGAGCAGAAAATCCATCAGAATCTAGAAAAGCAGGCGGCCGAATTCCGAACTGAGGAAGAGCTATAGCGCAATCACACCCACAATTGCAGCGTTGAGCAGGTTGGTGCACAGACCCGCAATCAGCGCCAGCGGACCGTTCTTGGCAATCTCACCGCGACGCTCCGGCGATAGCGCACCGAAGGAACCGATCTGAATTGCAATGGAAGACAGGTTGGCGAAGCCAGCCAGGGCGAAGGTCGCCAACATGATGGACTTCGGATCCAGCGAGTCGACGTGCTCCGAGAACGAGGTGTAGCCGACGAACTCGTTCAGAATCGTCTTCTCACCAATGAAGCTACCGACCAGCCCTGCGTTCTCCCACGGCACACCAATCAACCAGGCAATCGGCGCGAAGATTAGGCCGAACAGCCCCTCCAGTGACCAGTTTTCCTGACCGAACCAGCCGCCGATGCCGCCAATCATGGCCGACAGCATCGCAATCACAGCGATGAACGCAATCAACAGACATGCCACAACCACAGCGATACGACCGCCGGCCAACGCACCCGATCCTAGCGCGTCAATGACGTTCTTCGACTCAGTGTCGCGGACATCCTTCACCGACGCATCCAGATCGGATTCCTCCGTCTCCGGCCAGAAAGTCTTCGCAATCAGCAGCGAGCCCGGCGCGTTCATTACCGATGCCGCCAGCAGGTACTCCAATGGCGCACCGAGCAGGGAGTAACCAATCAACGTCGATCCGGCCACCGAAGCAAAACCGCCCGACATACATGCGAACAGCTCCGACTTGGTCAGTTTCGGAATATACGGCTTAACGACGAGCGGAGCCTCCGACTGCCCGAGGAAAATCACCGTGGAAGCGAAGACGGACTCTACCTTCGAGGTTCCCATAATGAACTTCAGTGCGGACCCGACATACTCAACGAAGTACTGCACTACCCGCAGGTAGTAGAGGGCACCGAGGACTGCGCCCAGGAAGATGATCACTGGCAGCACGTTGAGCACGAAGACGAAGTTTTTCCCCGTGCCGTCGAAAAGATTACCGAAGACAAATGAGGTGCCCTCATTTGTAAAGTCGATCATCTTCTCAATGGCACCGGCGACGCTCTTCAACGCCTGGAAGCCGGGTTCCCACTTCAGCACTACCAGCGCGAACACCGCTTGCAGCAGCAGGCCAACGCCGAGCGTGCGCCAGTTAATGGCTTTCCTGTTCTTTGAGATAGCAATGGCAAATCCGATGACGAGGATGATGCCCAGTAAGCCTTGCAGTCTATCCATGACTAAGGTCTTCTTTCTTGATAAAAGAGGCTGTGGTGATGATGCCTACAGGTCCTCGGGACCAAAGGCGTAAGGGAGAATTTTTTCGAAGTCGATGCTGGCCGGAGCGCCTAAACCACCATTTTCCGGGCGCTCGGATTCCACAATGACACGCTTGCACCCAAATTCGTGCAGGACCTGCCGACAGGCACCACAGGGGTGGCACGGTGCCGCCTTTCGCCCGACAATGGCACAGGCCGCAATCTTATGGTTGCCGCCGTGCTCTGCGACCATGCGGAACACGGCTGTGCGCTCTGCGCAGTTGGTCAACCCATAGGACGCATTTTCCACGTTGCAGCCTGTGACCACCGTGCCGTCGTCAAGCAGAAGTGCGGCACCGACCGGAAAACCTGAATAGGGGACGTACGAGTTTTCCGTGGCTGCGTAGGCCTTAGCCAGTAGTTCTTCGTCTGAGATGTGGGACATTGTGCTCTCCCTCCCCGAGCCTGTGCGAGGTGTTTATGCAAACATACTTATGTGGGTACAAATGGAAAGTTAACTATTGACATTTGTTCTAGTGCTGATGATAATCGGAATCAGCAGAGTTCACAAGACCAATATCGCTAAGCACAATCGCCTATAAAAGGAGCGAACAATGGCTGAAAAGTTCGATGTAGTTGACGTCATCAAGGTAAAGCGTGATGGCGGTGAGCTCAGTCCGGAAGAGATTTCCTGGGTCATTGACGCCTACACTCGTGGCGTCGTGGGCGATGAGCAGATGGCGGCGCTGAACATGGCCATCTTCATCCGCGGCATGAACCGCCGCGAGATTGTGGATTGGACTCAGGCGATGATTGACTCGGGCGAGACCATGAGCTTCGCCTCGCTGAGCAAGCCCACCACGGACAAGCACTCCACCGGCGGTGTCGGTGACAAAATCACGCTGCCGCTGGGTCCACTGGTGTCCTCCTACGGCGTGGCCGTCCCACAGCTGTCCGGTCGCGGCCTCGGCCACACCGGCGGCACCCTGGACAAGCTGGAATCCATTCCAGGCTGGCAGGCTGATGTTCCGAATGACCGCCTGATGCAAATCCTGGAAGATTCCGGCGCGGTCGTCGCAGCAGCCGGTGCGGGCCTGGCACCTGCGGATAAGAAGATTTACGCGCTGCGTGACATCACCTCGACGGTGGACTGCATTCCGCTGATTGCCTCGTCAATCATGTCCAAGAAGATTGCGGAGGGCACCTCCAGCTTGGTGCTGGATGTCAAGGTCGGTTCGGGCGCCTTCATGAAGGATCTGAATCAGGCCCGCGAATTGGCTCGCACCATGGTTGACCTGGGCAACGACGCGGGCGTGAACACCCGCGCGCTACTGACGGACATGTCCACTCCGCTAGGCCTGACCATCGGCAATGCCCTCGAGGTCCGCGAATCGGTGGAAGTTCTCGCAGGTGGTGGCCCCGCAGATGTCGTGGAGCTGACCTGTGAGCTGGCCCGAAACATGCTGGAGCTGGCTGGTGTGCACGATGCCGACGTGGAGCAGGCTCTGAAGGACGGCCGCGCAATGGATTCGTGGAAGAAGATGATCCGCGCTCAGGGCGGCGATCCGGATGCCGCGTTGCCGGTGGCGCCTCACACGCACGACGTGGTTGCACAAGCCGATGGTTACCTGACCAAGCTGGATGCACTGGCTCTCGGCGTTGGTTCCTGGCGCTTGGGCGCGGGACGTGCTCGTAAGGATGATCCGGTGCAGGCCACTGCCGGTATTGAGATTTTTGCCAAGCCGGGAGACAAGGTGGCCAAGGGCCAGAAGCTGCTCACGCTGCACACTGAAACTCCGGATAAGTTCGAGCGCGCTCTCGAGTCCATCGAGCCGGGCATTGAAATCGGCGACACCGCGCCTACAGCCGAGCGCGAGATTATCCTCGATCGCGTGTCCTAGAAAATTACTGACAGACTCGCGCCGGCGCCACTTCCCGCCCCGAGCCCGCCACCTCCCTACCTTGACGCTCTCTCCCAAATTTCCGAAAGGACTTGATTTCTCCCATGACTTCCCGCGCTGATGTTGCCAAGATGATTGACCACACCCTGCTCAAGCCAGAAGCCACCTCTGACCAGGTCAAGGCTCTTATCGCTGAGGCCGGCAAGCTCGGCACCTACTCCATCTGCATCTCCCCCTCGCAGCTCCCAGTCGAGGTACCGGAAGGCCTGCACATCGCCACTGTCGTCGGCTTCCCCTCCGGCGCGGTAAAGGCCGAGATCAAGGCCGCTGAAGCCGCTCGCGCTGTGGCCGATGGCGCTGAAGAAGTCGACATGGTCATTAACATCGCCTTCGCCAAGGAGCACCGCTTCGACGACCTCGAGGCCGAAATCAAGGCTGTTCGCGATGCCATTCCGGGCAAGGTCCTGAAGGTCATCATCGAGTCGGCCGCCCTGACCGATGAGGAGATCATCGCAGCCTGCAAGGCCTCCGAGTCCGCAGGCGCAGACTTCGTCAAGACCTCCACAGGCTTCCACCCGGCCGGCGGCGCTTCCGCTCACGCCGTGAAGCTCATGCGCGAAACCGTGGGCGACCGCCTGGGCGTCAAGGCTTCTGGCGGTATCCGCGATGCCGCTGCCGCTGAGGAAATGATCGCCGCTGGCGCCTCTCGCCTGGGTCTTTCCTCCTCCGCCGCTGTCCTCGACGGTCTGAAGTAGGCGAACCCCGATGCTCTCCGAACAGCTACAAGCCACCATCACCGATTGGATCGCCCACGATCCGGACGAGGCCACCGCCGCCGAGCTCTCTTCGCTTTACGACGAAGCCAAGGCCGCCAACCCCGATGCGATTGCCGAGCTGGAAAGCCGTTTCGCCGGGCCACTCGAATTCGGCACTGCAGGTCTTCGCGGTGTCGTTGCAGCTGGTCAGTCCCGCATGAACCGTGCCACGGTCATCCGTGCCACCGCTGGCCTGGTTGCGCATCTGAAGAACATTGTGGGCGACGACTTCACCGTGGTCATTGGTTGCGATGCCCGCCACGGCTCCGCCGATTTTCACCGCGATGCCGCTGCGGTTGTCGCCGCAGCCGGTGGCAAGGCCCTGGCTCTGCCACAGCAGCTGCCCACACCGGTGACCGCCTTTGCCGTGCGCCACCTCAATGCCGATGCCGGCATCATGGTCACGGCCAGCCACAATCCACCGAAGGACAACGGCTACAAGGTTTACCTCGGTGGCCGCGCGGTGGAGTCGGATTCCCGCCGAGGCGTCCAAATCATCGCGCCCCATGACAAGCAAATTGCGGACGCCATCGCCGCTGCTCCACCGGCTGATGAGGTCCCGCGTGACTTCGATGCCGTCGAGCAGGTTGGTCCTGAACTGCTGGATGCCTATGTGAAACGGGCGGCTGCGCTCGCAACGACGTCGTCAAGCGAAGAGAAGCAGGCAGCGAAGATTGTTCTCACCCCGATGCATGGTGTCGGTGGCGAGACCATCGTGCGCACACTGAACGCGGCAGGTTTCTCGAATGTCAGCGTGGTTGAGAAGCAGTTCGCGCCGGATCCGGAGTTCCCGACGGTATCGTTCCCGAACCCGGAGGAAGCCGGGGCGCTGGATCTTGCGTTTGAGCTGGCACGTGCCGAAGACGCGGATGTCATCATCGCGGCTGATCCGGATGCGGACCGCTGCTCGGTAGCTATTCCGGACAGCGGCGTCGATGGCGGCTGGCGACAGCTCTCCGGCGACGACATCGGTGCGTTTCTGGGTGAAGTCATCGCTGCGGATGCCGAGGCCCGTGGGATTGCGACCGTGACCAATGATGAGGGCGCAGAGTTCCCGGCCACAATGGCTAACTCGATTGTGTCCTCACGCCTGCTGGGCAAGATTGCCGCAGGTCACGGACTGAATTATCGCGCTACACTGACTGGCTTTAAGTGGATTGCTGGTGTGGACGGGCTCGTCTTCGGCTACGAGGAGGCCATTGGCTACTGCACTGACCCGGCAGTCGTGCGAGACAAAGACGGCGTATCTGCGGCGGTGCGTGTCGCTGACGCGGTGGCGCGGCTGAAGGGCCAGGGGCTGGGAATTCAGGACCTGCTGGATGATGTCGCCCGCGCCCATGGTCTCTACAAGACCGCCCCGTTGACATTCCGCGTCGAGGACCGATCGCTGATCACCAAGGGCATGGACACTCTGCGCGCCAACCCGCCTGCACAACTGGCCGGAGCGAAGGTCACGCAGGTCACGGACATGAATGATGGCCTAGACATGGTCGACGCCAAGGGCGAGAGCTATCACATCCCGCCTACCGACGGCATTCTCATCCTCACCGAGGCCAACGACCGCGTCATTGCCCGGCCTTCCGGCACGGAACCGAAGCTGAAGTGCTACCTGGAAGTCGTGCTGCCGGTCGCTTCGGCCGCGATTCCGCACGTGGCCGCGGCCGAGCGGCTCGACCAGATTAAGGCCGAGCTCAAGGAAATCCTGGGGATGTAGCCACTAAGCAGCTACCAGCTACCAGCTACACCTCGCAACAAACTGGGGTGCGCATGAACGAAACGGCCGAAAAATGGCCGTGGGGTTTCACGCGCACCCCAGTTTCGCATGTGCAGCCCGGAGTCTTGGGCCGGCTCACAAGTTACTGACTAGGTTTATGACAAAAACAAGCAGAAATTAGTGCCGAAACTGACATAAACTTAGGCAGTTTCTCGATGGTCACAGCCTCATTTGAAGCTCACCACCTCATTTCGGGTCTAGCTAAACCCGTCCTTGCCGCATTTTGCGCAAGACATGCGTCTCCTAACATGCTTTACAGTTTTCCCAGTAATACAATAAAAGCCGTTAACCGTGTCCCCAGGGGATGGAGCACCATTCGCTACGCGGGTTGGGCTCATCACAGGGGGAACACTTCCTCCTCGTGATTGGTACGTCCAGCATGTCGCATAACGAGTTCCCCAGCTCAGACCCCAACTACAATTCGAATCCTTCCACCGGTTCTTTCGGCCCCGTGTACCCGAACCAGGCACCTCAACCCCAACCACAACCACAGCCCCAATTCGCTGGGCAGCCGGCACCAACTTTCGCTTACGCAGCCCCGGCGTATCCGCAGCAAAGATCAGGTACTTCCGGCACAATGATTGCGCTCATTTCAGTGCTGGTCGTGGTCCTGCTGGGCCTGGTTGGCGCGGTACTTTATGTCACCCTGAGTAAAGATGACTCGGTAACTGCGGCCGACACACAGACGGCTGCCACTACACAGGCCGCTGCCGATGCTTCGAGCCAGCCCAACCCACCGGTCACACAGACTGAGACCGTGGTTGTTCAAGATTCGAGTGGCTCATCCGGTAATTCGGGCTCGTCTCGCTCATCGGGCCTGGCTGGCGGCAACCTCTCCAGCGCATGGAAGGGCACGTCCTCAACGAGCGATCCGTTCGTTCGAAATGTACACAGCGCCTACGTCCGCTACCGCAATTCCACTGGTGCGGAATCCGGCACCATCACGGCCTACAGCCCAACGACTGGCCTGACCTACAACATGTGGTGCCGCCCTGCTGGCGGCAACATCAAGTGCACGGGCGGCCGTAACGCAGTGGTGTACATCGGCTAACGCATACCGCCCCCGCCACGGTCACAGCACTCCAGTCCGCGACCTACGCCACTGCGTCGTCTAGGCCGCCAGCTAGGTCGTGGAAAATGGCCCGGTTGAGACGAAATGCCTTTTTCGCCTCGTCAACCACGGCATTTTTATCGGCATCCGAAATGCCCAGCTCAGACAGACTCTGTCGGTAGCCGTCGCGGTAGGGCTTAATTTTTCCGATCGCGGAGAAGTCATAGAATCGGGTTCCCTCCGCACCGATGCCGTAGTGCTTGGCCAGCATGGACGCAATCACCTGGCCACCAGAAAGATCGCCCAGGTAGCGAACGTAATGGTGTGCCAATGCGGCGTTGGCGTTACCGTTGCTTTCGATTTCACGAAGCTCGGCCACGTAGTTCTTTGTCGCCTCCACTGGCGAGATCTTTTCCCGCCAGTCAGGCCCCACCAAATGCTCAAGGTCGGCCGCCAGAGCCTCCAGGCGCTCCAGCTGCGCATCGTAGACCGCGCTGACCTGCGGCGACTCCGCAGTGGACCGCACTGCCTGCTCCAACGCTTCGTAAACAAAGTAGAGCTGACCAGTTAAATCGATGGCCGCCTGCGCGTCCAGTTCACCCGCCAGCAGTCTCGACATGAAGTCGGAGTTTTCCGCTTCACTGTGGACACCCGCAGTCTCCACTTTGAGTCGCTCTGCCAAGGGCTGAGCAGCCAGCTTGTCATCCTTTTTAATCGTGTTTTCAACCATGATTTTCTTCTTTCTCTGCGAGGTTCGGAGACTGGGGTGAGAGATTGTGGCCCGCACGCTGAGGCACCAGCACGGGGTTGCCCGCGGAGTCCTGAAGCACTTCCACACCGATGCCGTAGACTTCGCTGACGGTCTGTGCATCCAGGGTTTCCGCAGGCGGGCCTTGCTTTACGACGCGCCCCTGCGCCACCACCACAACGTGATCGGCATACGCCGCTGCGGCGGACAAATCGTGCAGGACCACGACCACGGCTTTGCCCGCCGCCGCGCGGGCGCGCATCATTCCCATGATTTTTTCGGCGTGGTGGAGGTCCAGGGCCGCGGTCGGTTCGTCGAGAAGCACGACGGGAGTGTCCTGGTAGAAGACGCGCGCGCTGTGGACGCGGGCGCGCTCACCGCCGGAGAGGGTCGGGACTTCCCGGTCAAGAAGGTGCGCGACGTCGCATTCGGTGATGACTTCCTCGAGCAGCTCTTCGTTCGGGCCGCCCCAGGGGTTGCGTCCGAAGTTGATGACTTCGCGGCTGGTGAATGGCACGGACAGTTCTTGGCTCTGCACCAGGACGGCGCGGTAGCGGGCCAGGTCGGCGATGGAGAGCTCGGTAATGGAGTGCTCGCCGATCCGGACGTTGCCGCCACTGAGCTCATGGTCGCCGGAAAGCGCTGCAAGGAGTGTCGACTTTCCAGCACCATTCGGGCCGACCAGCGCGGTGACTTTTCCGGGCTCGGCGACCACGGAAATATCGTTGAGGATGCGGTGACCACCCAGGGTGATGCTGACATTTTCGGCAGAAATACCCAGGCCAGAGTGAATTTCCATTAGTGCACCGCCCTCTTCGAACGCAGGAGCAGCCAGAAGAACAGTGGGCCACCGACAATCGAGGTGAGCATTCCCAGCGGCAGGTCCGCACCGGTGATCATGGTGCGGGCCGCGAGGTCGGCCAGCGTTGTGGCCAGCGCGCCGCCGAGGATGCATGCAGGAATCAGCGTGCGATGCGCTGGTCCCAGCAGCAGTCGTGCAGCGTGCGGCACGACCAGGCCGATGAAGACGATGATGCCGGAAAATGCCACTCCAGCCGCCACGACCAGGGACGTGCCAAAAATGATGGCGCGACGCAGCGTGACGACGTTAATACCCAGGTGGCGGGCTTGCGCTTCACCAAGACTCAGAATGTCCAGCTTGCGGTAGCTGACCCACATGGCAATTACGGCCGGAACTGTCACCAGCGTAATGATGACAACCTGCGTCCAGGTGGCGCTGGCAAACGAGCCCATCTGCCAGAACACAATGCGGTCGCGGGCAGCCGTGGAGGCCACGAATGTCAGAAGCGACACCAAACCACCACAGATAGAGTTCACAGCCACACCGACCAGAATGATTCGGGCGATATCGCGGCCACCGTGCGCATTGGCGGCCACAATAGCCGTGGCCACAGCACCACCGATAAAAGCTGAGACCGCAATGGCCCAGCTGCTGGCGAAGACACTCAACACTCCGCCGAGCACTCCGGAAAGCCCGGCGGCGGTGCCCAAAACTGTGGCGGTGGCAGCGCCGACGGCGGCGCCGGAGGAAACGCCGATGAGGCCGGGTTCGGCAAGCGGGTTGCCGAACACCGCTTGCAGCGCCACACCTGCGAGGGCTAGTCCCGCACCAACGAGGCAGGCCAGCGCGATGCGCGGCAATCGCACTTGCCACAGCACGGTGTCGATGGGCTCTGGCGTGTCACCGAGACCGCCATTGAACACTAGCCTCACCATTGAGCTCAGTGATTCGCCGATGGTGGCGCCGAACTGCCCCACGGAGGCCGACCAACCTATTGCCAGCACCAGCGCTAGGGCGAGTCCAATGAAAACGGCCACCTGTCTGAACGGACTAGTTTTGTTCGCGGTTGTCTGCATTGCTCAGCCAGTCACTTCCCCGCAGTCTTGTCAGCACCGTAGAGAGCATCCGCAATGGCGCGAATCGCACGCGGCGACTGCGAGTCAAAGGACAGCAGCTGCGAATCGGGCACGTCCACAACGGACTCATTCTGGCCCGCCGGGGTCTGTGCGATGCCCGGGATTTCCTTCAAGCCTTCAATCCCGCCGACGGACTCCAGGCCACCAGACATAACCAGGATGGTGTCTGGAGCCGCAGCAATCAGGGACTCCGGAGTAATAGGCGTGAACGCACCCTCAATACCCACGCCCTCACCGGCATCGACACCGCCGAGACGAGTGATCAGAGAACGCCCACCAGAATCCGGTCCCGCAATCATGGCCACACCGGTTCCGCGCACATACAGAATCATCATCTTGCGGCCATCGGCCTTGGCCTGCGCGTACTCGGTCGCAGCCGCCAGCTCCTTGTCCAGGTGCTCCTTCACCGGGCCAACTTGGTCAGCCAGGCCGACTGCGCCCGCGACTTCGTCGATAAGCGTGTTGATCGTCTCAGGAGTGCGCTCGTCCGACACATGGACGACAGTGATTCCCGCTTTTTCAAACGTGTCGAAGACACGGCTAGGGCCAATCGTGCCATCGGTAATGATGAGCTCCGGCTTCAGCTTCATCACCGACTCAGCATTGACTGCATGCCCGCCGATGGTGAGGTTCGGCAAATCCTTTACCGCCGGGAAATCGGAGGTGGAGTCGCGCCCCACCAGACGGTCTCCGAGGCCAAGCGTGTAGACCGCTCGGCTGAGTGCTCCCGCCCGGTCAAGCGTGAGAATACGCTGGTAGTCCTTATCTTCTGCTGGCTTCGGGTCTTTCAGCAGCACTTCGGGGTTTTCCGAAGGTAGGTTCGCATGCGCGGCACCGTGAGCGGAAATGTTGTCGGCGCGCGGAACCGTCGTCACGCCAGCGCTTGACGACGATGCCCCCTCCCTCGCGGCATCATCGGAACCACAGGCGACTAGTCCTGCGACTAGGACAACACTCAGCAGTGTTCCGGCAAGGCTGCGAACGCGACAGGCAGGCACGGTGAACATATTCCCCCTCTGTGAGCTGACGCTGCACGGAGATAGACGACAAAAAGATTGACTAAATAACGACTAACACTAGTAACAAAGAGCTTAGAAAGGACTTTGCTCTACTCACCCAAAGAATCTTAGGCTATCTTTTAGTTCTAGGTTAGCCTACCCTTAAATAAGGATAGTAATTTCTACAGTTTTTCGGAAGGACGTTACCTCCTATGACTACTCGTACACTCCAGCGTCGCGCGGCTTTCCTGGCTATTCCGGCCGTCGCCGCACTTCCACTTCTCGCCGCCTGTGGCGCAGATGACGCGGACAATGCCGCGCAGGATGCTGCCAACGCTTCGGAAACCACCAGCTCCGCTGCAGATCAAGAAACCGACGCCAGCGCCGGCGAAGTAACCATGGAGGCCGAGCCGGTCAACGACCTCTCCGAGGGCGATGTCATCTCCGTCGACCTGTCTGGTCTCGACCCCGACTACGGCTACTACGCCGCACTCTGCGCCGCCGAGAAGGCTCCAGGCAACCCCGTCCCGGACTGCACCGGCGACCGCAGTGCCGGCACCCAGTCGCAGCAGTGGATTACCAAGAAGTCCGGCGGCACCACCACCATCGCCGACGACAACACCGCACACTTCGAGCTCAGCGTCGTCCCCACCGGCGAGGCCGTGGACTGCACCCAGCAGGACTGCGTGCTGAAGCTCTTCGGTGACCACAGCGAGGGCTTCGAGGACATCACCGAGATCCCGGTTACTTTCGCAAAGTAGCCAAACCGCACACGCGCAGGCGTCGCAGTCCTAGGCTAAGAGCCATGGAAACCGACCAGCCTGCGACTGCTTTAGAAGCGGCACCGCGCCGCATCACACTCCTGCCCGGCGACGGCATCGGCCCTGAAATCACCGATGCCTGCCGAGGACTCATCGCCGATGTCTTCCCGCACTGGGAGCTGACAGAGGCACAAATTGGCTGGTCCCAGTGGTGCGCGCACGGCAATCCCGTCCCGCAGGAAACTTGGGAAACACTCGGATGCAGCGACGCCGCTCTGCTCGCGGCGATTACCTCCAAGCCCGCTCGCGAGGCTGAGGAAGAACTAGCACCGCATCTGCGCGGTACCGGCCTGATCTACCGCTCCCCTGTTCTCCAGCTGCGCCAGCGCCTCGATCTCTTCGCCAACATCCGTCCGGTCACCCTGCCCGGCGCGGCTGCCGACTTCACCATCGTCCGCGAAAACACCGAGGGCCTCTACAGTCACGACTATCTCCTTCCGTCTCACGACGCCCCGGCCGACTCCCCGCACCACCACCTGTGGGCAGAGGTGGTGGAGGACTCGACGGTGGCTCGCGCCGTCGATAAGCGTGGCGACGTTGCGATTTCTTTGCGCGTGACGACGTCCTTTGCGTGGCACCGCCTTGCGCGACAGGCGGCCAAGTTGGCTCTCGCGCGCCAGGCGGCAAACCCCGATTCGGAGGCCACGCCGATGGTGACGGTGGCGGACAAGCCGAATATCCTGCGGGACTCTGCGCGTGTGATTCGCGGGGCAGTTGAAGAGGTGGCGGAGGAGTATCCGCAGGTTGCATTCGATTTTGCCAATGCGGATGCCGTGGCAATGCAGCTGGTGACCGACCCGGCGCGCTTTGATGTCATCATCGCGGAAAACCTCATCGGCGACATTCTCAGTGACATCGGTGCCGGTTTGATTGGCGGGCTGGGGCTGGCGGCGTCGGCGAATGTTGGCGACGACTTTGCGGTTTTCGAGCCGGTGCACGGTTCGGCACCGGACATTGCCGGGCGCGGCATCGCCAACCCGGCTGCGTTTTTGCTCTCTGCGGCAATGTGCGCGGAGCACCTTGGGCATCCGACCTCGGAACTTGCGCCCGCAGCCAAGCTGCGCGAGGCCGTCTACGCCGCCAAGTGCACCGCGCCGACGTTGGACCTCGGCGGCATCGCGACAACTAGTGAGTTTGTGACTGCAGTGCGGGCGGAGCTGGGGTTGTAGGCATTGACTCGATTACGAAGCGCAATTAAAGTGGTTGCTATCAATCCCAGCCGTTGACCCTCCGCCGATAAGGAGAGCGCCGATGACTGGGATTACTCATAGGGGGGAGGGCCAAGAAATATGAGTAGAAACAGATATAGTGCTGCTCGAGCTGTGCCTTTACGTGAGATCACTAACGAAGACGATCCTTTACACGTTAACTACACCGGGAAACGGGCCCCCGAGGACGACGACGAAGAACTCTGAGCCCCTACTGGAACTGGCTGAGGTCAATGCCTTCCAGCGGGTCGGACTCGCGGATGTCCTCCTCCGGCGGCAGCGGCACCTCGCAGAGCACAACTGCCGCACCACACGGGTCCTGCACGGTTGCCAGCGGACCGAACTCGGTGGCCTGCGGGGCGACGAGCACGGAACCGCCCAGTTCCTCAGCCTTAGCGACAGCGGTGTCGATGTTCTCCACGCCGAGGTACGCTAGCCAGCCAACGAAGCTCTTATCGGCCGCATCGGTCTGTGCGGCAACCGAGCTGGCTACCAAACCTGCGAACGGTGCCCCGTCTTCCATCGCGACTGCGAAAGTGCCGTGCTCGTTCTTGTTGCGCACGGCGATTTCCCAGCCAAAGAAGTTGTGGTAGAAGTCCGCGACCTGCTCAAAGGTCTCCTCCGGGCCTGCAACCAGCTCGAACCACACCGGGGTGCCGGGCTCGCCCGCTGCGATGAAGGCCTGCTCACCCGGTTGTTCCAGTAGTCCAATCAGGCCACCGGCGGGGTCGGAAACGACGGCCATTGTGGATCCGTCGACAAGCGGAGTCGGTTCCTGGAAGACCTCGGCGCCGAGCTCGCGCGCCTTCTCGACGGCACCAGCGGCAGAGTCGACATGGAAGTTCACACGCCACTGGTTGACGAAGGCATCCTCAGCGTCCTTATCGGCCTCCAGCAGCACTGACACCGGCATTCCGGACAGCATGGCGATGCGTCGACCAACGGAAGCTTCGCGGGCATCCTCATGAATCGGCGCGGTGTTGCGGTAAGCCCATCCGAGAACGCCGCGGTAGAAGCGCTCGGTCTTACGCGGTGCAGCGGAGAGCAAATCTACGCGCAGGGGCATGCCAAATTCGGCGGGAAATGCGGGCATGAGTTACAGGTTCCTCCACTTTTCAGGATCAAAGTCATCATCGGCGGTGGCCTCATCAAAGTAGTCATCATCGACTTCATCGGCAGTGGCCACGCGTGCCGACATACCAGCAATAGAGACGACGTCCCCTGGACGCAGCACCTTGCCACGACGAGTGTCGACCTCACCGTTCACGCTGACCTGGCCCTCAGCAATGAGTTCCTTGGCCAGACCGCCCGTTTCCACCAGGTTGGCCAACTTCAGGAATTGCCCGAGACGGATGGACTCGTCCCGGATTGCGACATCGATAGGCTCCATGCCCTTAAGTGTGTCATACCCGGCGAAAATGGTCGGAGTTTGGCTGGTTCAGAGAGGTTCAGAGCGTCTCATGAAACCTCTATTTCAATAAAAACTCTGAACCTCTGCGGAGCGAAGCAGCGCATCCTAACATGCTTTCCATGTCCTATTCACGGCCAACGAGACGGCCCCTTATCGCCAGCGAAGCACCACCTCGCCCGCCGCTGCGCCATATTGTCGCCGCCTCGGTCGCCGTGAGCCTGCCGCTGATGACCCTGGCACTCATCTCAACTTCTGTCTCTGACCTGCTATTTTTGCCTCCTATTGGCGCTGCCATGGCGCTTATCGTCGGCGCACCGAACCTGCCCCTGGCTCAGCCACGAAATGTCGTGGTCGGACACCTCATCGGCTGCACGACTGGCATCGCAATTCTGCACATGCTGGGTTCGACCATCATTGCTGCAGCGGTTGCCGCCGGCGTTGCCTTCGCGCTCATGCTTCTTGCTCGCGCGGCTCATTCCCCTGCCACCGCTACTGCTATGGTCACCGTACTGATGCCACACGGCCATGGGCTTGCCAACGACTTCCGCTTCATAGGCTTCATTTTCGCTTCGTCAATCATGATCGTGGTGCTTGGCATCCTCGCAAATCGACTGCGCGGCCTTCGGTATCCCACCTACTGGTGGTAGGTGGATTCGGGGCCAAGCGCTCCGGCTAAAAACGGCTATCAGTGGGATAATGACACTCATGCCAAAGCAGTGGATTAACAACACGACGACCGAAAAAATTGTCATCGTCGGCGCTGGCGGTTTTGGGCGCGAAGTGGCTAGCCATATCCGCGATATCAATGACTACGCCGTGGAAAACGGACTGCCACAGCAATGGGAGATTTTGGGGCTCATTGATGATGGCACCCCGGATATGACCTATTTCCACAAGCTAGGCATCGAGTACCTAGGCGATACCAATACTCTCAAGGATCTGCCTAAGGACGTGCACTACGTAGTTGCAATCGGCAACGGCGCTGCTCGACGCTCGATTGCTCACCGTGCAGATTCCACTGGACTTATTCCTGCAACTTTGGTTCATCCTGACACAACAATTGGTGCTGTGGTCAGCATCGGTCCGGGCACAGTTGTATGCCCTGGTGCGCGAATCACTTGCAACATTGAAATCGGCGCTCACTGCCAAGTTCACGTAAACGTGGAGGTCGGCCACGATGCCGTGACAAATAATTTTGTAAGTATCTTCCCGCTGGCCGCCATCTCTGGATTCGTCACTCTCGGTGCGGAATCCACCATTGGGGCTAACTCCGTTATCAATCCGGGCGTGGCCGTCGGCGAAGGTTCATACGTTGGTTCCGGTGCAGCAGTGAACAAGGATGTGCCCGAATACACGCTAGTCGCCGGGGTTCCCGCAAAGGTTAAGAAAACACTGCGATAACAAAAATGCGCTAGCTTAAGAGCCCAACGCTAGCTAGAAGTCTCCTGGCAAGTGCTCTCCTTCTCCTGCTGGCCAGTAAACTCCGTCATCGTCGCCTGGCCTTCCTCCGCAATCCCATCCCGCTTAAGCACGACCAGGATGGTGTCGAGGAGGATTTTGGCGTCGGCAAGCAATGACCAATTGTCGACGTACTGAACGTCCAGCTCAAAGCGATCCTCCCAGGAAAGGCCGTTGCGCCCTGACACCTGTGCGAGGCCAGTGATGCCCGGTCGAACTTCATGGCGACGTGCCTGGCGAGGCGTGTAGAGGTCAAGGTATTTCACAAGCAGTGGGCGCGGGCCGACGAGGCTCATGTCGCCGCGCAGGACGTTAATGAGCTCCGGGAGCTCATCCAAGCTTGTGGAGCGCAGGAGTTTTCCCACCTCGGTGAGGCGCGAGGCGTCGTCTACAAGCCCTTTTGCCGGATCGAGGTGATGCATCGTCCGGAACTTGAGCATGTTAAACAGTTCGCCGTCCTTGCCCGGACGTTCCTGACGGAACAGGACTGGCTTGCCCATAGAGGTTCGCACTGCCAAGGCCGTGGCGCCCAGCACCGGGGACAGCACAATCAGACCTGCCGCCGAGGCTGCGATGTCGATGCCACGCTTGACTGCTCGCTGCGCGCGGATGCCCAATGAATCCACTGGTTATCTCCTACTTTTCGTTGAACATTTCGTGCAAGAGCTTTTCGGCACGCGCATCGACCTCCGCGTTCGGGCGCGTCCTAACCAGCCAACCAATCGCACCTGCCGCCCCAGCCGTCGCAAACGCGGCTGCCGCAACGCGCAGTTTGGTGTTGTCATTCTTGTTGTCAGGCGCGCTTTGCTTGACGACGGTCACCGCTGGCCCCGACTCCGGAACAACCTGCTCTCCGCTATCGGCGACCATGACTGGTTCGGGCTCGGCTGCGGGTACTGGTTCTGGTTCCACTTCAGAGACTGGTTCCGGCTCCGAATCCGTCTCAGATACAGGTTCATCGGCAACTCGCTCGATAGCATTTACCGCCTGCACTGGCTCAGAAGTGAGTTCCTCTTCCTCGGTACTTTCGGTCAACCTAGTCTTGTCACTGCGGAACAAGGAAACGATTCCCACCACAAAGGCAACGAAGAATGCGATTGCGATTTCAAGACCAATTCGCGGCAGCGTCCGGAACCAGTAAATATGCAGGCCGCCCCAAATAAGGTCACCCAGACCAGCCGCGAAAGTCACTGCAGTAATAAACAATGCTGGCGCCCACCAGCGCGTCTGCAGTGCAGCATGTCCGCGAGTAACTGCCCAGTTAAACAGGGCAATGCCGAGTCCGAGTACTAATCCGCCGATGACGACACCAATGCTGCCCCACATCCAGTACCACTCACCGGTAGCGTTAGCGGCCACCGAATACCAGTCGTACTTCGGGATTGCCTTCTCTGGCTTCCAATACTTAACCAACTCGTACCCCACTGCACGAGGCAAATCCCAGCTCTCCGGCGCAATCGGCGTTAGCGGAGTCAGCAGGTTTTTTCCGCCTTGAAATTCAAAGCGTCCCTGCTCATGCAGGTCGACCAGATTTGCGAAGGTAACAAATGGATCAGTCAAAGATTCCAGACCAGTGCGGTTAGCTGAATTACCCTTATTGATGCTCTCCTGGTGAGCTTTACGCAGCGTTGCAAACACCATCAACGCACCAGGGCCCATAACAATGGCCAGAAGCTTGATCCAAAAACCCCGCACACGAATCGCGAACAACACCAAGAGCCCAAGCCCCACAGCTGCGATACGCAAGCGGCCTTGTCCACTATGAATATCTAGGACGTACACCGCCGACATGCCTAGCACTACTGGCAATGACAAAACCAGGAGAATCACCGATCGCGACCACCAGGCACCAAAGGAAACCAACAGGATTCCCACAATTGCCGGGCTTTCAATAATGATGCCAGGCAGTAGATTAGAGGCGCGGAATTGGTACGAAAACGCGTACAGCGCAAGGCCGATGAGGATGAAAAGCCACCGGCCAGGAAGCACCTTTTTATCGAAACGAATTTCTCGACCAAAGCGCCAAGAAATCATGGTCACGAGAAAGGTCAGCAAGTAGGTGAGGCCAACGGCCGTGCGCAACGCTTCGCTTGAAACTCTTGTGTCATCCCACGCTTCGTAAGCAGGAAAAGCTGCCGTAAACAGGGTCACAAGCGCAAATACGCCCAACGGTGTGATTGTCCGACCGCCGTTGCCCAAGAAAGTACGCAGGCAGAAAAAAGCCAACAAAATGGTACCGATCTGCGCCCCCTGCAGCGGATCCGTCCACGATGTCACTACGACGACTGAGAACAGCCACAGAACCGCCTCGATAGCTGTCAGTTGCGATATCCGGGCTATTCCCGTGTCGATAGCTTTGGTCATCCCAGCACTTCCTTCAGAACACCAATCACCCGCGCGACGTCATCATCGTCCAGCGCCGGACCACTAGGAAGAGTAATGCCACGGGAGAAAAGATTCTCAGCGGTGCCGTTGATGGTGGCCCGCGCGCCCTCGTACACTGGCTGCAGGTGCATCGGTTTCCACAGATGACGGGCCTCGATGTTGGCCTCGCCCAGCGCTGCAATCACGCTGTCCGGACTCAGCACACCCTTATCGACGGCCTCCTGCGGCAGCACAATCGAGGTCAGCCAGCAGTTCTCGGTGAAACGCTCATCGGAGTCAGATAGCAAGCGGGTACCTTTACCAGGGGCATCGTCGTCAAGCGAGGCGAGCAAATCTAGGTACGCGTCGCGAATCTGGCGGCGGCGAGCAATCATGTCGTCCAGACGCGAGTGCTGCGCCCGCCCCAGCGCGGCAAGCAGATTGGAAAGACGGTAGTTGTAGCCGATTTCGGTGTGTTCGTACCAAGCGACGGGCTGACGCGCCTGCGTGGACAGGTAGCGCGCGCGGGCGATGAGATCAGCATCGTTGGACAGCAGCATGCCACCGCCGGAGGTGGTCATGATTTTGTTGCCGTTGAAAGACAGCGCGGCGGCACGGCCAAAGCTGCCGGCCGGCTGACCATCGACGCTGGCACCGAGCGCCTCGGCGGCATCCTCGATGAGCGCGATGCCGAGTTCTTCCAGGCGTGGCGCGAAGGCCGGGTAGTCGGCGCAGCGGCCGAAGAGGTCCACAATCATCACGGCGGGAACGCTCTTGCCCTCGGCAAGCAGATCATCGACGGTGCGGAGCAGCAGCTCAGGGTCGATGTTGCCGTCCTCTGCGGCATCGACAAACACTGGCGTAGCGCCGACGTAAGCGATGGCGTTGGTCGTGGCCGCGAAGGTCATGGTGGAAACCGGGATGTAGTCACCTTCACCAATCCCCAGCGCGAGCAGCGCCAAGTGCAGGCCAGCAGTTCCAGACGACAGCGCGAGCGAGTGCTCAACACCGCAGCGCTTGGCAATCTCCGCTTCAAACGCGTCTACCTCGGGGCCCAACGGAGCCACCCAACCAGAGTGGAGTGCACGAACGACGGCCTGTTCTTCTGCTTCGGTGACTGTCGCGAGCGAAAGAAAGATCCGCTCATTGGGCTTGTTAGCGTCGGCGTTAGTCATTACTTCTGAACCTTTCGGACGCGGTTGAGTACCTCGATGAGCTGGTTGTACAGGCTGTCACGAGCAAAACGCTTCTCACCCAGTTCGTGGTTTCGCTGTCCCGCTGCGCGCATCTCATCGCGGTCGGAGATGATCTCAGCGAATCGCTTGGCCGCGGTCGGAATATCGCGCGAGAGACGCCAACCGGCATCGTGCTCGGTTGCGGCTTCCTCCAGCCAGCCACCGTGGTTGAATACCACCGGACGCGATGCGGCCATGGCATCGAAGACCTTGTTCAGGGAGTTGCCTTCCAGGCAGGGGTCATCACGCAGCGGTGATAGCGCGATATCGGCGGCAGACACGTACTTGGCGACATCTTCCTTCGGCTGACGGCCGAGGAACATCGCATCGGCATCGAGGCCAGCGTTCTCGGCGCGCTGGTACAACGCATCCGAGTCGCTTCCCTGCCCCAGCAGGACAAAGCGCACATTCTCCACGCCATCACGACGCAGCTGCGCCGCCAAATCCACAAGCCACTCCAGCTGGTAGGACATGCCAAAACCACCGGCGTAGACCGCCACCACGTCATCGCCCCAGCCCTGCTCCTTGCGGAAAGCTGCACGCTGCTCGGCCGGGACATCAAAACGCTCAAAGTCCGACGCATTCGGAATGACGGTCACGCGCTTCTTCGGAGCGACCTCTTTGACGCCATCGGCCATCGACGGCGACAGCGCCACGACCTCGCTCGATGCCGCATAAAATGCCTTCTCCAGTTGCTTGGCCAGGAAAATCGCCACCGGATTATTGAGGTAGCCCAACTTGATTGGCACCTCTGGCCACAGGTCACGAATCTCCGCCACCAACGACGCACGCTGGGTAAACTTCGCCACAATTCCCGGAACCGCCACAGTCAGCGGAGTCGAGGACGCGTAAATCACGTCGGCAGGCACACGGGCAGCAACCGCGGAGGCGCGCACCAGGAAGTTGAAGAAACTGACGATGCGCTCGCGCTTCGACATTTCATTGCGGTACGGAATCGCTAAACGACGCACGTGGATGCCATCGACCGTTTTATCCATGGCCTCATCGCGACCACAGATCATTGTCACCTCGTGGCCTGCAGCGGCCATTCGGCGGGCAAACTCGTAGGGTCGGGAACCACCCGGCTCACCGGGGAGAACAAAGTGCTGGTGGATATAAGTGATTCGCATTGTTTAGCTTTCCTCGATTACGTCGACGGGAAGTTCTTCGTTGGTGGTTGATGGATTTTTCGGGCCTCTGCTCGGCTGCATCAACGCCACTGCGGCAACAACGGCTGCTGCAAAGTAGACAACTGCGCTGGTCCACGCGAGACCGAGGGCGTCTCCGAGAAGAATGCCAATCGGGTAACAAATGACAGCGATAACGGCGGAAATGAGCTCCACTCGGCCAATTCGACGGGGATTGTCGCTGCCGAGAATTTCACCGCACAGGTGTCGGTAGCAGCCGAGCACCACGGCCGCGATAGTCAGTGGCAGCACCAACTCCCGAGCAGGCTCAAACTCATGGCCGAATACCGGCACGATGAGGAAGTAGAGTGCCACACCACCGAGCGCACCAAGCGCGCCGTACGCTGCAGTGACTATGCCAAGGTGTCGGAGCACACGAGACGGGGTGAGTTCGCGACCCCTCTGGTCGCTGGTGCGCTGATCGGCGACCGACTGCGCGACCCAGTACAGCGGTTCCGTCGCCGTCGCCACGACCACGAAAAGGCCTAACGACGCCGGCGAGGCCAGCGCCGGCAGCAAAACGCGACCCAAGCGTGTGGTCGTCAGCGGTCCGAGACCCGATGCGATGAACGGGGCATTTGTACGAGCCGTCTCTACCACTCCGCCGACACGGGAATCGGTATGCTCGCGTGACTTCGCTAGCGACCAGATTGCCAGTGGCAGTGCCGGGACGATATAGGCCGCAGCCCACCAGCGCCAGTCCTCGACTCCAGCGAAATACAGCGCAGTGCTAATCAGCAGCACCGAGCCTTGGAAACAGACGAATACTGCGACGAAGAAAGACACTCGATGGCGGCTGATAGCCATCGCACGAACCATTGAAAATGACACGGTAACCAAGGCGACAATGCCGGCCATTGCCGTCCACGGTCCGTAGACGACACCTGCGATGGCACAGGCAATCAGAGCGACCACAGTCATGGCGAAACCACTCGGAATGAGACCGTGGTCGTAATCATCGCGGCGCAGCAATAGCCGATCGGCCCCAAAGCCGACGAAGGGCGCCACAATATAGGCGAACTGCAAAACGGTAGCGACCTCACCTCGACCGGCGGGCCCCAGCACTCGCGCGGAAAGAATACTGACCACAAAGGCGACGACTGCGGCGAGCGCTGAAGCTGCCGAAATCGTCGCAACTGTTCGAACTCTTTGCGCCAGCTGCCCGAAGTTAGAGGAGCTGGTGGTTGTCACGGTGGGGAGTCATCCTAACTATTTTGCTTTCGAGCTAGCGGTTGCAAGTGATTGTGCACCAGCGGGATACGCCGCAATACTGCTTTGCGCCCCACCGTGCTCTGCAAGCCAACGACGTGCAGCATCGTGATTATGTGTGCACGGGAGAATCCGCGAATTCAGCCGTTCCGGCTCAACACGTACCTCAGTGATCAGCGGATGACGATCACCAATCTTGGGAACCTCGCGGTCATCAACCAAGTCCTCGGAGATCTTCTCACCTTCGCGAAGACCCGTGTAGACAATCTCTACGTCTGCGTCATGGAGCCTGATAAGGTTCTCCGCCAGCTCAGCAATCTTGACCGGCTTACCCATCTCCAGCACCAGAGTCTCACCGGACTCTGCAATAACGGTAGCCTGCAGCACCAGCTGCGATGCCTCTGGAATGGTCATGAAGTAGCGCTGAACGTCAGGGTGCGTCACCGTAACCGGGCCGCCCTCTTCAATCTGACGCTGGAAAGTCGTAATGACCGAGCCACGCGAGCCAAACACGTTACCGAAGCGGACAGATGCCCAGACACCTTCGTGAGTTTGCCCCATGTGCGCAGTCAGACGTTCTGCGGCGCGCTTGGATTCACCCAGAATCGAGGCTGGGTTCGCAGCCTTGTCCGTGGAAATATTAATAACGGTTGAAACATTGGCCGCAGCGGCTGCATCCAGGACGTTCTGGGTTCCGATGACATTGGTTTGCACTGCTTCTGCAGGGTAGCTCTCCAGCAGCGGCAGGTGCTTGAGAGCTGCAGCATGGTAGACAACATCGGGCTTGCGCTCGGTGAAGATCTGCGTCAGCATTTCCGCGTCACGGATATCAGCCAAGACGGTATCGGAGCCGTCGAGAAGCGCCGAACCCGTCAGCGACAGCTGAGTGGCATGCAAGCCGCCCTCATCGCGATCCAGCATGATAAGTTCTGCCGGCTCAAAGCGGTGAACCTGTCGGCAGATCTCGGAACCGATAGAACCGCCAGCGCCTGTGACCAGCACCTTCTTACCGCGGATTATCGAAGCGACCTTGGATTCATCCAGGTGTAGGGGCTGACGGCCAATGAGGTCGGCGATGTTAATTTCGCGCACCTGCGAGGTAGCGACAGCGCCACGGTGGCGCGAGTACTCCTCCACCGGCGGCAGAATGAGCAGGCGCAGGGACGATTCCTCACAAATGTGGTTGAGGACGTTGATGCACTCAGTGGACAGTGGCTCATCAGTCGCAATAATGACCGACTCCGCCGAAGTGCGCGATGCGACTTCGCCCAGCTGATCAATGCCACGAATCACGCGGAGACCATGGATACGAGAAATATGGTTCTCGCCGCTTTCTTCGGGATCGACGATTCCAACCAAGTGGAAGCGGTTCTCACGGGAAATACCGGAATCCGTAAGGCTGTTAATAAAAAACTTGGCTCGACGGCCTGCACCGAGAACAATCAAGCGATCATCCGTCTGGCGGGAACCAAAGTTGTTGGTGATCCAGCGAGCGAGAGTTCGGGTATAGATACTTGCCAAAGTTGCGACACACCCACCGGCGAACGGAACGTACCACGCAATTTCCGGGACGGTCTTCAGAATTTGAGCCAAACCAGTGGCTGCGGTAGCGCCACCCATGCTGATGGTCAGCAGAACAATATCTTCAGTTCGACTGCCGGGCCATACGCGTTGCGGGTTAGTGTACTCCCCGAGCAGCAGGCCTAGCAGGACAATGACGACTACGGCGACGGCGACAACCAAAAAATTAGTGCCTGATATCTCAGAGAAAGATACCAATTCCCCGCGGACGATTCCGTTAGCGGCGGACAGCGCAACCAGCCAAGCGAGTACATCAAATACACACCAGGCGAGCTGCTTCCAGTCTCGGATAAACATTCTTATGCCTTTTACTGCTGGTTAAATTTCCTAACGCACAATGCGTTCCACAGGCTTGGCATACTATGCGATATAAACTACATTTACAGCTCCTACCCCAAAGGGCTACCCCATCGTTCGGGTAGCCAAAAAGCCACCCTTTCCACCCATCATTCTCCCTGGTAAAACAATGTTTCACCAACTATTTACCGAAGCTTCAATCTGTTTACATTCATATAACTAGCTGTACAAACTAACTTCTAACGTAACCACTTCCTGACGATTGCAATTAATGCAAAATCACCTCTTTATTGAGATGCTTATTCAAGGAAGTATTTGCGTGAATACTCAAACAATCGTTTTTGACAAAAGGGTTACACTTCCCCCGTGAGCACATCATCAACGCGTCGGGCACGCGCTTTCATCATCCGAAAGCCCTTCCTTGCTGCACTGATTACTGCCGTTTCAGTTCTAACGGTGATGGCGCTGTTGCTTGCTACCCTGATGCTGATTCAAAACCGGATGAGTCAGACACAGAACGTCGCCGACACATCGGCCACGCACCAAGAGACACTGCTCATCCTTGGTGTCGATAGTCAAGACTCATCCATGGTGGGACACCGCTCAGATGTCATCATGCTCATGCGTATGCGTCACGATCCGGAGTGGATTGACATTGTCTCTGTGCCGCGAGATTCCCTGGTAGATTTACCCGACTGCGCTGGTTCTCACGCCACCGAGCACTCCGGCAAAAAGGACAAACTGAACTCCGCATTCGCCTACGGATCCGTCGCCGATGTCGATGACCGCGGATCAGCCCAAGCGGGCATGGACTGCGCAGCCATGGCGATTACTGAAGAAGCTGGGATTCCCATCGATGACACCATCGCCACCACTTTCAACGGTGTCACCGGCATCATCGATAGCCTCGGCGGCGCAGACCTCCCCGTCGATGACGGCGGTCGCATCGTCCGCGAAGGCAAAGGTGAGCAGCACTTTTCCGGCCAAGGTGTGGTCACACAGCTTCGCGCTCGCAAGACCGAAACGGGTGGCAGTGACCTCTCGCGCATCAACCACCAGCAGGAAATTCTGGGAGCGCTACTGGATTACTACCGCAGCGAAGGAATCATTGACAGCAGCGGCTCCGTGAACTCCATGAAGGAGTTCACTGCCCTCCTCACCGCCCTAACTAATGGAACGGCCACTACTGTCAGTCTGAATGATGTCCGCAGCCTGATGCAGCGCGCCGCGTCCACACCGGTGTCCACCGCGACACTACCGACAGGCCCTGCCGACGATGGTGTCAATGCGGTCTGGACACAGCAGACCACACAGTTCTGGCAGGCCTACAAAAACGGCGAAGACCTGCCCAAATAAAAGCACTCTTACATGCACCCCTATTAAATACGCAACTAGTATGCGTATTATTGATATATGTCGTCGCCCGCCACACCAGAACCCCAAGCCCCCACAACCAAACCACCTTCTAAACCTGGCAAGAGTCACCGCATGTCCTGGCATCGCAAGGCCAGTATGCCGGTGCGCTGGTGGTTCGCTGCCATCATTGTGGCCGCATTAGTCCACCCATTTGTCTCCGATGGGCGCTGGCTGTTGGTGCACCTCTTTACCCTCGGCGCCGTCACCAACTCCATCCTCATTTGGGGCCGCCACTTCACCGAGAAACTACTGAAAATCGATGTGCCCGATGGCAATCGGCACATTCAGTTAGCAAACATTTACCTGCTCAACGTAGGTATTGGCACAACAGTCATCGGAAAGCTGGGTGATTGGTGGCCAGTGACCACCGCCGGCGCAGCGGTCGTCGGCGTCGCCGTCGCATGGCATGCGATTTCCCTCGGACGCGACCTGGTAGCGAAGCGCAATCGACCATTCGCCATCTCCGTTGCGTACTACGTCGCGTCGGCATGCCTACTGCCGATCGGCGCCACGCTCGGCGCCATCCTCGCATCTCCGAAGGGCGAAGCGCTTCACGACGACCTCCTACTGGCACATGAAGCCATCAACCTCATTGGCTTCCTCGGGCTCGCGGCCTGCGGCACGCTCATCACCATGTTCCCAGCGCTGTGGCGAACCCAGATGTCGCCGCATTCCCGCCCGAAGCTGGCACTAGCAGTACAGCTCATAGGTATCGCGACTACCACAATCGGTGCACTGACCAGCTTCAACTGGTTCGCCTCCGTCGGCCTAGGCATCATCACTATCGGCTGGGTCATAGCCGCCATTCCGTGGGCGCACAACGTCATGACTGTCGCTAAAGACCCCCGCGACCGCCTCAGCTACCCGGCGCTGTCTGTTGCGGCTGCGGTCGTCTGGCTGATCGGCACACTCACAGTTGCCACAGTCAAGGCGCTTGACGGCAGCTTCGTAATCTCATCCCTTACGCTGCCGCTGGTAATCGGTTTCGGCGCACAATTGCTTATCGGCATGATGAGCCAACTCTTGCCCGCTACCATCGGCGGAGGTGCTGGTCCAGTCTCCGCCGGTATGAAGGAACTTGACCGCGCGGGAGCATTCCGCTGGTCGACCATCAATATTGGTCTGGCACTGTGGCTAATGCCGCTGCCGTCCTGGACCAAAGTAGCGGTCTCCGCAATGGTCTCCCTTGCCTTGGTGTCCTATCTGCCACTTGTCGGCCGTGCCGCGAAGGC
Organism: Corynebacterium sp. MSK019; assembly: GCF_030232425.1. Classification (NCBI taxonomy): domain Bacteria; kingdom Bacillati; phylum Actinomycetota; class Actinomycetes; order Mycobacteriales; family Corynebacteriaceae; genus Corynebacterium; species Corynebacterium sp. MSK019. The sequence goes on along the minus strand of NZ_JASPJT010000009.1, from coordinate 64,894 downwards.
TCAGATTGGTGCGCTGAAAGAAAGTCAGAAGGCACGGGCCAACAAAGAAGCAACGCCGAAGCCGGTCGAACTGCACGCAACTGCACGTCGACTCGGTGCTCAAACTACCGCCGCTCTGGCTGTATTGGGCCTGGTAGTGACTATTGGTGTTGCGCTGAGCGGTGGCGGTACGGGAAGCATTGAAACCACCAGCGATGTTGCGCCCACCGGAGAAACCGTCGAGGTCACGGTTACCGCCAACGATATGACCTATACCCCGAACGTTATAGAGGCAAACCCCGGCGACCGACTGGTCATCACCATGGTCAACGCTGATTCCCAGGTCCACGATCTGCGCTTGGCCACCGGCGAGGACACCGGACGTGTCGCCCCTGGCAACTCCGCCACCATTGAAGTGCCGGTTGTTCCCGGTGACATTGACGGCTGGTGCACCATTGCTGGTCACCGACAGATGGGCATGACCCTCACAGTCAATACAGGTAGCACTGATCATTCACACCACACCGGAGGTGGCAACCACGCTGACCATGCCACTCCCGGTGCGCTCGGGAATGTCGGCGAGCAACCCGGCCCGGATTCCCCCACCATCAACCCGCTATTAGAACCCGCCGAGGACGCCACGGTTCACCACGTCACCCTGAGAGCCAGCGAGTTCACCGGCTACGCTGCCCCTGGCGTCGAGCAGCAGCATTGGGTATTCAACGGCAAACCGCTGGGGCCAACTTTGCGCGGCAAGGTGGGCGACGAGTTCGTCGTCACGCTCATTAATGACGGCACCATGAGTCACTCCATCGACTTTCACGCCGGCATTGTTTCGCCGGACGAGCCAATGCGCGACATCGCCCCTGGTGAGAAGCTTGAGTACCGCTTCCGTGCTGACCGCGCGGGCATCTGGATGTACCACTGCGCAACCATGCCCATGTCCATGCACATCGCTGCCGGTATGCACGGTGCCGTCATCATCGACCCACCGAATCTCACTGATGTTGACCACGAGGTTCTTCTGGTGCAGTCGGAAAGCTACTGGGGCGAGGACGGCCCCGACGCCGACAAGACCATGGCCGAGGACCCCGATATCTACAAGTTCAACGGCTACCCCGACCAGTATCTCACCCACCCAATTCGCATTCGCGCAGGTGAGACGGTACGTTTCTGGGTACTTGCCGCCGGCCCCAACAAGGGCACGAGCTTCCATATCGTCGGCACGCAGTTCCATCGCGTGTACAAGGAGGGCGCGCTTTTGCTTGACGACGGCGTGGGCGGTGCCCAAGCCCTTGACCTCGGTGCCGCGCAGGGTGGTTATGTTGAGGCCGAATTCCCGGAGCCTGGCACGTACCGCTTTGTCGACCACCAGATGGTGCATGCCGAAATGGGGGCACGCGGCAACATAGTGGTGAACTAAACCAGGGTTTACAACTTAATTGGAGCATCCTCCGGCTCGACAGCGCGCGGCAGATTGGACTCGCCCATCAAGTACTGGTCCACGGCCTCGGCGCAGGCGCGACCTTCGGCGATAGCCCACACAATCAAACTGGCCCCGCGGCCATTGTCACCGGCCACGAACACCGGACCGTCGAAGTTCTGCTCGATGTCGCTGCGCACGGCGAGGTAGTCGTCGTCACGCATCATCACACCGCGATCGTTGAACTGAATCCCCAGCTCATGGGGCAGACCGCCGCGCTCCGGACCGGAGAAGCCCAGCGCGATGAGAACTAGGTCGGCATCGAGTTCGAAATCCGTGTCCTCCATGGGCACGCGCTTGCCATCGATGACCTCGACCTCGTTGGCGGACAGGACGGTCACGTGACCGTCCTCGCCGTGGAAGGAGACGGTGTTGACGTTGAAGACGCGCTTGCCCAGCGTCTCACCGGTGACGCGGGCGTTGAGCCCGAGCGCCTCGGTAACCTCTGGCGGCTCGGAACCGGTGATGGTGTACTCACCTTCTTCGTGGGCAGTAGCTACGCTCCAGACCAGCGGATACATCGGCCACGGAGTCGACGCCGCACGGGACTTCGGAGCCCGCGGACGGATATCGAACTGCGTGACGGACGCAGCACCTTGACGCAGCGCGGTACCAAAGCAGTCAATACCGGTGTCGCCACCGCCAATGACGACAACCTTCTTGCCCTTGGCATCAATTGGCGGGCTGTCGAGCTCGCCTACGGCAACGCGGTTGGCACCCGGCAGGTACTCCATAGCCTGGTGAATGCCCTCGAGGTCACGGCCATCAACGGGCAGGTCGCGGGCCAGCGAGGCGCCGGTAGCTAGGACCACTGCATCGAAATCGGCCAGGTCAGCGGCTGTCGGTGAGATGTTGGTGCGGAACTCAGTGCCCTCGATTTCCATCTGCTCAAGGCGACGGTCGAGGTAACGCTGCTCCATCTTGTAGTCCGGAACGCCGTAGCGCATCAGACCACCGATCTTGTCGTCACGCTCGAAGACCGTGACATCATGCCCGGCGCGAGTGAGCTGCTGTGCTGCAGCAAGGCCCGCCGGCCCGGAGCCGATGACAGCAATGTGTTGGCCGGTGTCGAAAGTCGGCACAATCGGCTGCACCCAACCCTCATCGAAGCCGCGCTCGACGATAGCCAACTCGATATTCTTGATGGTCACCGCATCGTCGTTGATGCCGAGCACACAGCCGCCCTCACACGGTGCCGGGCACAGTCGGCCCGTCCACTCCGGGAAGTTGTTGGTGGCGTGCAGACGCTCGAAGGCCTCGTGCCAGCGGTTTTGGCGCACCAGATCATTCCACTCCGGAATGATGTTGCCCAGAGGGCAGGCCGAGTGACAAAACGGCACGCCGCAGTCCATGCAGCGAGAAGCCTGCTGTTGCAGGTGCTCCTGACTAGCCTCCTCATAGACCTCTTTCCAGTCCATCAGACGCAGCGGAACCGGGCGATGAGCAGGCTCTTCGCGTTGGAACTTCATGAAACCCTTCGGATCAGCCATTGCTTACTGCCTCCATGATTGCCTCGTTGATGTCAGCGTCGTTGTCCTTTGCCTTCGCGACTACGTCGAGAATTCGGGCGTAATCACGCGGCATAATTTTGATGAACTGTGTAGCCGGGAACCGAGTCTTAGAACCCGTGAGCTTGCGGTGCTTCGACAGCGTTGCCTCCAGCCAGCTGATGTCCTCATCGTCGAGCGGCACGATGTCGACCAACTCGGTGTTGATGTTCGCCCGCGTCACCTCGTTATCCAGCAGGTAGGCGATACCGCCGCTCATACCGGCGCCGAAGTTGTGACCGACCGGGCCCGCCACTACGACGCGGCCACCGGTCATGTACTCGCAACCGTGGTTACCGATGCCCTCGACCACGGCCGTAGCACCGGAGTTACGCACGCAGAAGCGCTCACCGACAGTGCCGCGAACGAAGATTTCACCGCTGGTGGCACCAAAACCAATGACATTGCCGGCAATGGTGTCGGTAGCCACATCCGCGGTCGGCGGGGCCGAACGTGAAGGTCGAACCACAATCTTGCCACCGCACAGGCCCTTGCCGACGAAGTCGTTGGCATCGCCCTCCAGCTTGATGGTCACACCGGCCGGCAGGAACGCACCCAGCGAGTTACCGGCGGAACCGAGCAGGTTAACGACGATGGAGTCGTCGGCAAGCCCCTGCTTACCTGCGACTTTGGTGACTTCATACCCCAGGCGCGTGCCCACGGAACGGTTCACATTGCTGATGGCATGGTGCAGCGATACCGGTGTCGGCGCCAGCCCATTCGCGCGCGCCGTACGCAGCGCGGGCTGCGCTTCGTCGATGAGGCGCTCGTCCAACGCGCCCTCAAGGCCGTGGTCCTGCGCCTTCGTGCAGTAGGAATCCTGGTCCGCAAAGAAGGGGCTTTCGGCAACGTGCAGGATTCGCTCCAGGTCAAGCTTTGCGACGCGCGGAAGGTTGCCCAGATCCTTGCGCGGACGCAGGCACTCGGCATGTCTGACCGCTTCGTCAATGGTGCGGAAACCCAGCTCAGCGAGGTATTCACGGACCTGCTGGGCGATGAAGGTGAAGAAGTTGACCACGTGCTCGGCACGGCCGGTGAACTTGCTCCGCAACGTCGGATTCTGGGTGGCAATACCGACTGGACAGGTGTCCAGGTGGCAGACGCGCATCATGACGCAGCCCTCAACCACCAGCGGAGCGGTGGCAAAACCAAACTCCTCAGCACCCAGCAACATCGCGACCACGACATCACGACCGGTCTTGAGCTGGCCATCGCACTGCACGCGGATGCGGTCGCGCAGCCCGTTGAGCATCAGGGTCTGCTGGGTTTCAGCGAGCCCCAGCTCCCACGGACCGCCGGCGTGCTTGAGACTGGTCAGTGGCGAGGCACCAGTGCCGCCATCGTGGCCGGAGATCAGCACGACGTCGGCATGCGCCTTCGAGACACCAGCGGCGACGGTGCCCACGCCCTGCTCGGAGACGAGCTTGACGTGAATGCGGGCGCGCGGATTGGCGTTCTTGAGGTCGTAGATGAGCTGTGCCAGATCCTCGATTGAGTAGATGTCGTGGTGCGGTGGCGGCGAGATCAGACCCACGCCCGGGGTGGTGATGCGGACTTCCGCGATCCACGGGTAGACCTTGTTCGGTGGCAACTGGCCACCCTCGCCGGGCTTTGCACCCTGGGCCATCTTGATCTGGATGTCGGTGCAGTTGGACAGGTAGTGGCTGGTCACACCGAAGCGACCCGAAGCTACCTGCTTGATGGCAGAGCGTTTCCAGTCGCCGTTGGCCTCCATTTCGAAACGGTCTGGGTCCTCGCCGCCCTCGCCGGAGTTGGACATGGCGCCCAGGCGATTCATAGCGATGGCCAGCGTCTCATGTGCCTCCGCAGAGATGGAGCCATAGCTCATTGCGCCGGTGGAGAAACGCTTGACGATGCTCGAGACCGGTTCGACCTCTTCAATGTCGATCGGCTCGCGATCTGAGGCGAACTCGAGCATGCCGCGCAGAGTTGCCAGCTGCTTGGTCTGCTCATCAACCTTGTTGGTGTAGTCGCGGAAGACCGCGTACTGACCAGTGCGGGTCGCATGCTGCAGCGTGTAGATTGTCTCTGGGTTGAATAGGTGGTACTCGCCTTCGCGGCGCCACTTGTACTCGCCGCCGAGATCCAGCTCACGGTGTGCCTGCTCTTCCGGACGCGGCAGGAATGCGCTGCGGTGACGGGCGGCAACATCTTCTGCGACCTCGTCGAGACCAATACCTTCCAGCGGAGAAACAGCGCCGGTGAAGTACTCGTCCAGGAACTCCTGCGACAGACCGACGGTGTCGGCCAGCTGAGCGCCACGGTAGGACTGCAGTGAGGCGATACCCATCTTGGACATGACCTTCAGCACGCCCTTGGAGGCAGCCTTGCAGTAGTTCGAGCAGGCCTGATCCAACGTCAGAGCTCCGAGCTGGTCCTTCATGCGCAGCTCATCGATGGTTTCGAAAGTCATGTATGGGTTAATGGCATCGGCACCAAAGCCCAGCAGCATGGCCATGTGGTGCACCTCGCGGGCGTCGCCAGCCTCAATGATGAGGCTGGCGCGCGTGCGAGTGCGCTCCTCCACCAGGTGGTGGTGGACCGCGGAGGTCAGCAGCAGCGACGGGATGGGGGCAAAGCGCTCGTTGGACTCACGGTCAGACAGCACAATCAGTCGGGCACCACGGTCAATGGCCTCAGAGACCTCACGGCGAACACGACGGATAGCGTTGCGCAGGCCACGGCCACCGCGGGCGACCGGGTACAGGCCAGAGATGACCTCGGCACGGAACTCGGAGTACTCCTCGTTCTTGCCCGCCTGGCACAGGGTGACAAAGTCGTGGTTGTCCAGGATTGGATGCTCAAGCCGGATGCGACGGGCGGCATCGGCGGTGGGCTCCAGGATGTTGGTCTCTGCACCCAGCAACGTATTCATGCTGGTGATGGACTTTTCGCGCAGCGAGTCCAACGGCGGGTTGGTAACCTGCGCGAACCGCTGCGAGAAGAAGTCGAACAGCATGCGAGGGCGGTTGGACAGTGCCGCAATCGGCGTGTCTGAGCCCATCGAACCCAGGCCCTCCGCGCCGGTGAGTGCCATCGGGCGGATGATGAGGTCAACGTCTTCTTCGGTGATGCCGAAGACGCGCTGTCGTAACACCGCGCGGGCATGCGGCATGTACTGGTAGCGCTCTCGTGGCAGGTCGGTGATGTCGACCAGGCCCTCTTTGATCCATTCCTCGTATGGCCCGGTGGCGGCCAGCGTGGACTTAATCTCCTTGTCCTCAATAATGCGACCGGCCTTCATGTCCACCAGGAACATGCGCCCCGGCTGCACGCGCGTGCGCTGCACAATCTGCTCCGGCGGGATATCCAGGACACCAGCTTCGGAGGCCATCACCACCAGGCCCTCGTCGGTCACCCAGATGCGCCCCGGGCGCAGACCATTGCGATCCAGGGTGGCACCGATGACCTGGCCGTCGGTAAAGCAGATGGCAGCGGGGCCGTCCCACGGCTCCATCAGGCAGGCGTGGTACTCGTAGAACGCGCGAACCTGCGGGCTGAGATTGTCGTCGTGCTCCCAGGCCTGCGGAACCATCATCATGACCGCATGCGGGAGACTACGACCACCGAGATGCAGTAACTCCAGGGCCTCGTCGAAACGCGCAGTGTCAGAACCGTTGGGGTCGCACACCGGCAGCGCGCGGTCGATGTTGCCCAGCTTGCCAGAGCGAATTAGCGACTCGCGGGCGCGCATCCAGTTCTCGTTGCCGCGCACGGTGTTGATTTCGCCATTGTGAGCGACGTAGCGGTACGGGTGTGCCAGCGGCCAGGACGGGAAAGTGTTCGTGGAAAAGCGTGAGTGCACGATGGCGAGCGCGGAAGTGACTTCCTTCTGCTGCAGGTCAAGGTAGAAATCCTTCAGCTGCGGAGTAGTCAGCATGCCCTTGTAGACGATCGTGCGGCTGGACAGCGACGGGAAGTACACGGTGTCGCCACCAGAGCCCTCGCCAGCGCCCTGTTCACCCAGCTCACGCTCGCAGCGCTTACGCAGGAAGAACATCTTGCGGTCGAGATCGATATCGCTGAGCTGGCGACCCTCGTAGTTCTTCGCGGTAACGAAGAGCTGACGCAGCACCGGCATAGCCTGGCGAGCCATCTGGCCAAGCCCGTCAGCGTTAATCGGCACATCGCGCCATGCCAAGATCTCGATGCCCTCTTCGGCGCAGATGTCTTCAATAGCCCGGATGGCATCAAGGGTGGCCATGCGCGACTGCGGCAGGAACGCAATACCGGTGGCGTAGGTGCCAGCCGGCGGCAAAATGACGCCTTCTTTACTCAGCTCAGCGCGGTAGTAGGCATCCGGCACCTGAATGAGAATGCCGGCACCGTCGCCGGTGGTTTTCTCTGCACCGGCGGCACCGCGGTGGTCGAGGTTGATCAGTGCCTGAATGCCCTTTTCCACAATGTCATGGGTCTGGCGACCGTAAATGTCGGCGACACAGGCCACGCCACACGCATCGTGTTCGTTCGACGGGCGGTAGAGACCTTCCCTCTGAGGACCACGAGGCAATGTGGTCGCTATTTCGGTCAGAGTCATGGCTGTCTTAGCTGTCATGGCTGTTTTCCCCTTGTAGGTGCAATGTGCCAATTGGGGGACACGGGTTATCTATATTTCCAACTGTTTTAACAATGCACTTTCATCTAGGCGTATTGCAATACGTATTTAGGGAACTAGCTATATTTACCCACCCCCGAAGGAGCTAGAACACCCTTCCCGTTCGACTAAAACCGGGCTTTTACTACCCGCTTTAACGCCATAACCCCCTAATCGAGCTACCACCCCCGCTAACTACGCACAATTGTTCGATTCTTTAGCAAACCTCCCTCCATACCCAATCCGCCCCCACCGCTATGGTTAGCTCCATGCTCGCCAACCGTCGTTTCCGCTCGCCACTGCAGGGCCTCGCCCTCCTTATCGGCGCAGCGACAATCCTCAGCGGCTGCACGGCCCCCACAGCCCCCACTCCAGAGAGCCAGTCATACAGCCCGGCACCGGCACCCGCATTTACGCCCGAGCCAGAGGAACCCGCGCCCGAGATTCCCGAAGCGCCCCACACCCCCGCCGCCCCGGACACCCCAGCGCCCGGCACATCGCCTATCGACGGCATCCGTAGCGCCCTCAACCAGCTGGAGGTAAAAGGGCGCGCACCGAAAACCGGCTATGCGCGCGATGAGTTCGGGCAACGTTGGAGCGACGACATCTCTGCCGAGTTTGGGCACAACGGATGTGACACGCGAAACGATATTTTGAATCGTGACCTTATTAATAAGGAGTACAAACCAAATAGCCACGATTGCGTCGTGCTTTCAGGGCAATTACTGGATCCCTATACCGGCACGATGATTGAGTTCCAGCGTGGCCGCGATACCTCTTCTGCCGTTCAAATCGACCATGTCGTAGCCTTAAGCGACGCCTGGCAAAAGGGGGCACAGCAACTCCCGCCCGAGGTTCGGCAGGACTTTGCCAATGACCCCCTCAACCTCTTGGCCGTCGATGGCCCCGCCAATCAACAGAAGCGGGATAGCGATGCCGCATCCTGGGTACCCGCCAATAAGCCATTTCGCTGCCAGTATGTCGCTCGCCAGGTGGCAGTAAAACAGAAATACCACCTGTGGCTCACACAGGCGGAGTACGATGCCATCGACCGTTGGCTCTCTACCTGCACACCAGAGGATGAGCCCGCACTTGCCGCCCTAACCCTGAATTAGGGCAACTTCCTCCGGCGCTCACCGATGCCACACACCGAGGCTCAAGCCGGCGAATATGTCACCTATTTAGCTACGTGTTCGCAACCTCCGCCCCTCCTAGTCGCGAACATTTCTATTTTTCTGAAGATTCCTAGCCCCCTAATTTCTGGGGGCGACCGCCATTCAGCTACTGCCCGCCCCGTCAAACAAACCAACCGAAAACCCCTGGGTTCATAGAGTTATATACGTCAATATCAGAATTGAATTCGTTACCGTAGTGTTATCTTTTCGTTATATTCACTGCTTCCTGTCGGTTTATAACTGTTTGATAACACTGTATCCTCGAGCCCGTACGCGAAAAGGTACCCGTCGTAAAGCATTGCGCACGCCGACTGCGTATTTTTTACTTTTCTTCGTGGAAACTACTTTTTGACGCGGCACAGGTTTGTTAAAGTCTGGTTGTTACAAAATCGCACTACCGTGACTGATGGTGTCAGTGTGACTAAAGAGTCGCTTGGCGCTATTAATCGCTTGTCCATCATCTTGGAGGATTCTCACCCATGGCAGCTGAAATGAAGGCTCCGGAAGTACCACTTGGGCTCCAAATCAAGGCTTTTGCCCAGTCGATTCCACCACTCCTGCGTACTGGTGCCCTGTACATGACTCCGAAGACGGCGCCGAAGATTCTCGATTACCTGCGTCGCCTGAAGTTCTCCGTCGCCAGCCTGATTTCCATGAGTGCGCTGCGCTACCCGGATCGCCTCGCCCTTGTCGACGATGACGGTGAACTCACCTATTCTCAGCTGCTTGACAACTCTCACGCCCTGGCTCGCGCCTTGATGGACCGTGGCATGACCCAGAAGTCCAGCTTCGGCGTTATCGCACGCAACGGCCGCGGCATCATCCTGCCGATGGCCATCAAGGGATTCATCGGCTCCGAAATTATGCTGATGAACATCGGCTCCGGCCCGACTCAGATTCGCGGTGTCGTTGACCAGAATAAGGCCAAGTTCCTGTTCGTCGATGACGAGTTCCTGGGCAACCTGCCAGAAGACCTCGACGATGTCACCGTCGTTATTACCTCCGTGACCAAGCCGGAGACCCGCAAGAACGCGGGCAAGAACTTCGTGTTCATGGAAGACCTCATTGAAGAAGGTCGTACATCGAACGCCAAGCTAGATCCGAAGCCGGAGCAGGGACGCATCATCATCATGTCCTCCGGCACCACCGGCATCCCGAAGGGTGTCCTGCGCAATGAGCCCAAGACACCGGCAACCGTGGGTGCAATCGCCGATCGTATTCCGTGGCGCCGCAACATGGTCATTCACCAGTCCGCATCCATGTTCCACGCCTGGGGCTGGGCAAATGTGCTGATTGGCATGGCTACCGGCTCCACCATTGTCACCATGCGTGTCTTCGACCCGAAGAAGGCTGTTGACCAGTGTGAACAGTACGGCTGTAACGGCATGATTTCCGCGGCCTTCTTCCTGCGCCAGATCAAGGATGTTCTGGATGAGGAGCCGAACCGCAAGATTGGCCCGTTCCGCTTCATTGTCTCCTCTGGTAACGCCATCCCGGGCTGGCTCGTCTCCGCGCTGACTCACCGCTTCGGTCCGGTTATCTGTAACTTCTACGGCTCCACCGAGGCCGGCCTGTGCTCCATCGCATCCGGCGCGGACCTCGCAGCCCGCCCGGACTCCGCAGGTCGCCCGGCAATTGGCGCCAAGGTTCGCATCCTGGGTGACGACGGCAAGGAAGTCGAGCCGGGTGAGGTTGGCATGATCCACACCGCTCAGGAGCTCTCCTTCATCGGTTACCTGAACAAGAAGGACAAGTTCACCACCGTCGATGGCCTGTTCCAGATTGGTGACCTCGGCCGTATCGACCAGGACGGCTACCTGTACATCTGTGGTCGCTCCGACGACATGGTGATCAAGGGCGGCGAGAACGTCTTCCCACGCGAGGTCGAAGAAATTCTGGGCCCGGTGCCGGGCATCGCCGATGTCTTCTGCCACGGCAGCAACGAAAACGACGAGATTTTCGCTGACCTGTTCCTCTACGTTGTCCGCGAGGACAATGAGGCCGGCAAGAACCTCACCGAGGACATGCTGCGCGAGTACGTCCGCGAAACTCTGGCCGAGCACTCCACTCCGGACCGCGTCTTCTTCGTCGACTCCCTGCCGCGCAACGCCATCGGCAAGGTTGTCCCGCGCGAGGTCAAGGCGATGCACGAGCGCCTGAATCTGGACGCTCAGTAAGAAGCCTGCACACGAAAGTGTGCCCACCGGCTATCCGCCTGGTGGGCACACTTTTTGCTTGTCTCAGCTACCTTTTGCGCGGCTATCCGCGCGGGCGCACCTGGATTTCATCCACGTTGGCATCCGCTCCGGTATCAACGGCCAGACGTACTGCGGCTGCGATCGATTCAGGCCGCATGAACTTCGTGCCGTCGTAACGCCAATCAGCATCATCGCGGTGCCAATTCGACTGCAGCTGAACCTGCATATCGGTATCGACGCGCCCGGGGTGCACGGAGCTGACTCGAACCGCGCCACGCTCTTCCTCGCGCAGCGCATCGGTGAAGGCCCGCAGCGCGAACTTCGACGCTGCATACGGTGAAGTACCAGCTGAAGCGCGGAATCCCGAGCCCGAGTTGATGGTTACCAGCGTGCCCTCCGCCTTGCGCAGCGCTGGCAGCAGCTGGCGTGTCAGGTCGGCGACGGCGACGACGTTGATGTCCATAATTCGCGACCAGTCCGCACGCGAAACCTCCGCCACGTCCCCATCGACGTACACGCCCGCCGAGTGCACGAGCACATCCAGCCCGCGCCCACCGAGCGCCTCCAACAGCTTTGCCACTTCCGCGTTTACGGCGTCGGTATCACCCAGATCAGCAACGAATACGCTTGCCGACGGCAACTGCGACGCCACCTTCTCGGCAGACTCAGCACTGGTAGCGCCCACAATGACATGGTGGTCACGGGAGAGATCCTTGGCGACCGCCAGGCCAATACCACGGCTTGCACCCGTGACCAGGGCAATCTTGGTGTCAGCGGCAATATCGATGCTCATGTACGGCTCCTCTATGTAGTCGGTTTACTTCTTCGGCTTCGCGCCGCCCACCTGGTCGATGGGGGTCACCTGCAGGAAGTCAATGTTGACGCGCTTCGGACGGGTGGCCGCGAACACAATGATGTCGGCAACATCATCGGCGGTCAGCGACTCAACGCCATCGTAGACCGCTGCGGCCTTGGTCTCGTCGCCGTCGAAACGCACGAGTGAGAAGTCGGTGTGGACGCGCCCCGGATCGATTTCGGTGACGCGCACGCCATCGGCAGCAACCTCTTGACGCAGGACTTCCACCAGCGCGCGCTCAGCGTGCTTGGCTGCGTTGTAACCGGCGCCGCCGGTGTAGACCTGACGGCCGGCAATCGAGCCGACGGTGAGCACAATGCCGCTAGTGGACTTCAATGCGGGCAGCAGCGCGCGGGTGACGCGCAGGGTGCCCAGCACGTTGACCTCGTACATCCAGCGCCACTTTTCCTCGACAGCGCCTTCAACCGATTCCATGCCCCAGGCGCCACCGGCGTTGTTAACCAGCACGTCGACGCGCGGTTCGGCCTTAGCCAGCGCCGCCACATCGGCGTCAGAGGTGACGTCAACCTTGTAGACCGTCGCTTCACCACCGGCAGCGCGAATCTCCTCCGCGACAGCCTCCAGCTTGTCCTCGCGGCGGGCTCCCAGCACAACGCGGAAACCTTCAGCTGCGAACTGCTTGGCAGTGGCTGCACCAATACCGGAAGAAGCACCGGTAACTACAGCTACTTTCTTGCCATTAGTTGAAGTTTCAGAGGTCATGGGGGCTCAACTCCTTGCTACATGCGTCTACTAATATCCCCGACTGTAGTCATACGACACCCTCCTGCGCCGAAGACTGCGTGTGCTTTACACCTGATGTTCCACGTGAAACGTATATAAAACTGTGCCGGAATTTTTCCGATTCACCTCATACACAGCCGCTAAAACCGCGATACTGGTTGCATGTCTGACCAGCCTCACTTCCCACATCTTCTCTCCCCTCTCGACGTCGGTCCTCTAACTCTGCGCAATCGCATCATCATGGGCTCAATGCACTCCGGCCTGGAAGATCGCACCCGTGATATCCCCAAGCTGGCTGCCTACCTGGGTCGGCGCGCCGAAGGTGGCGTGGGGCTCATCGTCACCGGCGGTTATGCTCCCAACATCGAGGGTTGGCTGACTCCGGCCGGTTCGATGATGGCGTCGAAGCGCATGGCGGACAATCACCGCCGCGTTACTGACCTCGTGCACTCCCACGGCAGCCACATCGTGCTGCAGGTGCTGCACGCCGGTCGTTACAGCTACAGCCCGCTGGCTCGCTCCGCCAATACCGGTCAGTCGCCGATTAGCCCGTTTAAGGCTCACCGCCTCACCGGCTTTGATGTCTCACGCACTATCGGCGCTTATGTCCGCGCCGCGAAGCTCGCAAAGCGCGCCGGTTACGACGGCATCGAGGTTATGGGTTCCGAGGGTTACCTGCTCAACCAGTTCCTGGCCGAGCGCACCAACCACCGCTCGGACAACTGGGGTGGCAGCGCCGAGGCTCGCATGCGCCTGCCCATCGAAATTGTCCGCCGCATTCGCGCCGAGGTGGGCGAGGACTTCCTACTGCAGTACCGCATTTCGCTGCTTGACCTGGTGGAAGACGGCCAGACCTGGTCCGAGACCACTGAACTCGCGCAGCGTCTGGTCGAGGCTGGCGTCGATGTCTTCAACACCGGTATCGGCTGGCACGAAGCACGCGTCCCCACCATCGTCACGTCCGTGCCGCGCGCCGCATTCACGGATCTGACGGGTCGTCTCCGTTCGCTTGTCGACGTCCCGGTGGCAGCCTCCAACCGAATCAACCGCCCCGAGGTTGCGGAGAAGATCCTCGCTGACGGCAATGCGGACTTGATTTCCATGGCCCGCCCACTGCTGGCTGACCCGGACTTCGCCATCAAGGCGGGCGATGGTCGAGCTGACCAGATTAACACCTGTATCGCCTGTAACCAGGCCTGCTTGGACCACACCTTCGCGGCCAAGCGCTCCACCTGTTTGGTCAACCCGAAGGCTGCTTACGAAACCGAGTTGGTATCCGTGCCGGTTGCGAAGGACAAGGCCAAGCGCATCGCCGTCATCGGCGCTGGTGTGGCTGGACTCGCTTTCGCGGAAGCCGCAGCTCAGCGCGGTCACCACCCAGAGATTTTCGAGGCCGCCGACCAGATTGGTGGCCAGTTCAACCTCGCCGCAAAGATTCCGGGCAAGGAGGACTATGGCGAGACGCTGAAGTACTTCTCCCGTCGCCTGGAGGTCCTCGAAGTTCCGGTTCACCTGAACACGCGTGCCGACGTCGACGAGCTCAAGACCAAGTTTGACCACGTGATTGTGGCCACGGGTGTCACCCCGCGTATCCCGGGCATTGACGGTATCGACCACGAGAAGGTCATTCGTTACGACGAGCTGCTCTCGGGTGCGAAGCAGGCCGGCAACAAGGTGGCCGTCATCGGTGCTGGCGGTATCGGTGTGGACGTGTGTGAATACCTCACTCGCAAGCCGAACCAGACCATCGAAGCCTGGAAGGACGCCTGGGGCGTCGGTGACCCTGCGGAGTTCCGCGCGGGTCTGACCAAGCCGGGCACGGTCTCTGGCGCGGCTGAGGAGTTTGAGGTTGAGCGCGAGGTGCACCTGCTGCAGCGCAAGACCTCCCGCATCGGTAAGGGCCTGGGCAAGACCACTGGTTGGGTTCACCGTGCGGAGATCAAGAAGGCCGGTGTCAAGCAGTACACCGGCGTCACCTACAACCGTATCGATGACGAGGGCCTGCACATCACCATCGATGAAAAGCAACAGGTCATCGCGGTTGACAACGTGATTGTCTGTACTGGTCAGGTATCCAATCTGGACTGCCTGGGCGGCAAGGATCGCGAGAGCGTCACCGGCGATAACTCCAATGTCACCATCATCGGCGGCGCGGACGTGGCCGCTGAGCTGGACGCAAAGCGTGCCATCCGCCAGGCCGTTGAGGTAGCGCTCGCGCTGTAGGGCTAGGGCTGCTACGCCTCGTAGCGGTCGGTGTAGGCGCGCTGCTCGAACTCGAAACGGCCCGGGTGAGCCGGGAACTCACCCGGGACACCGATGGCCAGCAACAGCGCTACCGCCACATCGGTGTCACCGGCACCGATAGCTTCCTTGACCTTCTGCTCACTAAAGCCCGTCATCGGGGAGCTAGCCCAACCAAAGGCGCTGGCAGTGACCATAGCGAAAGAAGCGGCAATCATGGCGTCGCGGATTGCGAACTCGCGGGAGAGACCCTTTTCCTCGCGGACCTTATGGAAGGAGGTCATCGAGGCTTCCCGCTCGGCAGCGGCAACTTCGTCCCACAGGCCAGTCGCCTTGTTGGCCTCAACCAGGCGTGGAATACCGCGCTTCCAGCCGGTCGGCTCACCAATGAAGGCGAGCAGCAGCGGCGCATTGGCAACCTGCTTCTGACCACCGGCAGCTTCCACTACCTGCTGGCGCACCTCAGGGTCCTCGATGCGCACGATAGCCCGAGACTGAATGTTAAAGGCGCTGGGAGCTTCCAGAGATAGCTCCAGGAGGCGGCGCACGTCAGCGTCGTCAAGCGGTTCGTCAGCGTAGACGCGCGTGGCACGGCGGTTGCGGATGATGTTCTCAAATTCGGTGGCGAACTGGTCGCGCGGAGAATGCGAAGTCATGCATTAAAGAATAACTGTTTGCCAACCTTCGAGTTCGAGCAGCCAGCGCTTCATTTCGCGGCCGCCGGCATAGGATCCGAAAGACCCCGCTCCCCCACTGGCGGGCACCACGCGGTGACAGGGAATCAGAATGCCCAGCGGATTGGTGGCACAGGCCGAGCCAGCAGCTCTGGCGGCACGGGGTGATCCGGCCATTTCAGCGAGCTCACCGTAGGTCACAACCTGGCCATACGGCACGTCGCGCAGTGCGGTCAGCGCACGAGCGCGGAAAGAATCCTGGGTGAATATGTCGCAGTCCAGCGGCAGCGCAAACTCGCGGCGCTGCCCGGCAAAGTACTCGCGGAACTGCTGCGCTGCCTGTTCCGCCACCGCTTGCGCTTCGGGGTCGGCGGCGCTGGGGTCGTCGTCAAGCACGGGGCCTAAGAGATTGACTTCGACGACCCCGCGAGCGGAGGTGGCGATTCCAAGCACGCCGAAAGGCGTTTCTACCTGGGAAATCGCCATAAAACCTCCTACTTAGCCCTTGTTGGCCTGGAACCAGGCCAGCAGCTCGTCCCACTCCTTCTCGTGACCGGAGCGGAAGTAACCACCGTAGCCCACGCCCTTGCCGCCAGCCGGCTGAGCCTGGCGCTTTTCAATCTTTTCAGCAGAGCTCATCACATTGGTGATCAGGTCTGCCGAGGACTCCTCAGTCCAGTAATCATCCGGAACGCGGATGGACAGGAACGGCTGCGGAGCCTTGGAGAAGCGGTTAGCGAAGTCGAACTCGGAGTCGTCGAAGAAGTAGCCTTCCTTGCGAGCCCAGCGAGCCCACTGACGCATGACACCGTTCGGCGGCTCAACAGCCAGACGCCACGCCGACGCCGGAATATGGCCGGTAATGAAACCGCTAATCGGGCCGAGAATATTGAAGATGAAGAATGCGCGGACCTTGCCCGCCACTGACGGCACCTTGGAAATACGCATACCGCGGCAGTTGACCAACGCCGCTGCGTCATAGGTGCCCTCGGAGCCGGCGTAGACGATGCCGTGACCACCAACCGCGTGGCCGACAGCGAAGTGCGGCACGTCCGGGTAGGTCTCCTTGGCCCACTCAATCACACCCGGAATATCCTTGGTGATCCAGTCCGACATCCGGATGTCTTCATTGTTCTGGTCAGTCTTCAGAGCGGACTGGCCAATTCCGCGGTAGTCATAGGTGATAACGCCGTAGCCCTTTTCTGCCACGGTCTCAGCGAAACGGTGGTAGAAACCCTGCGGCACACCGGTACCGGAGTGAACGGTGATGATGCCGTTGGGAATGTTCTCTGGGTTCTCCTTCGGGCGGAACATGGTTCCGCGCAGCAGGACGCGGTCATTAGCCGGAATAATGATGTCCTGCCGAGGGCACGGCTCCGGCAACTTCGGGCTCTTCGCGGAAAAACGGCTATCCCCAGTGGAAGTGGTTGAGGCTTCGGAGGTCATTTATGCAGTTCCTTCGAGTGGACTTAAACAGTGCATGATTTTGTATACACAATCTTAAAGTGTAAGGCTCATCACTTTCAGCGCTTTCGTGGAATTTGCCTCACACGCGTTACAACTGCACATCCCCATAGGCGCGTTCGTCCTCAATTGGCTCCAGATGCGAGGAGATATGCACACCTGGGAAACGCTCCCGCAGCTCATCTTCCATCGCGGTAAGCACATCGTGACCGCGCTCCACGCTCCACGCGCCCGGCACCAGCACATGAAACTCAATGAACTTCTGATACCCCGACTCGCGAGTGCGGATTTCGTGGACGTCGATGCCACGACTCCGGTCACGGTGCGAGGCCAAAATCTCATCCACCGCCACGCGGTCGTCGCCCTCCATGGCCTTGTCCATCAGGCCGTTACCGGAATCGCGCAGCAGCTTGTAGCCGGTGACCAGGATGTTTACGGCCACGGCCAGCGCGATAATCGGGTCGAGCCACCACAGGCCGGTAGCCCACACCAGCGCCACACCTACAAGCACACCGGCGGAGGTCCACACGTCGGTCATCAGATGCTTGCCGTCGGCGGTCAGCGCCAGGGAGTTGTGTTGGCGCCCGGCCTTAAGCAGAATCAGCGCCACCGCACCATTGATCACCGAGGCAATTACGGTCACGACGAGGCCCAGGCCAATCTGCTCAATCGGCTGCGGGTTCACCAACCGCTCGATGGAGACATAAATAATGGCCACCGCCGCCACGAAGATCATGGCACCTTCCAGCCCGGCCGAGAAGTACTCTGCCTTGGAATGGCCGAACTCATGATCGCGGTCCGCGGGCCGCGCGATAACCTTGAGCACAATAATTGCGACAACTGCCGCAACCAGATTGACAATCGACTCCGTCGCGTCGGAAAGCAGGCCCACCGATCCGGTCAGAGTGTAGCCCCAAAACTTCAGCGCGATGGTGACGACCGCCGCCCCCACTGAAAGCCAACCAAAACGAGATAAGTCCTGCATATGCAGGCACTTTACCCGCCTTTCCGGAGTTACTACCAGTTCTATGAGCACCGATTTCCAGTTCAATTTGCAGAACATTTCTGCAGGCCTGCCGTTCGCGTCGCAGCTCGCCTCGCTTGCCGACGCCGTGCGCGACCACGACGTAGTAGTCCAGGCCCCACCGGGTACCGGCAAGACCACTTTGGTTCCACCGGCAGTGGCCAACACCCTGGGCGGCCGCATTGTGGTCACGACTCCCCGGCGCGTGGCGGTGCGCTCGGCAGCGCGGCGGTTGGCACAGCTGTCGGGCACGAAGCTCGGTGGGGAAGTTGGTTACTCGGTGCGTGGCGACACAAAAGTTTCCCGCGCCACCCGCGTGGAGTTTGTCACTCCCGGTGTGCTGCTGCGTCGACTGCTGCGCGACGGCGACGTGGATGCCAGCGCGGTGCTCATCGACGAGGTGCACGAGCGCGGCTTGGATACCGATTTAGTGCTGGCGATGGTGCGCGACTTGCGGGATATCCGCGATGACCTGCGCCTTGTCGCTATGTCGGCAACGGTGGACGCGCCGAAGTTCGCGACCCTGCTCGGTGGCTCTGCCCCGGCTCCCATCGTGGCTGCGGAGGCGGCAATCCACCCGCTGGACATCCGCTACGCGCCCTTTCCGCAACGGCTGGATGCACGCGGTGTGACCGACGACTTCCTGCAGCACGTTGCCGCCCAGGCCAGCACACTCACGGAAGAAGCCGCCGGTGATGTGCTGGTTTTCCTCCCCGGCATCCGCGAGGTGGAACGCTGCGCGGGTTATATCGCGGATTCCTCGGAGGTGGCGGTGCTGACGCTGCACGGCCAGCAGAGCTCCGAGGAGCAGGACCGCGTGTTCCGTCGGCAAGCGGATGGTAGACGCGTAATTGTGTCCACCGCGATTGCGGAATCATCCGTGACTGTGCCGGGCGTGCGCGCCGTTGTCGACGCCTGCCTCGCGCGCGGACCGCGACTCGACATTGCGCGTGGCTTCTCCGGCCTGGTCACCAGCTCGTGTGCGCAGTCCTCCGCGAACCAGCGCGCTGGCCGAGCGGGACGTGAGGGCCCGGGCATCGTGGTGCGCTGCGTCTCCCAGTCGGAATTCGCGTCCTTTCCCGCCTGGCCCGCGCCGGAAATCGAGGTCGCCGACCTGACCCAAGCGCTCCTCGACGCCGCCGCGTGGGGCACGCCGGGGATGCAGGGACTGAAGCTTCTCGACGCCCCACCACCCCACCACGCCGAGGCTGCAAACCGCATTCTCGCTGGCCTGGGCGCTGTTGATGAGGCCGGTGACATCACGGAACTCGGCCGCACCCTGGCTACCCTGCCGGTGCATCCGCGCATGGGACGCGCGCTGCTGACCGCCACGGCCATGATGCCGCAGCACGCCGACGCGG
Organism: Corynebacterium sp. MSK019; assembly: GCF_030232425.1. Lineage (NCBI taxonomy): Bacteria > Bacillati > Actinomycetota > Actinomycetes > Mycobacteriales > Corynebacteriaceae > Corynebacterium > Corynebacterium sp. MSK019. The sequence continues at coordinate 45,533 of NZ_JASPJT010000009.1, read as the reverse complement.
TCGCACGCGCGGTGGAGAAACTCACCGATGCCCGCGGCTTGGCCAAGCAGGTGCGCCGCATTGAGCTGGATACTGAAGCCCCCGCCAATCTGCTGCCCTCGGACATCCCCGCGCTGGTCACGGCCCTGGCGTGGCCGGATTTCATCGGGCGACGGCGCAGTGCGAGTTCCGACGAGTACCTTTTCACCGGCGGCACCGCAGCGGAACTCGCCCGCGGTTCTGACCTGCGCGGCCACGAGTGGATTGCGGCCGCCGACATCTCGCGGCTCTCACACGGCCGCGCGCTCATCCGCGACGGCGAGGCAATTGACCTGGAAATCGCCATGCTCGCCGCCGGCCACCTCGCCCACACGGAAACCACGGCGCGCGTCGAACAGGGCCGCGTTCGCGCCCGCGAGCGCGACCTGCTCGGCGCCATCGAGCTGTCCTCCCGCCAGGTCTCCCCGACGCCCGAGCAGTGCATTGCCGCCAACTCCGCCTGGCTTGCCAAAGCGCTTGCCGACGCCTCCCCCAGCCTCGACCGCGACACCGAACAACTCCGCCGCCGCATGGCCTTTCTCCACACTCATCGCGGTGCCCCATGGCCGGATGTCTCCCCCGCAGGGCTCGCGGCCCAGGCCGAGCTCCTCTTTGCTGGCGAGCTGGACCGCCCGACCCCACCCAAGCTAGATGCCGAGCACCTCCGCCGCCTGCTGCCCTGGCCGGAGGCTTCGGACTTCGACCGGCTGGTGCCCGAACGCCTAGAGGTCCCCTCCGGTTCGAAGATTCGCCTGGAGTACCCGGAGGACCCCACGAACCCTGAGGCAAAGATTGTGCTCGCCGTGAAGTTGCAGGAGTGCTTCGGCCTGGCGGAGACCCCGCAGGTATTGGAAAAGCCGGTGACAATGCATTTGCTGTCACCGGCTCAGCGACCACTCGCGGTCACTCAGGACTTGGAAAGTTTCTGGAATGGCGCCTACGCACAGGTTCGCTCCGAGATGCGGGGCCGTTACCCCAAGCACCCGTGGCCGGAGAACCCGTGGGAGGAGCAGGCTACTGCGAGGACGAAGCGTCGTCGTTAAGCAAGCCCGTCGTTAAGCAGCTGCCTGTGCCCGCACGCGACTGGGCTTGCGCCAGAGGTAGATTGCGTAGCCCAGGCAGGTGAAGAAGAGCACGCCCCCCATGATTCCCTGCATGTTGCCGTAGAACCACTGCCCCACATTGGCAGCGTGGCCGAAGTCATTGCCCACGAACACCTTGTACGGTGCCCACCAGTGGGCGATCATGAACAGGACACCGACAATAATGTGCCCAATCTCGCGGACGAAGAGCACCAGCGGCACGAAGACCATGACGATCGACCAGTGGTGGCTGACCGCGTATGGCCCGGCGAAGCTGACCGCCAGCGCAACGAAACCAAGGGCTGCGACATCATAGCCGTTGCGGTGGTAGATCCACGCCACGAAAGCAGCAGCGATGGCACCGATGAGGAAGAAACCGTAGATGCCAATATCGAGCGCGGTACCCTCCACCCCGGCGCGGGCGAGCAGACCACTGAACGCCTGGTTGGCCTCATAGGTCGGGGCGCCACCGCGGTTGCCGGCGAAGAACTCATCGGTCCAGAAGTAGATGGACTCCTTAAAGCGCACGGCGAAACCAATGGCGACGGTTACCAGGAACCAGCAGAAGCTCTTGGCCACGGCCGCAAAGTCACGGCGCATGAGGAACACCAGCGCATATGCCGCGGGGGTGATCTTAATTCCCGCCGCGATACCCACGCCCAGTCCACGCAGTTTCTTGGGCAAAAAGCCCAGCACATCGGAGACCACCAGCAGCGCGAGGAAGACGTTGATCTGCCCGAAGAGCACGTTGGCGCGCAGCGGGTCGAGCAGCATCACAACACCGAGCACGCAGGTAGCCATCAGCTTCGGACGCTCAGAGCCGAGACGAGTGAAGACCATCCACAGCATCGCCCACACCACCGCCAGCGTGGCGAACGTCCAGATGATCTGCAGGGTCACCGGCCCCGCCCAGGTCAGCGGGTAAAACAGCAGCGCCGCAAACGGTGGGTAGATGAAGCGGAAACCCGATCTGGTGGGAAACTCTGGTGAGTAGAGATCCTGGTCTCGTCGTAGTGCCCAGCCGGCGTCTTGGAAGACCTCGAGGTCCATCATGTAGGCAGTTGCCGCAAGATAGATGAGGTCGATGACAACGACCAGCGACACCAGCCCAAATACAATTGCCAAGATCCGTCTCTGCATGACGGAAAGCGTCGAGAGTCTGTCCATGAGCATGATTCGACACTACCGCACAGTTCTTCCTACTCAGGCCTTAGAGTGGGAGGTATGTTCGTGGAAAACTATCGCAAGGTTCGCTCCGAGATCGACGACGCTTGCCGACGAGCTGGGCGCCAGCCCTCCGAGGTCCGCCTGCTGCCCGTCAGCAAGACTGTGCCTGTCGACGCCCTGGTGGAATCCTGGCCGGAGCTCGCGGCAGCCGGCTGCGCTGGCCTGGCGGAAAACCGCGTCCAGGAAGCGGTGGCCAAGGCGGAGGTATTCCGGGAGGCCTTCGGCGAGAAAGCACCACATATGGCCATCATCGGTCCACTGCAGACGAATAAGGCCGGCCACTTGGTCAGCTGTGCTGATGAGTTTCAGGCGCTGGACCGACCGAAGGTGGCCGGAGCGCTGCAGCGCCGCTTGGCTGATGCCGATCGCACGCTCGATGTGTTGATTCAGGTCAATGTCTCCCGCGAGCCGCAGAAGTCGGGCCTGGCGCCGAGCCACGCAGCGGAGTTTGTCCGCATGTTCGGCCCCGATGGCGAGTACCCGAACCTGCGCCTGCGCGGGTTTATGACCATCGCGGCCCAGAATGACCCGAATGTCCGCAAGGCATTCGCGGAGCTGCGCCAGCTGCGCGACAGTCTGCTCGGGGATTTGCCGGAGGGTGTCAGCCTCGACGAACTGTCAATGGGGATGTCCGGCGACTACCGCGAAGCCATCGCCGAGGGAGCGACCACCGTGCGTGTGGGACGCGCTATCTTCGGTGAACGCTCGTATAAGAAATAAAGGTAATCAAATGAAGGTAATCTCAGTGCCATGAGTTCTGATGTCTCCCCGTGCTCCCGTCGTCGTTTCCTCCTGGGAACTGCCGCCACTGCAGCTGGCGCACTCGTAGCCGCTTGTGCACCAAAGTCTGCGGTGGAGAAGGTTGACGCTGCCGACATTCCGGTTGGCGGCGGTGTGGTTATCGGCAATTACGTCGTCACGCAGCCGGAGGAGGGCAAGTTCGCCGCTTTCTCCAGTTCGTGCCCGCACCAGAATGGTCGCATCACTGAGGTCAGCAATGGTGTGATGATTTGCCCGAACCACAACTCCCACTTTGATATTGCTACTGGTCAGGTTGTTTCTGGCCCCTCGCGTAAGCCCGCTGGCCAGGCTCCGCTGTCAGCCGATGGCACTGAGCTGATTGTGGGTCAGAAGTAGGTTCTGGAAGCAGATTCATGGTCGGCGGGTTCAAGGCCTAAGAGATCTACTCCCGCCGGTGCCAGCTGGAATCGCAGCGGGCGGCGGCTCGTGGGCATTGCCAATCCTGCCGCCTCTAACTCGGCGAGATACTTTCGCGCTGTCCGCTTTTCCTTGCCGACGGTGTCAGCGACGTGTTCGAGCTTGATTCCATATTCGGGCCCGAACAACCGAACCTGTGCCAGGACGTATAGCGTGCCAATCTCGTTTCCTGTAAGCGACACAGGCAGCACCCGCTCGGGCGAGTTAGATAGCTCAGCTATCCGCTGTTCAAGCCTTTCGCACTGGTAAGACTTCATCTGCAGCTCTTCCAGCAAATACTGCTGTGCATTCAGAATGACATCAGCCATCGCCTCGACGAAGAAAGTGACTTCTCCCCGGTTCATTGGGTCTTCCGTAGTGGTAAAAGCCTTGTAATACTTCGCTTTATCCTCAGCGAGTTGGCGGGAAATAGTCAGCGCTGTGGCGGTCGAGAGTGCCTCCCGCAAAGCCACGGACAGTAGAAAACGTCCCATCCGGCCGTTGCCGTCATAAAACGGGTGAACGAATTCGAACATGAAATGGCTTGCCAAGATTCGAATCAGCCGATTGTCCTCTGCGGAATTCACCGTTGCCAGGAACTCATTGAGGAGTTGGTGAATGGCAGCTTCGCTTTCAACACCTCGATGAACCTGTTGTTGCCCATCGGTAATCGTGACCGTTGCTGCCCTGAAGAGTTCACCGTCTAACTCATCTTCGGCGGCAATTTCATCGCCGAGAAGTTTATCGTACTGCTGACGGATTTCTGTGAGCGTTGTCGGAAACTCAATCCGCTCATCGTTGGCCAACCGGAAATAGAGCTGACTGAATTCATGGAAGCGCTTGTACTGGGTTCCCGAAGTGTTGTCCAACGCCTCCGCGACTTCTCGCCGTGTGGAGTGGATCCCCTCAATTTCATTGGTGGCTACCACCTCGGCCAGGAGCAGATTGAAAAGATAGTGAGTCCGCGCTGCACCCGGCAGGCGATTCCACAACTGTGAGATCTGTAGCTCTAGAGACAGAATCTTTTCAATCTTGGCCGCGAGATCGCTTGTAATGCAGCAAAAGAGCGGCCACTGCCCCAGCGGAAAGTGCCACTGAATCGTCGACGGGGAGTCTTTGCGTGACTGGTATTCGCCTTCCACTGTCTGTTCCGCATCATGTGCGGACATGTGGAAGATCCTCTTAAGCGGATAGTGCTTCACGGCGAGCTCTCTTCTTTCCCCGGTGTTCTTTACATGATGCTTTTTACATATAGTGCCCTAAAAACTAACCCTTAATGTAAAAAATCACTGTTTTTTACATTAAGGGTTCTTTACGCGGTGCCTAAATGCGCCTTGCTGCCGGTTTCGCCACCTATCGCCGCGGCTTCAGCCCCGCCACAGCACACGCGCCCGCGACGAAGGACAGCGCCACCAGCCACGGAATCAGCCCTGCCCACTCAAAGCGGCTGAACACCATGCCGGAGACCCAACCGACAATGGACGAACCCGCGTAGTAGCTGAACAGGTACATCGATGATGCCTCGGCGCGGTCGCGCTGAGCCACCAGCCCCACGCCGGACGAGGACAGTGAGTGCGCCACGAAGAACGAGGCCGTGAAAACTAGCACGCCCACAATTAGCGCGGGCAGCCACGGCAGCAGCGCCAGCCCCAGGCCCACGCACGCGGCCAGAGTCGCAATGGCGATGAGGCGACGGCGGCTCACCGTCTTCGCCCACACACCCGCGCGTGCCGACGACCACGTGCCCGACAGGTAGAGAATAAATACGAACCCTGCCAGTGCCGGGGAGAGTCCGAACTTATCGCCCAGTCGGAAGCCCAGGTAGTTGTACAGGGAGACAAATGACCCCATAAACAGGAACGCCAGGGCGCACAGCGCCAGGATGCGCGGGTCGCGCAAGTGTCGCGCAATGGCCTGCCCCTCCCCTGCAAACGACAGTTTCTTCGGCTTAAACCTGCGCTGTTGCGGCAGGAAGTACCAGGTCAGAATGGCGAAGATGAACGCCACCGTCGCCGAGACCGCAATCGCCACCCGCCAGGAGGCGAACTCCAGCACAATGGACGGAATGATACGGCCGAGCAGGCCACCGACCGTCGTGCCCGAGATATACAGCCCCATCACGCGACTGACGTGGTCGGCGTGGACTTCCTCACTGACATACGCCATAGCCACTGCGGGCACACCGGCAATGACAATGCCCTGCAACAGGCGCAGCGCAATCATCGAACCGATGCCCGGCGCGATTGACACCACGAGCCCCAGTAGCGTTGCCACAAATGCGCTGATGACGATGACGCGCCTGCGTCCAAAGCGCTCCGACAAGATGGACACCGGGATAATCGCACAGGCCAAGCCACCGGTGGTGGCGGATACCGTCAGCGCCGCGGTGGCGGGGTCGACCGATAGCTCGTCGGAAAGCGTGGGCAGTAGCGCCTGCGTTGCATAGAGCGCTTGGAACGATGCCAGGCCAGCGAAAAGCACAGCAATAAGCGCGCGACGGAATCCGGGATCTTCTGGCCGCAGTCCTTCGATCTGTTCGGGGTTTTCGTTAGCGCTAGTCACTTGTCCTACGTTAGCCCTCCCTCCAAACCCCTCGCTGAATACACGGATTCAGAAAACCTTTTTAATTCGCCCGCGGTATCGCTTTCGTTTTATTAGTTTCGTAGGCATGACTACTTCTTCCGCACAGCCACAGAGTCGCAATCACGACCGCGAGTACGACATCGTCGTCTACGGTGCCACGGGTTTCGTGGGCCGCTTGATTGTGGACTATCTGGCTAAACACGCCGGTCAGACGAAGGTGGCGCTCGCAGGCAGGAACGCTCAGAAGCTTGCCGACGTCGCGGAGAACGCAGGCGTATCGGACTGGCCGGTCATTGTTGCGGATGCTGCCGACCAGCCGGCGGTGGCTGAGCTTGCGGCCAGTACAAAGGTGGTGCTGACCGTTGTGGGGCCGTATGCGAAGTACGGTCGCACCCTGGTGGCCGAGTGCGCCAAGGCCGGTACTCACTACGTCGACCTGTGTGGCGAGGTGCTGTTCGTCCACGACTCCATCGCGAATAACCACGAGGTGGCACAGCAGACCGGAGCGAAGATTGTTCACTCCTGCGGCTTCGACTCGATTCCTTCCGACGTCGCTGTCCGCGAGCTCCACGAGGCGGCCCACACCAAGCTCGGTGAAACAACCCTGCTGTTCAAGCACGTCAAGGGCGGTGTCTCCGGCGGCACTATCGATTCGGTCCGCGTCCAGCTTGCACAGGCCAAGAAGGACCCCAAGCTGCGTCGCATCATCGCCGATCAGTACGCCCTGGCTGAGCCGGGTCCCGACCAGGGTAAGTTCGGCGTCGACCTGCGCCCGGCGCGCTTCCGCCGCCACTGGCGAGCGCCCTTCTTCATGTCGCCGTTCAACACCCGAATTGTTCAGCGCTCGGCGATGCTGGCGGATTACGGTGATTCCTTCCGCTACCGCGAGCTACTCAATGTCGGCCGTGGCCCGAGGGCTTTCGTCCGCGCAAATATTTTTGCGGCTGTCTGCAGGTTGGCGCTGGCGGCGATGGCGTTCGGGCCGACGGCCAAGCTCATTGATAAGAAGCTGCCGAAGCCGGGTGAGGGCCCGAGCGCTGAAGAACAGGCCGAGGGTCGCTTCACCATCGAGGCCTACACTGTCGATACCTCCGGCATTCACTGGCGTTCCAAGGTGTCTCTCGAGGAAGACCCGGGGTACGCAGGCACCGCGATTATGATTTCCAGCGCCGCCCTCGCACTCGTCCACGACGATCTGCCGGACGCTACCGGCGTGCTCACTCCTACTGTCGCGCTTGGCGACGCCCTGTCCCGCCGTCTCCGCGCGGGCGGCATGACCATTGAGGCGGTGCAGGCTCGATGACTGATGGCCTGACCGGTGCTTTTGCGAATCTCACCCGCGGACCGAAACTGCCGAGTGTAGGTGGCGGCCGTGCGTTAGTGACCGGCGCTTCCTCCGGCATCGGTTGGGCATGCGCGGAGGCACTGGTCAAGGACGGTTTCGAGGTCGTTGGCACGTCCCGCAGGGGCGCCGAGGCGCCGCACCCCGAGGGCGTGCAGATGGTGGCACTCGACATGTCCAGCGCCGACGACATCGCTGCTGTGGTCGCCCACGGGCCTTACGACGTCGTCGTCGCCAACGCCGGTGAGAGCCAGTCGGGCGCTTTCGAGGAGCTACCCCGCGAGGCGCTTGAGCGTCTCTTCCAAGTCAATGTTCTGGGGCAGGTGGAGCTGTTACAGCAGCTGCTGCCTGGCATGCGCGAGGCCGGTCGTGGCCGAATTGTGCTGGTTGGCTCGATGCTCGGCGGGTTGCCGCTGTCCTACCGTTCTTCCTATGTGGCGACGAAGGCCGCTATCCGCGGCTTTGGGCTTTCGTTGCGCGGTGAAGTCGCGCAGTTCGGTATTGGGGTGACGGTTGTCGAACCGGGTGCCATCAACACGGGGATTTCTACACGTCGGACGACGTATGGCGATGAGGGCTCCGTTTACGCTGCTGATGTCCACCGCATGCTGACGAAGTTGAACGCCAATGAGGAAGATGGCATTCCCGCTTCGGAGATTGCTGAGGTGGTTATGCGCGAGGTATCTGCCGAGCGACCTTTGGCTCTGGTGGCGCGGGGGTCGTCGGCAAGCGTTGCAGTGCCCTTCATGCGACGAATCCCGACGCAAGCGGTGTTGACCATCATGCGCCGGGTGCACGGGCTGCGGTGAGTTAATCGGCGACGGCGCGCATTTCAACGGCCTGTGCACACGCCTCCGCGGCTTCGTGGGCTAGGTTGATGGCCTCTTGCTCGTCTGCGACTTGGACAATCCAAAAAGCTGACGGGAACGTCATCGCGTTGTAGTACGGCAGATCGCTATGTGAACCATCCGGCAGCACCGTCATGGCATCCTCCGGCGGTACCAGCCCGCCGGACATAACCCAGTGGCCTTCGTCCTGGAGCTTCTGATTGAAGCGTCCAATCCGTTCAAAGGCAGCGTGCATTTCCTCATCAGAGTCATACGCGTTGATATCTCTGCGGCCATGGACCGTGAAAAAGTACTGCACACCAAGCTCCTGGGTTTCGTTTTGCTAAGTGTAACAGATTGCGCGGGGCTGAAACCGGGAATTTGTGGGAATTTAGAGCTTTGGCTGAGCGTTTTTGTGGCCAGGGCCTAGTTTTCCTCTTTCGCAGCGGCGGCTCGCTGTGCCCTGATCTCCGCTACCTGCTGCTTGCGGGTATTGAAACCCATGCGCCACGGGGCGGCTAGACCTGACTCGGGGGCATGCGGGTTATCGCGCCAAGATTTGCCTTCGTTGTAGGCCTGCGCGCCCTCACGGTATGCGGCGGACTGCTGAGAAAAAGTTGGATACGGCTGTTCGTCAGCCTGCCTTGCCTGCGCGCCGACAGCTTTCATTCTTGCGCGCAGTTCCTTGATTTTGTTCTTCGCCCTTTCGTCATGCTGTTCCTGCTGCTCTGCGATCTCAGCGAGTGCCTGTTGCTCGGTGATGGGGTCGAACGAGTCTTCCTGACCGTCGTCTTTGTAGATACTGCCGCTGTGGTCCCTATACCTTGTCATGCGTTTACCCTCCTGAGTGTTTCTATGGGGACAGTATCCCCTCATAATCAAACTTGAACTACCCCACTCGCGCGGGGAAAACCAGAACGACCACACCCAGACCTTCGCGTTTTCGGGAACATCCCCGCTCGCGCGGGGAAAACACAGCAATGGCTGAACAGTCCACCCTTGAGGGCGGAACATCCCCGCTCGCGCGGGGAAAACGAGCCGTAGTCAGCCTCAGAAACCGGGTAGGTGTGGAACATCCCCGCTCGCGCGGGGAAAACGTCTCAAACGACATGCGCTTCCCCAACGCAGGAGGAACATCCCCGCTCGCGCGGGGAAAACGCTCACTGTCGGCGCTGCCTAAGCAGCCCTTGGGGAACATCCCCGCTCGCGCGGGGAAAACCCCATCGCAGGCCCGAGGTCAGCCCACTTCTGCGGAACATCCCCGCTCGCGCGGGGAAAACTCGGTGCGCGGGTCGCCCACGGTCATCGACCACGGAACATCCCCGCTCGCGCGGGGAAAACGGTACCACGACGGGTGCGACTGCCGCGCTGTTCGGAACATCCCCGCTCGCGCGGGGAAAACAGCGGATGCCGAATGGTGAGCCGTGGCCGCAGAGGAACATCCCCGCTCGCGCGGGGAAAACGTTTCGACGCTCCAATCCAACTAATTTCTCTTGGGAACATCCCCGCTCGCGCGGGGAAAACACAATGATGTTGCCAGCGCTGTCCTCGGTGACGGGAACATCCCCGCTCGCGCGGGGAAAACAACGCCGACGCGGTACCAGAGCAGTCACCCCAGGGAACATCCCCGCTCGCGCGGGGAAAACGTAGAAACCGAACCGGAAATCTTGCCGGAGGCCGGAACATCCCCGCTCGCGCGGGGAAAACTTAAGGAAACTGTTTCTCAGGTGTGGGAGGGCAGGAACATCCCCGCTCGCGCGGGGAAAACTACGAGGGTAACCTGCCGGACTTCCCGCACGAGGGAACATCCCCGCTCGCGCGGGGAAAACAAAATCATCACTAACCCCCGCGTCCTCTCCGCAGGAACATCCCCGCTCGCGCGGGGAAAACTTCTGCGCTGTCCCCATGGCCTGCATGAGCTGGGGAACATCCCCGCTCGCGCGGGGAAAACGCGGTGTTTTTGCATTCGACGGTGATTTTGTCGGGAACATCCCCGCTCGCGCGGGGAAAACCTGGTGGAGATGGTCGGCAACGCCTGGCAGACAGGAACATCCCCGCTCGCGCGGGGAAAACTGGAGACGTCTAAGGATCGTAAGGCTTCTGAGAGGAACATCCCCGCTCGCGCGGGGAAAACGGCTACTCCATGGCTATTTAGCAGTACTTAAAGGGAACATCCCCGCTCGCGCGGGGAAAACAGTCACTCGATGAAGGTGCTGTGCGGTTTTAACGGAACATCCCCGCTCGCGCGGGGAAAACGTCTGGCTCGACGGTGCCTAGGGACTCGATTTGGGAACATCCCCGCTCGCGCGGGGAAAACACTGTGTTGATCATCGACACGGTTGCCCATGACGGAACATCCCCGCTCGCGCGGGGAAAACAAACAGCATTTCCGGCCATTTTTCCGAACATACGGAACATCCCCGCTCGCGCGGGGAAAACATTTATCTACAAAACTGGTCGGGGCCCCTGGCGGGAACATCCCCGCTCGCGCGGGGAAAACGCTGACTACATCATGTACACGGACGCGGGAGTGGGAACATCCCCGCTCGCGCGGGGAAAACAATGCGGCGGGGTCGGCGTCGGCGGCGCAGGGGGGAACATCCCCGCTCGCGCGGGGAAAACTTTTGCGGCCTGGTGGGAATCTTCTTTGTTCCCGGAACATCCCCGCTCGCGCGGGGAAAACGACGTGGTGCAGACATTTGTTGCCGGGTCAACGGGAACATCCCCGCTCGCGCGGGGAAAACACTTAATAACCAGCAGATTTCAGTTCCCAGTGAAGAATTTTATATCACTCAGCTCGACGAGCACGTCGAGCACGACGCCGCTTGGCTGGATTTGACCACCCCGGTTGTAATCCGACATCACCTTTAGTCCTGTTTTTGAACGGACGCCGAATCAGGGACAGCCCCTCAACATCAACAACCTCCCAATCATGGCGATGCACCTTGTAGGCATACCCTTGTTCGGCATTCCGATCCGGATAAACCATAATTGCACGACCATTGCCAACCATTTCGATGACGAGTCCCCACAAGATGTCACGGAGACGAGAGTTAACTTTCCCAACAAATACACCTGGGGAGATTTCCTCAAGCCATCGAGTTAAATGGCCCCGCAACCCGGCAGGGCAGCTCGTCAAAACTATTGTCACCATGGCGGTTCTCCGGAGGAGTAATTTGTACCACCTCTAATCGCGCCACGGCTGTAATCCCACAACTCGATAACTTCGCCGAATTCCTCGTTTTCAAGAGGCTCTTTCATTAAGAGCTTTAGGTCCTTAACGCAGCGCGAAATAACTTTTTCTTCACGAATTCGATCACGCACATGTCGCCTAACCGTAGTGCTAAGTGTTTGAGTATCAACCTCGGTTCCAAGCTCAGAAACCACAGTAAAAGCAACTGGAATCGTTATGTCTGCCTTATACAAATCCGCAATGTCATAAACAAATGCTCGGTCGTGCCCCGTATGCACAAACCCCAAGCCAGGACTCATTCCCAAGGAAACCATCACGGCATGCACAACACCGTATAGGCAAGAATGTGCTGCTGAAAGGGCCTGATTGATTGGCGTGCCATCCGAAAAATCGTCAGGGCGGTATTCACGGCGCGACCACTCAACCCCAGTTATCTTTGACCATTCCCTATAAACCGAACGAACCCGAGCACCCTCTCGGCCCCGTAATTGCTGCATATTCAGGGATTCCACATCCTCGCCGGAAAAGCGCATCCCATACATTTCGCGCGCAACGGCTAGTCGGGTTTTTCGGTTGCTCACTAGCTTTGCCTGCTGTTCCAGAAGCCGGGTCGAACGACCTATCGGCCGACCATGCGCGTAATATCGCACACCGTTTTCTCCCACCCAGACGATTGTTGAACCGGCATCTGCAATAACCACCATCGCCTGATGCGTAACCCGTGTACCAGGGCCCAGCATAAGCACTCCCAGTGCAGCACTGGGTATATGCATGACGCCCTGGTCGTCAGTCGCAGTGAGAGAATTAGAATCTCGACCGATGGTGCAGTGCTCAAGATAGAGAAAAGAGATCCGGTCTTCAGCCCTCGACAATTCGATCGGTTTCGACGGACGCGCTCCTGGAAAATTGGCCATGACTAGTCACTTCTAGAAGTCATTGGAGCGACAGTCAACAATCCACACCCATATCCCTTTGCTTTGCCAATTCCGTTAGTCAAAACACGACGGAACTTCTCAGCATCAACTACCTCAATGGCTCCATCAAACTGTGCCCGGGCGATTGTGACCATTCGTCCCTGTCGGCGGAACTTCATCACTTCCCTACCCGTAACGGAAACAGCTAAGTCATCACTGGAGGCGTCGTGACTATCTGCATGTGAAAACTCCGCTGGCAGAAATCGCACACCCATAACTTCGGCGCGTTCTAACAACCAATTTCGCTGTTGAGCTGCAGTTACATGCGCAAGCCTTTTAGACTTACCCGTCTGGGCGTCGCGCACTGATTTCACAGGGTTCGCTACCAACCTAAAACGAAATCGCTTTCCGACGGAAATACTTCCCAAAACCGGTTCGTATTCACGTATCGCCCACGACTCTTGATTTTCCCAGCCTGCTTGCTGCTGCAGATGCTCAAATGATGGTTTTTCAGGACTCACCACGTATAGAGCGAGGGAATGGGCTTCGCGGTCAACTCGCCACAAAACGCGACCGTTCTCAGTGATGAGGTCACTATTTGGTGGAAAAGCTGACATCACCGCAGCATGCATAGCCTCTGGGCTGGCTAACAACTTACGAGTCCCCCGCCGTTGCGGATTGAGAAACACGCGTGAAAGGTACATCAACTAGTCACCTCCCAGTAGGGACATAGGATCGTGAGAGAACACAGGACGCTTTCCTTCTTTGTTTTCAATCTCTAGCCATCCATGAACCACTGGTCGCATCTCGTGTTTTCGTTCTCTCGGATCAAAGCTGACTGGAGTATCCGGAATTAGCTCATCGTAGGTCTCACCATCGCGCATATCTCGAACAATTGGCAGCGAAACTACGTCTGGCTGACGTTTCCGGTACCAAGTCGATGCTTGCCAAGGAGCCTCACGCAGAGCGTCTTCCAGTGGCTTTTCCTCAATTCCTAGAACCATTCTTCCTGTCGGTTGGAATGCACGGCGGCCTAAGTAGAGAGGGAACGCTGGACGCTGTACCGCGTCGGCAAGCCCTTCAAGAACACTGCGTGGACCTTCAATTGCAACAATGAAGATGGCATCAGTGAGGTAATCACGATACGTCAGGGGCTTGGATTTATTGTTGCGCCAATCAATTTCAGTCTGGAAATCTCGCTCGACCTTTCCAATCTGATCAGTACGAACACCAAAGCCCAGTGATGCCAAATCTTCAATCACATCAGTACGGCGTCGTCCGCTTGCAGCTGCAAGCAAACCAACTACCCCGCTTTTCGTTGGCTCTCGCCGCGTACCACGGTGATTGAATCGACTCGAGTCTCCCCATGCTTGCATAGGTCCAGCGAGCCTCAAGAGGAGAACCGACATTAGAGCTCGACCTTCTCCATGACGGCCTGCTCAACTAAGTTGACCAAACCAGCCATGTCGGTGCGATCGCCAAAGACATTCAGCTTTTCCATTGCAGCTTCAGTAGCTGCGCCACCAGTGGCAAGATACGCACCTCCGAGTGGATGAGAGTCGTACGCACCGTCCTGCTCAGCGGCATACTCTGCCAGCTTGATAGATGCGTTTTCTGTGCGGCCACGAGTAGCTTCCACCGGGTCTTCAAAAGCTTCTGACAGATTGACAGGCTGATCATCACGAACTTGGACCACAATCAAATCTGGTCGCGTTCGGTTAGCAAACGTGTTCTGCTTACCAGTTGGCATCGAAAGCGCAAATGCCTTGAGTAGCGCGCCAGCAGCTTCAGATGCTGCCTCCTTCGACCCCAAAGAATGAGCCAATTCACTAGCGTTGACCGTTGCGTAGCGGTACAACGTAGACGAGGTGAATTCCACCGTGCCAATCATGCCAGCACCAGCGTTGTCCTCCGCCGCGTTGTCATCAACCGCAGTGAAGTAGTCAAACTCCGTAACGGTCGGATGAACAGAAATAGCATGATTGAACTGGCACGTCGCATCAACATTTAGGTCTGGAGCATCGGCCAACATGCGACCGAAGAGGGCGATGTCGACTGAGTGCTCGTTATTTAGCGCTTCCTTCGCTTCCTTCGCAGGAATTTTGGCCGGATCGTCCTGGTACTGAATTGCCAGATTAGCTAGCGCTTTAATTTGCGCGCGGGAAACAAATAGCAGGTACTCAGTACGGATACGCGTGTCTTCTTCACCCTTCTTGGGCTTTGCCTGCTTCAACTTCGTCTTCTGCAGAACACTCAGCGCTAGATGCTCAGCGCTTTCTTCCAGCTCCGGAGCCTGCAAAATGATTTCCGCAGCAATCAATGACGGGCTGAAGCGAGTACGCTGTCCCAACTTATCAAGGTCAAGTAAGTTCTCGAATTCCTTACGTGCTGCGCGCTTCCATGCTTGGCTGGAAACTCGGGCCCGACGCACACCGCCGTAGTTGGCTGTCTTTGGACTACCCGTGTCATCTCGGTTCAGGTTTGATGGCGGGACAGTTTGGAGTGCGTGAATATCAATGTAGATGGTCATGATAAGCCTTTCTGCTGTTATTAGTTTTCTACTGCGCGGTCATGGTCATCGATTTCGGATTGCGGAACTCTGTTCATATCCCGGGTCCAACGAAGTCGTACACGGCGAGCTGAATCTGAGTAGTTCAACGCCACCAAGTCATTAGCCAAACGGCCGTAATCCATCGGAACGCTGTAACTCCTCAGCATCTGAATTAGTCCGCGTAAATGGTGCACTAACTCATCGGTTGTCTGTGCAGTAAGCGCTGCGTTAAACCGTCGCTCAATACCCTTTTTCTGGTTTTCACCTGCTACTTGATGAAGCTGGCAAATAGCCACTCCGAATCCTTCATTGGCCTTATGCATAGGCTCATTTCTCGATTGCTGATGGAGTGCAAAAAAGGCCAATGCAAGGTGTGCTGCAGTTTCGTAGACCCCCGGCTCATCTCGAGGGCCTTCAAGCTCCGCCGGGAACGAATTGAATACCTCTGACCACACCTGGGGCTGATCTGCCAGCGACGCGCTCAGGGAGCGGCGAAGCACCGCAAGGGAGGCACGAGCTTCCGAGCTTTCGTTGGCCAGACCACCTGCTAACCTTTGTGCCTTGCCGGCAACAAAGCTGTACAGCAGGGAGCTGCGCGACTGCGACTTATTCGTATCAGCCATTGTTAATTAACTTTCTCTCGAGGTTTTTGTTCTTCGGGTCGTGGCAGAACTTTTCCGAGCCCTCGCCGAAACCACAGCTCAGCGTGCCCCACGTTGTACTGACGCTCATCAACCTCACGACCTGGCCATGCGCTGTCGGGCACACTTGCTATCAACTCCGCAGCTCTGGCGAGAGCCAAACGTCGCAACTGTTCTGTCCAAGTTGCAAGGTGATCACTAAGGTCTGTTTCTGACGTAAGTCCGCTAACCCATTGACGGAATACTGGGTCTACATCCGAGTAGAAGGACCCCTCTGCGCTAAAGCCTGCGGCCCCGCGTTCGCCACCAGACGCAATGGCCAAATTATTGGCAAATTTTCGCAGTTCGGCTGCTGTATCTTGTGTTCGGTTTGCGGCCAACAATACGAATTGGATGGTCTGTTTATCAGCAGCCAAAAGCGCAGGGAACGCTAAATCATCTGTTAATAGACGGTTGTACGAAGCCATTTGGGGACCATATTCGTAACCAACCATCCGAAGACTCAGCCGGTAGTTCTGCGGCACGACTCCACCACGACGCCCCGTCCGAGTCTTCAAAGCTTCCATAACACCAGCAGGTTTTGAGACTCTTACCTCACTGCCCGTACGTCCCTTAGTCGTATCGACCTCTGCCGCGGGCAGCACAGCCGAAAGACCTCGCCAAAGGGCTCGGTCAGGGTTGATTGCCTTTGGCATGTAGATATCTTCTTTGGCTTTCTTCGACTGCGGCCCGCTATAGCGCCACGGAGACATCATTTCGACTGCATCTTGATGTAAGTAATCCACTGGATCGCCATTACAAACGAGTGCACCGGTGACCATGCCATTTTCCACGTGAAGACGAATACGCCGCTGCGGCCAAGTAAATAGCGTGAGCTGACCCTTCGGAGGCGGCGTGTCAGAGACTGCGGATGTCGGAACCGGGAGTTCCCAAATAGGGACACCAGCCCAGGCCACAGGCTTATGATCAACGATATTTAGCAGCAGTGTTTCAAGAAGACTGTGTCCTTCAAGTACGGTTCCGCCTAGCCATCCTGACCAACCGATACCAATGGGATAACCTTTCCCACCTTTGACGCGGGAATCACCAACTGCACCCGACTTAATTCCGGAAAAGTCAAAGGCGAGACAATGAACAAGCCAACGTGCTGCCTCCGCCAGTGGAAGGGGCGCTAGTGCTGAACGCCGGTAGAAGAGGTCACCTAATTCCGGTGAGTCCGGAATGATTGCCTCAAGGCTCTTCCACTCTCCACTTTTTGTAGCAAGCGTAGGAGTTTGCATGAAAGGGGCTTCCCGATCGAGCAAATCGAATCGGTGCGAATATTCATCTAAATAGCGGCTGATGCGCTCTAACGGCAGCTTTTTGTCCTCCCATGCTGCCGCCCATTGTTTGCGGTTTTCCTTGACATCTTCTCCAAAGTCGAATGCGCGATAAAGAACCGCAAGAGCCACGCGCAAAATCGCAAAGTCCTGCGCTGGCGATTCACCAGAGATCCGTTTTAACTCACCAGCCTGCGCAAAGATATCTCGAAGGCCTAATTCCCGACCATTGCCATCGTGCCCCGTGACCTTAATCCAGGGCTCGTCGAGCAGATTAAAACTTGGTTCAGTTCCGCTCACTGCGACTCCTTTTCTCGAACGGACCGCAATCCATACTTCATATCGTATGAAAAACTAACTCCGTTAACATGGCATTCCCCACTTTTGTTCAACGGCAATGGCAGAAGCCCTTTTAGCCAGGAGCTAAGTTGCCAAGAGGGGCTACCAAACCGCTCCAATTCAGCGATGAACTCGTCCACTCCCCCGACTTGCCAACAAGGCAGCGAAATGGTGCATTTAGCAACTTCGCGTGCTAATTCGTCGTCGACTCCATTGGCATTACTCAGTGACTCACCACCGCGGTTTTCCAGCCACGGCAATGAATAGAGTTCGCTGCCTCGCTGTTCTACAAGAACTACTTCAATTGTCTCTTCGATATCTCTCACCTGCGACTGCCCACGAAACTCTTCTGCAGATCCATGCTGGAACCACAGACTCATGTCTTTTTCGTTTGGCGATGGACCGAGTGAACGTTTCGCTTTTTCAGCAAGCTTCTCTCCCCTCGCTTGCTTCTCCTTCACCGCCTCATCCCAGTCTTTTCGCCAACTGACTGGACACTGCGCATCTGCGTCATACGTTTCACGAACTATTCCTGCGACATCATCTGGTGAAATAAACTGCTTACGCCCCATCAACGCTGAGGCCGTCCGCATCAGCAACGCAGTGCCATAAATCCGTTTACTACCGCTCACAAACTCTGGAGCATTGCTATCCCCAATCTCAGTGACCCCAAAGAGCACCAGTCGTGGCGTTTGAAGTCGCTCCGGACGGCTTTTACGACTATGCCGATGGAGACGACCCGCTCGCTGGATCAGCAGGTCCGAAGGCGCAAAATCGCTGAACATAATGTCAAAATCCAAGTCAAGGGACTGCTCAACAATTTGTGTTGACACCACCACTCCCCGCCGTGGACGCACACCAGACTTGCCATATTTGGCAACGAGCTCTTCTTCTTTAGCCCGTCGATCTGCCGCAGCGAAGCGTGAATGAAGCAAAAACACTTCGTCATCAGTGAAGCTACCAACAGCACAGATTTCGTCGTAAAGCGTTTGGGCACGCTGAACTGTATTGCATACGACTACGGCGCAACCACCATCACGAAGTTCTTCTGCCAGCATGTGCACAACAGATGAGTCATCACAGAATTCGAGCGATACCACCTGCCTGCGAGATGAAGCGTTTGGCTTACGGGCCGTGACACCATCCTCGTTCACAAAGGTCAGAAGCGGATAAGCCCGTTCGTCTTTGGCAACTTCCATCTCGCCAAGAATCTTGTTGGAAATTTGCGCATTTCCTAACTGTGCAATTCCCGACGCGTAAGCCTCCATCAAATGGAAACGAGTATCCGGCGGAAGCGTGGCTGATAGAGCAATGACTGGGACTCCATACGCGCCACACCACTCCAATGCGCGGTACAAATACTGCTGCATGTAAATGTCCGCAGCATGCACCTCATCAAGAATCAGTACCTTTCCGGCAAGCCCTAGGTGTCGCAACATCACGTGCTTTGACTGCAGTGCCGAGAAAAGGAATTGATCGATCGTGCCAACAGTAAAGTCTGCTAACGCTGCAGTTTTTCGAGATCGTAGCCACCAATGAGCCTCTACTGCAGGCTCTTTAGAATTGGCACCATATTCTTCGTCATAAATAGCCGAAAAACTCTGTGACGGAAACTTAAGACCTTGGAATTCATCATTAAACTGCGCGCGACTATGTGTGAGCATCGCAGAGGCCAACTGGTCTTCTGCAATCGCACGATCGAGCCACTTCAAAACACGAGAAAACATGGCATCTGATGTGGCGCAAGTAGGCAAGGCGACTTGCACACCACCACAGCCGAACTTGGCTGCAAGAACTTCCGCAGCCGCAAGTGCAGACTCTGTCTTACCCTCACCAGTCGGTGCTTCTAGCAGCAACAGGCCTGGTTTTTCCACTTCCTCAGCAAGCTTTACTGCGTCCAGCTGAACTGGGTATGGGGTGGCACCAGCAGGCAGGTCAAACCGAGCGCGAAATAAGTCATCCGCACTACTTTCCGGGCGAGGATCCCACGGATCCGGAAGATTCAATCTGTCAATCGCATCATCGCTTCTGCTTGTCGACGATGCATCAAACATCGACAGTGGAAATAAATCAGTGTTCGAAGCAAGCCAGTCAGCCATGACCACAATTCCCGTCAGAAGCATTTGCGCTTGCGCTGACAGCTCTTGCTCTCGGCGTTGTTCACAATCAGTCGCCGTTAAACCTGCCCTTGTGGCCACGGCGTCGAAGAATTCAGAACGAATGTGTTGCCACTTTTCATCTTCGAGTTCTTCGACGAAGTCTTCGGCAGAATGCAACAGATTCTCATCGGGAAACTTGCCGTGATGGCCACCAATTGGCGCAACATATGTGTCGGCAGCATCTTCATCGAATCTATGGTTTTCCACCAACCAAACCCATAATGCATATGCGCCGACAGCGCCGTGGGGCGCTCCACGTAACTCCTTGGAGGAAAGTGTTGTCGCAGCGCCTAGCCCATACGAGCGCACACGGTCATACAGTTCCGGAACTTTAACCGAAAAAGCATAAGACGCCTTACCAATATCGTGCCCACCAGCATAGAAAGCAACCCATGCACGGGCTCGTTCCTTCGAGCCGAACTCATCGGTAAGCACTTGCCTTAGTGATTCCGGCAACCACTCATCCCAGAGATAAAAAGCCACATCCTGGGCATCATTCAAATGTTGTGCGAGACTCAATGCCTCTTCACTTTGCCAATCCCACTTAGCCCACTGCAAGCGAGCTATTTCAGACAGTACATCTGCCAAGTTCGAGCCCATGTTCGACATATCGACCCTGTCCGGCCGAACCCTTATCCGGCCTCTGTTCTAATCTCCAAGATAGCCGAGATATTAATTTCATTCAATATGGAAACTACCCCTTATTAACCCCACACAATAAAACGTTGATATCTATCAAATAGACTCATCTACAAGTGTCGCTTACACGAAAAATCCCCGCTTTCGCGGGGATAACATCGCCCCTCACAATAAAACCGGAACATCCCCGCTCACGCAGGGAACCCGAAGGCGACAGAACCTACACTAACCTCTCCGCAGCTTCCGCCAGACCCAATCAACAATCACGAAGCCAACAAGCGTCACACCAAACAGTGGTGCAACCACCGAGTAGGCAATCAACAGCGCCACAACAGCTGCTGCAACACCCGGGCGAATGTCCCGCCAACGCGTCGGCGCCGGGAGCCTGCCAGGGCGGCCACCTCGACCGCGCCCAAACCACATGGCGTACCCGCGCACAATCATCGCCAACAGAGCGACACCGATCAGTGCCAGGACCAGCTGATTCACCCAACCGAACAAGATGCCCATGTGCGCGTTAATCAGCCATTCGGTCAGTTTCGCCGGCAGCGGCCAGTCCGCAAAGTGAATCCGATCGACCATCGTTCCGGTCGACCCGTCAACGGTGACGGTCTCAATACCCATCCGCCATTCCTCGCGGGCTTCCTTGGCCATCCACACCGTGCCAGCTTCCGGTGGTGTCAGTTCGACTTTCCCGGACAGGCCCTCGGAACGTGCGAGGTTCATAACATTAT
The DNA here is from genome assembly GCF_030232425.1 of Corynebacterium sp. MSK019. Taxonomy (NCBI): domain Bacteria; kingdom Bacillati; phylum Actinomycetota; class Actinomycetes; order Mycobacteriales; family Corynebacteriaceae; genus Corynebacterium; species Corynebacterium sp. MSK019. The sequence continues at coordinate 24,768 of NZ_JASPJT010000009.1, read as the reverse complement.
CTGCCTCTGACCAGTCGTAATTCGCTGGCGCAGTCGCAGTCATGGCTGGTTTCGGCGCGTACCAGTCCATCGTCTCGCGCAGCTTTGCGATGCCCGTTCCAGCCACCCACGACCACGTCAGGCCGGTGACAGTCAGGAACAGAAGTCCAACGCTAACCGCCACGCCAACATTCGCGTGACGACGCATATGATGCGCCCTCTTACTCGTTCCCTGTGTCCGCTTGCGACGCGAACGATCCCACCAGAGCCAGAGGCCACCAATAGCCAGTGCGCCCATCCAGGATGCTGCCGTCTCGGAGTAGAGGCGACCAAAGTTGCTATCAATCCAGAGCCTGCGGTGCCCTTCCGAGATCCACGCCCGCAGTGGCAGCGCCGCCGAGGAACCGTATTGCACCAGGTCACCCTTGATACTCAAGTCGCCTGGGTCAACGAACACCGCATGTCGGTAGGACTCCGACTTCAGCTGCTCGTCATTGAACATGACTCGCGTTGTCTGCCCCGGCTTTTCCGGGACCTGCACTGCGGTCACCGGCAGGTCAGGGTGCACGCGCTGCGCGACCTCAACCTGCTTTTCCAGCGGTTGTGCGGGAAGGCTTGATGTTGCGGTTAGCTCTTCGTGGTAAACCACCTTTTCTATGCTCGGGGCGAGGGCATACGCCACGCCTGTGATAGCTGCAATAACAAGTAGTGGCGCAACGAGGATGCCTGCAACGACATGGATTCGGTGCAGTAATGCTCGTGGCCCACCATTTTTCTGAGTCTGTGCGACGGGGTTTGCGGCTGGCGTTCCAGCGGCATCGCCTGTGGCTATTGAAGTCATGCCTTATTAGTCGGACGAACTGCCCCAGTTGTTCCCCAGCAAGCTCACTTTTATTACTTCCAGGGGTAGCCATTCGGCCACGCGCCTCGTTGTCGGCCACCTTGTGCACAACTACTCGTCGTAAAGCCCGCGTACCCTCGAATACATGGCTTATCCAGACGTGTACCACGCCAATGACAACCGCTATGAGACGATGCCGTACAACCGCTCCGGCGGCACGGGGCTGAAGCTTCCAGCCATTACGCTGGGACTTTGGCATAACTTTGGTGATGACCGGCCGCTCGAGACGCAGCGTGAGATCCTGCGCACCGCGTTCGACCACGGCGTCACACACTTCGACCTCGCCAACAACTACGGCCCACCGCAGGGCTCTGCGGAGGCGAGTTTCGGTCGCATCATGGCCAAGGATTTCGCTCCTTACCGCGATGAAATGATCATTTCCTCCAAAGCCGGTTGGTACATGCAGGATGGTCCCTACGGCTTCGGCGGCTCGCGGAAGTACCTCGTGGCCAGCTGCGATGCCTCGCTGAAGCGCATGGGCCTGGATTATGTGGACATTTTCTACCACCACCGCCCCGACCCGGATACGCCTATCGAGGAAACCGTCGCCGCCCTCGACTTCCTCGTCCGCTCCGGTCGCGCGCTCTACGTCGGCGTGAGCTCCTACTCCCCCGAGCTCACTCGTCGCGCGCAGAAAATCGCCCGTGAGCTGGGCACACCGCTGACCATTCACCAGCCGAGCTACTCCATGTTCAACCGCTGGATCGAGGACGAACTGCTGGCAACCTGCGCCGACGAAGGCATGGGTGTCATCGCCTTTTCCGCGCTTGCGCAGGGGCTTCTCACCGACCGCTACTTGGATGGCGTGCCGGAATCCTCGCGTCTCGGGGCGCACAAGATGAACTCGGGGTTCCTCAACGACGACACGCTCACCGCCATCCGCGAGCTCAACGCCATTGCTTCACGACGAGGCCAGTCCCTGGCACAGATGGCCATCTCGTGGGTGCTCCGCCGTGACGAAGTGACCTCCGCCCTGATTGGCGCATCGTCGGTGGAGCAGCTGAAGAACAGCCTCGGCGCCCTGGAGGCTGCGCCGTTTAGCGATGAAGAACTCGCGGAGATCGACAAGTGGGCCGTCGACCGCGGGATTAATCAGTGGCAGGGCGCTACGGAGTCTGTGTAGGGAGCTCATCGAGCGCCGGCAGCACATACTCAATCAGCTCATCAATCTGCTCTTCCGCATCCCGCTTCGAGGTACGAAAGTTGATGCTGACGTGGTTGATACCGAGCTGGCGCTGGGATTGCAGCAGTTCAATGAGCTTGTTGCGGCCAAGGCGGTACCCGAAGTGGCCACCCTGCGCGGGGGCGTCGGGGTCTTCATGCAGGTCAATCCACAGTGATTCCAAGAAGGGCTTGAACACGCCCTCGCCGCACTCCTGGGCCACCGCCTCCTGCCAGTTGGCGATGTTTTTCTTCTGCATCTCCAGGCCTTTGTGGTACATGAACCACCCGTCGGTATGCGCGGCCTTCCACTCCAGGCTCTGCTGACAGGAGCCGGTGGCCAACAGCGGAACTCGGCGGGCCAGCGGCTTGGGCACCACATCGGATCCGCCCATCTTGCCCTCGGACCACCGGATAGGCCGGTAGCTAGTGCTCAGGGCCTTTTTATAGACCTCGATATGCTCGCGGAAACGCTCACCCCGCTTGCCTTTGTCCTGGTTAAAGGCGGGAAACTCCTCGGGTCGGTCCCCAGTGGCAACGCCGAAGAGGAAACGACCGTCGGAAAGCCTGTCCAGTGTGGCAGCGCGCTTGGCCATCACCAGCGGATGCTGGAAGGGCACGACGACTGCGCCGGTGCCGAGCGCGATATCGGTGGTGTGTGCGGCGATGTAACTGAGGTACATCCAGGGGTCGTAGACCTGGCCGACGTCGCCGAATGTTTCCACGCGCAGCGGGATGTCGCGTGCCCACACCGCCGCGATGCCTGCGCGTTCGACTTTCTGAATCAGCCGAATCTGGTTGCTCAGCGCGTCCTTGGGCTCGGCTTCGGCGTCCTGCTCGATGGGCAGGCTGAGCCCCACCGTGAGTCGGCCCGGCGCGAATGTGCGCTGGTAACCGGGTAGTTCGTCGATGGGCTTGTCCGAAAGATCAAACAGCGAGCTCATGGTGCTCCACGGTAGTACAGCTCGAGGTGCGGCACTCGTCGTTAAGCTGGAAACATGCTTGAGGATGTCATCATCGTCGGTGGCGGCCAAGCTACCCTCGCTACCGCCTATTACTTGCACAAACGCGGCATTGATCCGCTCATTCTGGACAATCAGCCCGCTCCCGGCGGCTCCTGGCGCAATGTCTGGCCCTCACTGACGCTCTTTTCCACCCCGGACTTTTCCAACCTTCCGGGCATCCAGATGCCCAATTATGACGGTTTCCCGCCCGCTTCCCACGTGATTGACTACCTCAACTCCTACGAAAAGCGCTACGAACTGCGCGTTCAGCGCCCGGTCGCCGTCACGCACGTCTCCCACGACGGCACCTTCCACCTCACCAGCGATGCCGGTGACTTCGAATCCCGCCAGCTCATCGCCGCCACCGGCAACCGGCCCTTCGTCCCGTATTACCCCGGCACGACCTCCGCGAAACAGTGGCATTCGGCCAACTACCCAGGTCCCGAGCCATTCGAAGGCTCCCGCGTTGCCGTTGTCGGCGCGGCGAACTCCGGCGCCCAAATAGCCTCTGAACTGGTGCTTTCCGGCATCGACACCACCTGGTTCACCCGCCACGAACCACGCTGGATGCCCGACGACGTCGACGGCCGCGTCCTGTTCAAACGCTACCGCCAGGGCGCCACCGACAGCATTGGCGACATCGTTGCCCTACCGCCCGTCCGCAAAGCCCGCGACTCCGGCGCACTCACCTGGACACCCATGTTTTCTTCGCTTGACGACGTCCACGCGGACCACCTCATCTGGTGCACCGGTTTCCGCCCAGCGCTCGACCCTTTCCGCAGCATCGACTCTGACCTCATCGAGTTCGTCGGCTACGGCGACTGGGTTGGCCCCGGTGCCGCCACGATCATGGGTGTTGGCCCCTTTGCTAAGCGCGCGGCCGAGCGGGTGGCTGCCCGTCTGTCAGCATGACCTGCATCAACAGCATGTCCAACCAGCGCCCGTTCTTCGCCCCCACCTGCGGCAATAGTCCAACGCGCTGGAAGCCATACTTTTTGTGCAGCGCAATCGACCCCTCGTTGCTGCCTTCTATCGCCGCAACCAAGACGTGCTTTCTCGCCTCACGAGCAGCATCGATGGTCGCGCTTAACAGTGCGCCTCCAATTCCCCTGCCTTGAAAGTTCGGATGCACGTAGATGGAGTTTTCCACCGTGTACTGAAACCCGTCGAAGTCACGGAAATCGCTAAAGGTGGCATATCCAGCGACTTCGTCGTCAAGCGTGGCGACGAAAACCGGGTAGCCCTTGTCCCAGTGCGCCTCCAGCCATGCGATGCGATTCTCCGCGCTGACGGTGTCATCGTTCCAGATGGCGACGGTGTTGATCACGGCCTCGTTGTAGATCTCCGCGATTGCTGCGGCGTCCTCCCGCGTTGCCTGTCGGATGATCATGGTTTTACTCCCCGCTGTCTGCGCTGTTTCTGTGCTGTTTTCTACAACTCCGCTTTTATGAAAGCGAGATTACCAAGCTTTCAATTTCGAACGGGTGTTTTATTTGTATTTTGGTACGCTACCCCGCGAACAACCCACAAACACCCAGGTAACATGTGCTTTTATAGTCGGCTAACCATCTTCGAAAACTCCCCAATATTTCTTTTCATTTCTCTTTACAAACTAGAAACATGCCCGTATGATAGCAAGTAAGTTCGAAAGAAAACCGACAACCATTGGAGCACCAGGGGGATCCAATGAAGTCCGAACAAGTACCCGAACCATATTGGGCTCACGAAAATCCTGAAGATGAGCTCTCAGCACTCGCGCGGGCTACCAACCGCGCCCAACTTGAGTTGATTGAAGCCTGCTGCCCTGCAGGTGATGATGACGTTGAAAACCATGCCGCTCGCATCAGCATTCGGCTGGGAATCACCCGCAGTGAAGCACTGCGTATCTGTGACATTGGCCTGTTGCTGGAGAAAATGCCACAGTTGGCGGAATACGCCCGGGAAAGCTGCGCATTATCCATGCGGCAACTCGGCATCATTGCACATGGCGTAGTCGGCATCGAGCCTGATCAAATACCCGATGCAGAGAAGAAGATTCTGGCATTGGTTACGCCACGGAAGCGTCGTCAAGCAATGATTGGTCCTCGCACGCTCACCACCAAAATTGGTGATATTGCTGCGGACTTGGATGACCGTGCTCGCGCCGACGGCACAATTCCCACCATCACCGACACGGAATCGGTGACTCTGGTGGAACGTCCCGACAGCTACTCCCAAATCATTCTCACACTGCGGCCGGACCGCGCCTATTTCGCCATGTGCGCAATTGAAACGGTCTTCCGCGCGAATGAGGAAATGACGCAGGCGGATGCATTTGTGGAACTCATCCACCAGCGCACCAATGCGGAAGTTGTGCTCAATGTTTTCCGCGAGCCCCACAGTGATGACGCCTGGCTGGACGGTGCCGGCTGGCTAGGCGCGCTGGTCACGGAGGAGTGGATGCAAAAGGTGACGCATGTCCGCCTCTCAGCAGACAGCGCCACCAATGGTTACCGCCCAACTCCAGCGCAGGTCGCCCGCGTCCACGGTCGCGATGGAACATGTCGCTTCCCCGGCTGCGAAGTCCCAGCGTACAAGTGCGATATTGACCATATCGCGCCGTACAACCAGGAAGACCCCGAAGCCGGTGGTCCCACCGACACGCAGAATCTGCACTGCCTATGCAGGAAGCACCACAACCTGAAAACCCACAAGCTCTGGGATATCACCGCTTATGAGGACGGCTCAGAGGTGTGGTCCTCTGCCGACGGCGTTACCGCGGCGACCGTCCCGGCCGGACCATTAGCCGGGTTCGGCCGACAGACTTTTGACAAACGCGCTACCCAGAAGACGAAAGCACGCCATGACCACTACATGAAGTGGTGGCTGTCATTCGCGGCTGTGCCAGATCTGGTCTTTGATGATGGGGAGGATTAACCCAGCGGACCACCGCAGTTCGGCCATGCGCCAGCACCCTGGGAGGCAAGCACGCGCTCGCCAATCTCAATCTGCTGCTCCTTAGTGGCCTGGTCAGCCGTCGGTGCGTACTGGTCACCGCCGTGGCCGCTCCAGGTCTGCTGCGAGAACTGCAGTCCGCCGTAGTAGCCGTTACCGGTATTGGTCTGCCAATTTCCGCCGGACTCACAAGCCACAACCTGATCCCAGGCGCTAACTGATGCAGCGTTAGCGGCCGCGGTCGGGGCAGCAATCATGCCTGCTGCCACAGCGGCGGATGCGATGAACTTACCGGAAAAACGCATAAAAAGAGAACACTCCTAAAGGGTTGACTTTTCTCTTGGGCGACCAACCTACGCGCACCCTCCCCCGTCCTGTCAACCCGTATCCTGGAAAGCATGTCCGTGGCAGATGTCGTCCGCAAGACCGAGAGAAGGATCAACGCGCTGGCCGCCAAGCGTTCCAAAAACGCTGGTTGGGAACCGGAAATCATCGGTTTCACCGGGTACGGAAATGCAGAGCGCGTGCGCGTATTCGGCCGTGTCCTCCTGAAGGATCCGGCCAAAAAACGAGACGAAGAACGAAACAAAAAACGCGGATTTTGGCAGTTCTTTACCGTCGAACTCGCGGACTTTCCCGTCACCATCACTGCCGGCGACCGCACGGTGGAAACCACCACGGATAGCAACGGCTATATCGAGGTACTAATCAGGAATCACGGCCTGGAACCCGGCTGGCACGAAATCACCATCAACGACACTCCTGCAGAGGTCCTCATCCTCTCCCCGGAGACCAAATACGGCATCGTCTCCGATATTGATGACACCGTTTTGGTCACTATGCTGCCGCGCGCCCTCATCGCCGCCTACAACTCCTGGGTCAAGGAGACAGATGAGCGCAAGGCCGTCGCTGGCTTCGGCGAGTTCTATGCGCAACTTCGCCGTCGTTACGCGAGCAAAACCGACGAGGACACGGACGTTCCCGTCATCTATCTCTCCACCGGAGCGTGGAACACCTTCAGCACACTAAAAAAGTTCCTACACCGCAACAACCTGCCGAAGGGCCCACTGCTGCTCACCGACTGGGGGCCAACGCCCACCGGCCTGTTCCGCTCGGGCAAGGAACACAAGAAGGTGCGACTTCGCGACCTGTTTATTGACTTCCCCGAAATCAACTGGATTCTCGTCGGCGATGATGGCCAGTACGACCCGCTCATCTACGGCACGGCCGCGGCGGAGCATCCGGACAAGGTCGCGGCCATCGCAATCCGCAACCTCACTCCCAGCGAGCACGTGCTCTCTCACGGCACGGCGGTGCCAATTGAAAAGCTGGAGAACAAGGAGGTCCCGTTCATCGAGGGCGCCGACGGCTATGAACTGCTCAAACAGATTGACCAGCTGCCGCAACCATGATCTACCTCCGCCATGCCCGTATTCACGATGATGCCGAGCTCCCGGCGTACGTCGTAAAGCTCGCGCTGCCCTTCCCCATGACCTTCACCACGCCGATTACCATCCTGACCGGCGAAAACGGCAAGGGAAAGTCGACGGTACTGGAGGCGTTAGCGTCGGCGATGGGTGTCGATACGGACGGCGGCTCGCGGTACAAGACGCAAGAGCGCACCTCCCCGGTCCCACTGGCGCTGACCAGGCGCAATCCCCCGGATACGTTTTTCTTTCGCGGCGACGCGCACCTGAACCTCGCGCGCTATTACGAGTCGCTTGGGCAGCTACCAGGTGGCAGAGAAATGGCAGACCTCACCCAGATGAGCCACGGCCAATCCATCATGACGCTGGCCGAACGCCGCTTCAGTCCCGAATCACTGGTTTTCCTTGACGAACCCGAGGCGGGACTGTCGGTCCTACGCCAACTGGAGCTCCTCGGCCGCCTCGGCGCGCTCGCGGAAGCCGGCGCACAGATCATCATGGCGACGCATTCCCCCATCCTGCTCGCCGCGCCAGAAGCAACGATTATTTCGCTTGACGACGCCGACACCACCCACTTCGAAGACACCCTCGCGGTACGGGCAACCAGGGATTTCCTGGCCGATCCGGTCGGCATCGCGGACTACATGGTGGAGCGTTTTACTTCGGATTCTTAAGCCCCAGCGCCGCCACGACACCCACGGCCGACAGTGCCACCGGCAACCACATCGCGTCACTCATGGCGGTGGTGAAGTCGCCACGGTTACTGCTGAGCGCTGCGGCCATGACGGTGGCAATCAGTGCGCTACCCAGCACACTGCCAATCTGGCGGATGGTGTTGTACACACCGGAGGCGGCACCGGCGAGGGACGGGTCGATGTTGCGGGTGGCAGCCGTCGACAGCGTGCCCCAAATAAACGCGTTTGCCACACCGAATGCGGCGCCCGGCAGCAGCAGCCACAGCACGGAAAGGTCCTCGTGGATGAGGTAGTGGAACCCGAGCATGCCCACCAGTGAGGACCCAAAACCAATCAGCGCGAACTCACGGAACTTCAGCCGGTCTAGCATTCGCCCAGTCCACGGCGCCATGACACCAGAGATGAGCGCCTGCGGCACGAGCAGCAGTGAGGCCTGGATGGTCGATAGGTCGCGGGCGTTCTGGGCGAAGAGGATAATCGGGAAACCGACCGCGACCACCAGCGCGCCCATCACGGCAATGGCCAGCGAGGAGATGGTGAAGTTGCGATCCTTAAAAAGGGACAGCGGCATCAGCGGTTCGGCCGTGGTCTTGGCCTCCCACAGGGTGAACAGGGCCAGGACCACCACGCCACCGGCAATCAGTGCCCAGATCCAACCGGACCAGCCGGCACTCTCCCCCTCCTGAATGCCGAAGACCAGCAGGAACATACCAATCGCGCTGAGTACAACACCGAGATAATCAATCTTGTTGCGGTGCGTCTCAAAGGTCGGCAGATAGCGGAACGCAAAAACGAGCCCGATCAGCCCAATCGGCACATTAATGAGGAAAATCCAGCGCCAACTCAGCAGCTCAATCAACACGCCACCGGCCAGCGGCCCCGTCAGCGAGGCAATTCCGGCCGCCGCACCCCACAGGCCCATCGCCGCACCGCGATGCGCCGGCGGAAACATCTGCGTAATCAGCGCCATCGTCTGCGGCGTCAGCAGCGCGGCCCCCAGTCCCTGCACCACGCGGGCAATGATCAGCATGCTTAACGACGGCGCCAACCCACACGCCAGCGACGCCAACACGAAGATAACCAGGCCCGCTACATAGGTGTGCTTGACTCCCCAGAGGTCACCGAGCCTGCCAGTAATGAGCAACGGCACGGCATAGGCCAGCAGATAACCACTGGTCACCCACATGACCTGGTTGAGCTCACCGCCCAGTTCATGCTGGATGGTGTTGATACCAACGGTGACAATGGTGGCGTCGACCAGGATCATGAAGAAGCCGAGTAACACGGTCCATAGCGCTGGCCACGCCTTTTTGGGATCAAACTGAGTATTCAAATCTGTAGCCACTCGGAGTTATGTTAGTTGATGGCTCGGGTGTTAGTTGATGGCACAGTAAAATCCAGGCTATGGCTGTTCAGCATATGACCGATGAAACCATCGCCGAGTTCTTCGCCAATCACCTCTCGCGGGTAGATGATGACACGCAGCGCGCTGTCGCTCTCGAGGTGTTGGAATGGGTTCATGAAAAGTACCCGGAACTCGGCGTTCGCATTGCCTGGAATCAGCCGATGTTCACGCTCGATGGCACTTTTATCATCGGTTTTTCCTACGCCAAGAAACACATGTCCATCGCCCCAGAGCGCGACGGCATTGTGAAGTTCTCCGACGAGTTCGATGACCGCGGCCTCTCCTATGGCAAAATGATGGTCCGTTTCCCCTGGCCAAAAGATGGCAAAGCCGAGTCCATGCCGCTGGACCTGCTGGCCAAGATGATTGAGTTCAACATCGAGGACAAGCGCGGGATGACCAAGTTTTGGCGATAGGTCGGGGTCGATTACCAGCCCTGGAAGCTACCAAGCACTTAATGAGCATTCCTTTTCTCAGCGAGATCGCGCAGGAATGTGTCTTTGTCGTCGCAGTAAATCTCAATCGAGGAAACCATCATTGGTCCCTTGTAAAGATCTTCTGCCACGACCTGCGAATCGACTTCTAACCTGACGTTCACTTCACTCAAAACAGGCACCCTGAGATTGCCGTGCTCGTCAATTGCTACGTCCCCTCCTTCACCTGCCGTTACGGAGCTCGCATGACGTAAGTGTGACCACGGAATTTCACAAATAAGCCTTCGCCCATTTCGCAGTACGAGTCCTTGCGGTGTTATTAGATGGGGATGGTCCCGAACAGTTACGTAAAATCCAGATAAAAGAACTACGGCATAAACACTAATTACCAGAAATAAATATCGCCAAAATGCATTAGAAATAGCAAAATGCACTATGCTTATTTCTGCAACGCTCAGCGCCAGTATCATAAAAACAACAGTTCGAAGGTTTCTATGTACAGTGAAGGATCTGACTTCACTGTCGACATTTCTCTGAGGCTTAAAAAAGGTGAAAGCAGCTAGCAGCGAACCAACTTCCGAAACGAGTAACGCTAGTATTTTTCGAGGTACGCCAAATTTCTTTGACGTCTCGGACAGCGAAGCAGCCCATGACCTGCCATTTCTGAGATAGTCTTGCCACATACCTCCAAACAGTAAGAGAAAAGCCGCAACCACCACGGCAAGTGGTAACAGGAATACCCAACCCGGCAAACCAGATACCACATTCATAAGAAGGAAAAGAACTGCTTCAAGAATAATTGCGGTAACCAGAATTGCTCTAAATATAATTTTCATGCCTACATTCCGACTATGAATTGACAGGCTTTCCTCGGAAGAAGATTCCTCACCATGCAAGCTCTCTCTTAATATTTCTTACACATTCTTGAGTTGATTTTTCACGATATAAACAGGTACCAAACAATCGTTAAAATATGGCCGTGAGCCAAATTCATGACTGAACACCGCTATACCAATGTCGCAGATGGGGGCCGACCGCCCTCATGCTCATCTCAAAACTATTCAAGTTTTCTTCTACTTTCAATACAAAATGAGTTTTGAGATTTCTACATTTCTTCTCGCGAGCTGGCTGCAATGCTCGCTGGCCCACGCATCCGACGACTTATGGCCACGCTATTCACCTATCGATGCGCTACAGCGTGTCCACAAGTGAATAGCGCATCGACAAGTGAAAGAGCCTGGCCCACAGCGTGCGCATAAGTGCCGAAAAAGCATCGATAAGTCGAGAATACATCGATAAGTCCCCGAAACCTGGCCATAAGTGCCGGACAGGGTTAAAGGGGGGGGTAAAGGACAAGCCAACAACCTCAGCTCAGCATCTGCCTCTGCTTCAACCCAAGCCCCACCCCAAACCCCAACCCCACAAACAAAAAATCCTCGGAAGCTTTTACACTTCCGAGGATCTTCGCTGTGGGCGAAGGGGGACTTGAACCCCCACGTCCGTAAAGGACACTGGCACCTGAAGCCAGCGCGTCTGCCATTCCGCCACTCGCCCGTGGGAACGAATAGAACTATAACACCCCGCGCTAATACACCACCAAATCCCCAGGCCAGCGCACGTTTTCCATCACTTTTCAGCACTTAGCAATAGCAACTTCCTCCACAACCGTCGTCACTATTTGATAAACCTCAGTAGTTCCTAGCCCTTAACTGAAGGTGTAGGGCTCTATACTGTTGCTTAAGTATCGATAATTTTTGTGCACATTTTTTTCACGTAACCCGCCGCGGGTTGGCGGGAGAAGGCGAATTTCTTTAGTCAGATGGATTTCCTAGGACGCATCCGCAAGCTCGATAGCTCGCTTCAGCGCGGGCTCGATAACAGCTTTGCGCGCGTGTTCGGCGGCAAGGTTGTCCCGAATGAGTTAGAAGAATGCCTGAAGCAGGAAATTGAAGACTTCCTGATGCAGGACGCCAACGGTCAGTACTTGGCACCCAATGATTTCCGCATTGGCATCAGCGCTGCCGACTACAAGAACCTTTCTGCGTCCGAGCCCAACCTGCCGAATCAGTTGGCTGACCGCATGACACGCTACTGCCGTAACAACGGCTGGGGCTTCACCGGTTCCATTAGCGTCCACCTGCAGGCAGTGGAGTCTCTCCACACCGGCCAGTTGAAGACGGCCAGCACTTTCACCGAGGACACCGTGGGCACCTCGGAGTTCGCCCCATTCGAGGACAGTGCCGATGATGCCAACACTGACGCAGCCCCGTCGCAAAGCGATGATGAACCCCAAGCTGCAGAGACCTCTGCCGCCTACCACCCGCAGCCTGAAGCTGAGCAGTTCCCCACCGCTTCCCGCCCCATCCCCGCGGTCGACCCAGAGGCTGCAACTGAGCTGAGCAGCGCGACCGTGGGCGAAGACCAGTCCCAGGAAAAGACCGTCACCCTGCTGTTGCAGGACGGCTCCTCGCGCGTATTTGAGGTGCGCCATGGTTCGAACATCATCGGCCGCGGCACCGCTTCCGACTTCCGTCTCCCGGATACTGGTGTTTCCCGCCAGCATGCCGAGATCACGTGGGACGGCCAGGACGCTGTGCTCGTCGATTTGCATTCGACCAACGGCACCATTGTCAATGGCGAACCCATTGAGAACTGGCTGCTGGCCGACGGCGACGAAATCTCGTTGGGACATTCTGTTCTCGAAGTTCAGATTCGCTGATTCAGATCCGCTAAGTAGTGAGGTTCACCAGGTTCACATGCCACTGCCCTAGGTTTGCCGACACATTCCTGGAATAATTACGTCCGTGTGTTCGGTTTGCGGACCCACCAGCTCTACATAAGGAGGTTCCTCGGACGTGGAAGCTATCGTTTTTCTGCTTTCGCGCATCGGCGTGCTGGTCGTCCTGTGGTTTTTCATTTGGATGACGCTTCGCACCCTGCGTACAGAAACAACAGGCTCGGCTCCGCTGCGCCCACTTCGGCAGGCCAGCAGTGCTCCGGCCAAGCGTTTCCAGCGCTCGCAGACTCCACATCAGCTCCTTGTCACCTCCGGGCCGCTGGCGGGTTCGCGCATGAACCTAAACAACCAACGCGACATCACTATTGGCCGTTCAGAGTCGAATGCCTTCGTCCTCAACGATGACTTCGCCTCGGGCCAGCACGCTCGCGTCATCAACCGCGACGGCATCTGGTACCTGGAAGACCTGGACTCCCGCAATGGCACATTCCTCAATGGCCAGCGCGTGGAACAGCCGGAACGCCTGGCTTCGGGTATGGAATTTCGTATTGGCCGTACAACTTTGAGGTTGCAACCATGAGTCTTGCTCTGAATTACACGGCCCGCTCTGACCGCGGCCTCATCCGACAGAACAACGAGGACTCCGCCTATGCGGGTTCGCGTCTGCTCGCGCTTGCCGACGGCATGGGTGGCCACGCCGCCGGAGAAATCGCATCTCAGCTGATGATTGCGGCCGTCTCTCGGCTGGACAATGATCAGCCCGGCCCCGATTTGCTCGAGTCCCTGCGCAGCGCCTGCATGGAGGGCAATAACTCCATTGCGGATGAAATTGAGCAGAACCCCTCTACGCAAGGCATGGGCACTACGCTGACTGCTCTGCTTTTCGACGGCACCCGCCTGGGCATGTGCCATGTCGGTGACTCGCGTGGCTATCTGCTGCGCGACGGAGAGCTCATCCGCATTACCCGGGATGACACCTATGTGCAGTCCCTGGTGGATGAGGGCAATCTCACCGAAGAAGAAGCGGCAATTCACCCTCAGCGCTCACTGATTTTGAAGGCTCTCACCGGTCGCCCGGTGGAGCCTACTTTGTCTTATCGCGATGTTCACGAGGGCGATCGCTACCTGCTGTGCTCGGATGGTCTATCCGATCCAGTGTCCGCGGACACCATCAAGGATGTGCTCTCGGAGGGCACTCCGGACGAGGCCGCTACCAAGCTCATTGACTACGCGTTGAAGTCCGGTGGTCCGGATAACATCACCGTGGTGGTTGCCGATGTTGTCGATTCGTCGGCACGCACGCCTTACGAGCCCGCCCTGGCCGGTGCCCTACAGAGTGCGGAGGAGGAACTCCCCCGCCCCAATACGTCAGCGGGACGCGCGGCGGCACTCCGCCCGCGGAAGTCGCAGGAAATTGCAGTGACTTCGGCGCCGGAGAAGAAAGCTTCCAAGGGCAAGTGGCTAGTTATTTCTGTGGTGCTGGTGCTGGTGGCCGGGTTGGTCGGCCTTGGTATTTGGGGCTGGCAGAAGAAGGAGTCGATGTACCATCTCGCGGTGGTCGACGGGCAGGTGCAGCTGATGCACGGCGTGCCCGGTAGTTTGCTGGGCTTCGATCTGCAAGAGCCACATCAGTTCATCTGTTTGACCGATGACAATAAAGTTCAACTACCTCCGGCTGGGACGCCGAAGGAGAAGGTCGACTGCCACATCATGACGCCGGAAGATCTCTCACCGGCGGCACGCAATTCGCTGGAAGGTCTGCCGGCTGATTCCTACGACGGTGTCAGCGACCAGATTGGACGTTTGGCGGAGTCGGCACTGCCGGTATGTCTGTCCGTTTCCGACGATGACAAGAAGGATGAAAAGCTGGGCTCGAAGCCAGGAGTCAACTGTAGGCAGGTGCGAAAATGAGTGAAACTACCACGAAGCGACAGCTTCGGATGAAGGAAATGCTCCTGCTGCTGCTGTCGGCAGGATTGTTGCTTTTGGCACTAATTTCGCTGGAACTGGCTCAGGGCAACTCTCTGACCGGAGATGTCTTTTACATCATTGGCGGATTCTTTGTGATTTTTGCAGTGGCGCATATCGCGCTGACCTTTGTGGCGCCCAACGCCGATCAGGTGATGCTGCCGGTTGCAGCCACGCTCAATGCCTTGGGGCTGGTGATGATTCACCGCCTCGACCTGGCCAATGACACCTCGTTGGTGCGCAACCAGATCATGTGGACCGTACTTAGTGTCGCACTGTTTATCGGCGTGATTGTCCTGCTGCGCAACCATCACTCGCTGTCGCAGTACTCGTATCTGCTGGGTCTCGGCGGCTTGATTCTGTTGGCGCTACCGCTGGTGTGGCCGTCGTCGATTAATGCTGATGCCCGCATCTGGATTTCCATCGGCCCGTTTTCCATGCAGCCGGGTGAGTTTGCCAAGGTCATGCTGCTGATCTTCTTTGCTCAGCTGCTGGTGAATAAGCGCTCGCTGTTCAATGTGGCGGGCAAGCGTTTCCTGGGCATTGATTTCCCGCGTGTTCGCGACCTGGGTCCGATTCTGCTGATCTGGGGCATCGCTACCGTCATCATGGCTCTGCAGAATGACTTTGGCCCGGCGCTGGTGCTCTTCGGCACTGTGCTGGCAATGCTCTACGCTGCCACCGGTCGTGGTTCCTGGCTGATCATCGGCATGGTGCTGGTGACCGTCGGCGTTGTCGGTGTCTACATGGTTTCGGACAAGATTCAGGCGCGAGTCACGCATTTCCTGGATCCGTTGGGCTCCTACGACGAGGGCGGCTATCAGCTCTCCCAGGGTCTGTTCGGCATGAGCTGGGGTGGCATCGGTGGCACCGGTCTGGGCCAGGGCTACCCACAGAACATTCCGGTGGCACACTCTGACTTCATCCTCTCGGCCTTTGGTGAAGAGCTAGGTTTTACCGGTCTGAGTGCCATCATCCTGCTGTTCGCGATTCTGATTTCCCGCGGTATTTCGGCGAGCTTGGCGGTACGTGATTCCTTTGGCAAGCTGCTGGCGGCCGGTGTCGCATTCTCGATGGCCATTCAGCTGTTCGTGGTTGCAGCCGGTGTTTCCAAGCTGATGCCGCTGACCGGTCTGACTACTCCGTTCATGTCAGCCGGTGGTTCCTCACTGCTGGCCAGCTACATCATGTTGGCCATCGTGCTGCGCGTCTCTGACGAGGCCAACCGCCCCTGGGGTATTCCAAGCAACCCTTCGGGCCTCAACGACAATGCCACCGCATCTCAGGAGGTGAACCAGTAGATGAATAAGACCATTCGCCAAATCTTTGTTGTCGTTCTCGGACTCTTCGTTCTTCTACTGGCGAACCTGACCTACATCCAGGGTTTCCAGCAGGATAAGTACGCCCACAATCCGCTGAATAGCCGCCAGTTCCTGGAGGAAAAGTCCAAACCTCGCGGCCAAATCACCACTGACGGCGACATTCTGGCCCACTCGGTCAAGGGCGAGAGCGGCTTCTATGACCGCAGCTACGACACCGACCCGGAGGCATATGCCGCGGTGGTCGGATACCTGTCGGACATCTACGGCTCCGCCGGTATCGAACGCTCTCAGAACGAGATCTTGAACGGCAGCGACCCTTCGCTGTTTACCTCCCGCGCCCTCGACATGGTCACGGGCAAGGAACCCTCTGGGGCCTCCACGGAGCTGACGCTGTTGCCGAACGCTCAGCGGACTGCGTACCAACAACTCGCTGAACGCGGCTACGTCGGCTCCGCCGTCGCCATTCGCCCATCGACGGGTGAAATTCTCGCGATGGCCTCCACACCGTCGTTCAACCCGAATGACATCGCTGCCGGCGACGAGAGTACCTGGCAGTCCGTCAATAACAATGAGGGCGCACCGCTGCTCAACCACGCCACTCAGCGTCCGCTGCCGCCGGGTTCCACTTTCAAGGTGTTGACCACGGTCACGGCACTGGAGCAAGGCGCTTCCCCGGACACCTCGGTCACTGGCGCACCGCAGATTACGCTGCCGGATACCACCACTACGTTGGAGAACTACGGTGGCTCGACCTGTGGTGGGGCTACTACAACTCTCCGCCAGGCTTTCGCGCAGTCCTGTAATACGGCATTCGCTGAGCTCGGTATGCAGTACGGGGCCGATGCGCTCAAGGACGTCGCTAAGCGATTCGGCATCGGTGAGACCCACGACGACGCGGGCCTGCCGATTCAGCCCTCCGCTGTCGGTGATATTCCGGATCAGTCCTCGCTGGGTCAGACCTCCATTGGTCAGCGCGACGTGTCTTTCACGCCGCTAGACAACGCCATCATCGCCGCCACGATTGCCAACGGCGGCGTGCGCATGGAACCCCAGATCATCAAATCGGTGCGCGGTGCCGACCTCTCCGAAATCAAGTCCTTTAAGCCGATTGAAGCCGGCGAGGCGATTTCGCCGGAGGTCGCGGAGACCGTAACTGAGCTGATGCGCGGCTCCGAGTCGCACTCGGGCGGTAACGGTTCGCGTATTGCCTCCAAGACCGGTACCGCCGAACACGGTGCCGTCCGCGGCGAGTACGCACCGCACGTCTGGTACATCGCCTTCGCGCCGGACTCCGATGTCGCCGTGGCTGTCGTCGTGGAAAACGGTGGCGGCCAAGGCCAGGGCGCTACCGGCGCCTCCGTTGCTGCCCCGATTGGCCGTGCACTCATTGACGCGGTCGAACAGGCGGGTCGATAAGCATGGATGCCCACCAAGTTCAAGACATCGTTGGCGACCGATATCACGTTCGCCGTCTGCTCGGCCGTGGCGGCATGTCCACCGTCTGGCTTGCCGACGACGCCACCAGCGGCGAACTGGTTGCAATCAAACTTCTGAACCAGGAGTACTCGGACAACTACGAGTTCCGGCAGCGTTTCCAGAACGAAGCCGCCGCTGCGCGCAGCGTCAACAGCCCAAACGTGGTGAAGATTGTCACCTACGAGGAAGGCGACATCGGCAGCCACGGCGCGTGTTACATCGTCATGGAGTACATCCGTGGCGAATCTCTGTCGCAGGTGCTGCAGCGACGTCGCACCCTGCCAGAGCACCTGATGCTCGACGTGCTGGAGCAGACTGCACACGGCCTGTCGGCAATTCACGCTGCGAACCTTGTCCACCGCGACATTAAGCCAGGCAACCTCCTGGTGACGCCGGAGGGCACCGTGAAGATTACCGACTTTGGCATTGCCAAAGCCGCTGAAGCGGTGCCTCTGACGCGTACCGGCATGGTCGTCGGCACCGCGCAGTATGTCTCACCGGAGCAGGCGCAGGGCAAACAGGTGAGTCCGGCGACAGACATCTACTCGCTTGGCTGTGTCGCCTACGAAATGGTGGCCGGCGCCCGGCCCTTCCAGGGCGACTCCACCGTTGCGGTTGCCGTGGCACACATCAACGAGGCACCACCTGCGTTGGCGCCGACGGTCAATCCGCATATCCGCGAACTTATTGGCATTATGCTGCGCAAGGATCCGCAGCGTCGCTATGCCGATGGCCGTGAGCTGGCACAGGCTGTTTTGCGAGTGCGCGCGGGGCACCGCCCACCGCAGCCGCGTGGTGTGACCCCAACGGTGCACCGCCAGTCCAACGCTGCCAACCCGGCGACCACCGAACTCGGTGCCATGACGCGACCGCCCATGCCGGTGTCGCAGCCACCGCAGCAACCGCAGCGACCACCGCAGCAACCCGCCCGACAGCGTAAGCCGGCAAAGAAGCGCAGTGGCTGCGGTTGTGGCTGCGGCAGCATTGTGCTGTTGGTGCTGCTAGTGTTGCTGGCCGGTGCTATCGCAGTCGTCTATTCGCTGTCGACTACCGGTTCACTACCAACCATTCCGAACTTGGAGCAGTACATTCCGAACCAGTCACAGCAGCAAACCACAGAGGAAAACACCGACCCCAACGACGGTTCTGGTTACGGTTGGTCGGGCGACAATTCCGGTAACTGGGGAAATAACGACGGCGGCAACTCTGGGGAAAACTACGGCGGCAACAATGACGGTGCCTCTGACAGCTCCACTGAGCAGGACACCAGCGAGACCGCTCCGGATACGTCCGAACCGACCCAGGATTCGGGCAACGACAATGGCAACGACTCCAGTGGCGGCGTTCTGCCCGGTATTCAATTGCCCCTGGGAAATGACTCCGGTAATACCTTGGGGACTCCAGATGCACAGTAATATTCAGGTACAAGATGTTTTGGTGGAAATCCTTCCGAAGGGACTGACGAACAATGTCTGGCAATGACGATCTCCTCTCCGGCCGTTATCGGCTCGGCGAGCTCATTGGCGTTGGCGGCATGTCCGATGTCTACCGCGCTGAAGATACTGTTCTCGGTCGCTCTGTCGCGGTCAAGATGATGAGGGCCGACCTTGCCAGGGATGAGAACTTCCTCGCAAGGTTCCGTCGTGAAGCGAAAAACTCAGCACTACTGAATCACCCGTCTATCGTGTCGGTGTATGACACCGGCGAGACGGATAGCCCGATGGGGCGCGTGCCTTTCATTGTCATGGAGCTGATTCAGGGTGAGACGCTGCGTGACGTTGTTCGTCGTGAGGGGCGGCTCGACCCGAAGAAAGCCGCGTCGATAATGGCATCGGTGTGTGACGCACTGACGGCATCCCACCATGCCGGCATCATTCACCGTGACATCAAGCCGGCGAACATCATGCTGACCAACACCGGCAAGGTGAAGGTGATGGACTTCGGCATCGCTCGCGCGCTCGGTGATTCCACCACGATGACGCAGACTGCGGCCGTGCTGGGTACCGCGCAGTACCTTTCGCCGGAGCAGGCGCGCGGTAAGACCGCCGATGCACGTTCTGATATTTACGCTGTCGGTTGCGTACTTTTCGAGGCCGTCACGGGCGCCCCGCCATTCACCGGTGAAACCCCTCTTTCTGTCGCTTACCAGCATGTTCAGGATCAGCCGCCGCGCCCTTCGGGGAAGCTCAACACCGACCCGAACACGGCTCAGGGCCTCGACGCGGTGCTGTTGACCGCGATGGCCAAGGATCCGATGGAGCGCTACGACACCGCAGAGGACTTCGCCCAGGATTTGCGTCGTCTTGCACGCGGCGAGGATCCGTTGGCGCTGGCGCACCACGGCGCGCATGACGACGACGCGAAGACCACCGAATTCCTTCCGGCAGCTCCGTCGGATGCTGAGACTCGGGTGACCCCTGCACAGCAGGCAACTCCGGCCCCTGTCCCTGCTCCTGCACCGACGCCGGAACCGGAGAAAGCAGCTGCCCAGCCGGAAGCCCCTGCTCAGATCGCTAACACTGACGAGCCTGAGAAAAAGAAGGGCGGCGCAGGAAAAACTGTCGCGCTAGTGGCTGCTGCACTGGTCGCTCTCGGCGGTGTCGGCTACGGCGCCTACCAGCTCTTCAACTCGTCCACCGAGGTCGAGACCGTTGCCATTCCGCAGGTCGAGGGTCTAAATGTCAATGAGGCAACGCAGGTTCTCGAGGAGGCTGGTTTTGTAGTCAACCGCGTCGATGAGCCGAACCCAGATGTCCCCCGAGACACGGTGATCGCCACCGAACCGGGTGTCGGATCGGGGTTGCCGCAGGGATCTCGCATCAAGCTGCGCGTATCTTCGGGCCCGGAGTTGACCAATGTGCCGGATGTGCGCGACAAACAGGCCGAGGAAGCTCGCCGCCTGCTCGAGGAGGCGGGGCTTGTCGTCAATCCAAAGCTACAAGAGGAACCGAATGAGGACGTTCCGCGCGGCAATGTTATCGAGCAGTCTCCAGCTGCCGGTTCTCAGGTATCGAAGGGAACCCGCGTAACCTTGACTGTCTCCTCCGGTATCGAGACCAAGACTGTTCCGGATGTCACTGGTCAGACTTTGGATTCCGCCCGCACGACCCTCGAATCCGCTGGTTTCGTTGTCGAAGTGGTAGAGGTGGACTCCGCTGAGAAGCAGGGAACCGTCATTGAGGTTCCGCAGAAGGGCTCGGAGCTCACTGTCGGTACGACGGTTGAGCTGCACGTTTCGCGTGGTAACCAAATTAAGATGCCACGGGTTGAAGGACAGACCCTCAGTGATGCGGAGAAGGCACTCGCCGATGCCGGATTCGAGGGAACTATCCGCACCGAGGAAGTCACCACGCTGGATCTGTCCAAGGTCGACCACGTGGAGAAGGCCAATCCGTCGGCCGGGTCTAAGCTGAACAAGGACGGCGAGGTCACCCTGCGTGTCTACCGGCTTGGGGTTGCTCCGGAGGGTTCTGAGGACGAGCCTGCGCCGGAACCTCCCCTAAGGCTGCCGGATTTGCTGCCTAACTAACGGCTAGTGTGCCAGCACATCTGAGAAGGCGCGCTGGTACACGGCCTGCTGTTCCTCCAACTCCGCCAGGAGTTCCTCGGAGTACTCGCCACCGGCCAGGCGCAGCCAGTTGACCAGCATGCGGTGCCCGTACTGGGTGAGCACCGACTCCGGGTGGTACTGCACGCCGTGAATCGGCAGGTCGCGGTGGCGCATCGCCATCAGCATTCCCGAATCGGTGAATGCCGTGGCAATGAGTTCCTCCGGCAGTGTCTTCGGATTCACCGTCAACGAGTGGTAGCGCGTGGCAATAAAAGGACTGGGCACATCGGCCAGCACACCCGTGCCGTCATGAGTGACCGGGGAGGTCTTGCCGTGCAAGAGCTCGTCGGCACGTACGACCTGCGCACCAAAGACCTCACCAATCGCCTGATGACCCAAGCACACACCCAACACCGGTGTCGGATCGTCCTGCCTGCTCACCGCGCGAATAATGTCCTCTGTCCATCCAGCATTGGACGGCTCACCGGGACCGGGCGACAGTAGGATTGCATCAAATTGCTTTACGACGTCGTCAACATCGCGGAGACGCGCATCATCATTGCGCCAGACAGTCACCGTTTCGCCGAGCTGGCCTATGTACTGGACCAGATTGAATACGAAGCTGTCATAGTTATCGACGACGAGAATCTGCATAACTGGGAATTCTACTGCCTGCGAACTTCACTGGTAAGTTCGGATGCAAAGTTTACAATTATGCATATATCGCGGGAGTGTAGATACCGCGCTGATCGCAACCTGCTGACCACAACCTAAGGAGTTTAAAGCGCTATGCCTAAGGCAAAGATTGAAAGCACTAATTCACCACAATCCGGTGGCTCCTCCGTCAGCCGTACCCCGGTCAAGATCAACAGCACTCAGACACCGGTGTGGTACAAGGTGCTGATGTTCGGGTTCATGCTGATTGGTTTGGGCTGGCTGCTGGTCAACTACATCGCGGGTCCGCATATTCCGTTCATGGTGACTTTGAACGCATGGAACTACGTCATCGGCTTTGGTCTTTTCATTGTTGGTCTGCTGATGACTATGGGTTGGCGTTAGTCAGCTCTAATACACCGCACTCCTCAGGCGCATCCACTTTTGGATGCGCCTTTTTCATACCTAAAAACCCAGGTCAATACACCCCCGCCAATACACCCGTTTCCCACACGTTTTTCGGAGAATGAGGTTTTCCCTCCTACTGATCTCGCAAAAAGTTATCCACAGAAACCTGTGTAACAATCATGTAATTTGTGGATAACTGTGGAGAGATTTCGTCCCAAATTTCTCACGGGTTACGTGACAGAAACCGTAAAGCATGACAACTTTGGTTCTATCCCCTGTGTCCACAGTATCCACAGCCTGTGGATAACTCTGTGAACAAGTAACATAGTTGCAAGTCAAGTTGTGCGTAACTCCAATATTCTGCGGAGTTCGACCACTTTCGAACGCTGGTTCGTAAATTACAAGAATGGAATTATCCACACATGTGCACAAGTCTGTGGACAACTGTGGATTCTTGTAATTTGTGAAAATTGGGGCCCGTAACGTGCTTCTTGGCCCGTGTTCACCTAGGTGAACAGTGGAGCATTTTGTCCACAGGGCTGTGGACATGTGGAGAATCAACCCAATTTGCTACTACCCCCGCTACCCCTAAACACAACATTGAAGCTACGGGCTGTCGTAAAGCGAAAATGGGCATGAAAAAACCCGCCCGGAACAACCGGACGGGTTAAATAGCGTAGAAGCTAGTGGATTACTTCTCGATGTCGATGGAGGTAATCACGACCGGCTCCAGCGGGCGATCCCAGTGATCGGTGGCCACACGAGCGATCTCGTCGACAACCTTCTTCGAGGCGTCATCAGCGACCTCACCGAAGATGGTGTGAGCGCCATTGAGGTGCGGGGTCGGAACCACGGTGATGAAGAACTGGGAACCGTTGGTGCCACGACCGCCACGCTTGCCGGCGTTTGCCATAGCGAGCAGGTACGGACGATCAAACTGGAGCTCCGGGTGGATCTCATCGTCGAACATGTAGCCCGGGCCGCCGGTGCCGGTGCCCAACGGGTCACCACCCTGAATCATGAATCCGGCGATGATGCGGTGGAAGATGGCCTCATCGTAGAACGGGCCGGACTCGGTGCCAGAGGCGTTCTGACCCTTGTACTCCTTCGTGCCCTCTGCCAGGCCGATGAAGTTGTCGACAGTGTTCGGCGCGTGGTTGCCGAACAGGTCAATCACGATATCGCCATGGTTGGTGTGCACAGTTGCAGTAGCAGTCTTAATAGTCACGTTCCTTAGGATACCGACCTTGGTGGCCAATTGCTCCTACTGGTGAGTTTCTCCGTGGCAGAAACCAGCGAAAATGTTTTCCCAAGATAAGGAAAAGAGTTCTTCGTTGACCCCCATGGAGGCCAAATAGTGCCTAAGCTGGAATGTGAGCCTGCTGCAAATATTTTGGTGCTAGACCTAACTGGGCCCTAGCTCTTGGACTTAGAAGCATCTTGGTCTCAGAGGCACTGGCGCTGCAGCAGTATTAATCATTGATTGAAAATTAAAGGCGATGCCTGTTGGCGATGCACTAATTAAGGAGAGTCATGAACCCCAACGCAATCTCGCTGGCTGTCAAGGGACTGAAGTCCGCTTACGACAGCTACTCGGATTACCGGGACAAGAAGGCTGCAGAGCTCTACGACACGATGCAGGAGGCTAAGAAGGTGGCAGCTGCACAGAACGAGGCCGCAAAGGACGCGGCATCCGATTGGGCAGAAGACGTTAAGGAAAAGGTTTCCGACGCTCGCGATCAGCTCGCTGAGCAGGCTGAAGAACTGACCGGCAAGGTTGAGAAGAAGTCCAAGGAGACCAAGAAGCAGGCTAGGAAGGCCGCGAAGCAGGCCGAGAAGGACGCGAAGCGCAAGGGCAAGAAGACCCGTTGCAAGGCTCGCTGCGAAGCTAAGAAGGCGGAAAAGAAGGCCAAGAAGGCTCGCAAGGACCTCGAGGTGCGTACCCAGAAGGCTATCGACAAGGTAACCGGTAAGGAAGAGCAGCGCGCCAAGAACGGCCGCATTGCAACCGCTTCCCTGGTCTTCGCTGTTGTTGCAGCAATCGTCGGCGTCATCGTCTGGAAGCTACGCAAGGACGACAAGCTCCCGGTCGACCCGGCTCCGTACCAGCAGAAGGCCCAGGAAGTTAAGCACAAGGTCGAAGAAAAGGCCTCCGAGGTCAAGGAGACCGTTGAGGAGAAGGCTTCCGAGGCTAAGGAAAAGGCTGAAGAGGTAAAGGGCAAGGCAGCTGACAAGGCCGACGAGGCCAAGGACAAGGCTGCTGAAGCCAAGAAGACTACTGAGGAGAAGGCTGCTGAGGCTTCCAAGCAGGCTCAGATCAAGGTCGACGAGGTCAAGACCGAGAAGAAGAACGCTGAGGACGCTAAGAAGATCTCTTCCAAGCCGTCCAAGCCAGCTCCGAAGCCGGGTCAGGCTCGTAAGAAGTAAATAGGCGGTTATATAACCAAAAGCCTTTTCACGCCCGATCGTTCTGTGCAGTAGATGCGCAGGCGGTCGGGCGTTTTTGGTTAAGCAGCAAACCTGACAACTTCAGAAAGACGGGCTGCAAATGTGAAACTGTGCGAGTTTATGACACTTTCAAGCCATTTTTCAGGCCATTTTTGACATAAACGCAGTCAGTAACTCGGCGTTCTTGCGGGTTAAGTGACAAAAAGTGTGTCCGCTCGGTGTGTCGCCGGGTGGGCCCTTTTTATCTCATGGGCCCTTTCCGGAT
>NZ_JASPJT010000008.1:0-151346 GCF_030232425.1 Corynebacterium sp. MSK019 | reverse complement strand
CCGGAAAGGGCCCATGAGATAAAAAGGGCCCACCCGGCGACACACCGAGCGGACACACTTTTTGTCACTTAACCCCACTATCTCGCGTTGGGTCGGCACCGCCAACCTGCGGAAGGCAAAAAGTAGCCCCGAGGGGGATTACCCTCGGGGCTACTGTGATGAGCTGGCTAGCTCGAAAGTCTTAAATCAGACCCTGCAGCTTCGACAGGTCGAACGGAATGGCTGCGACCAGTTCCTGCGGGAGCTCAACCTCGCCGGTCAGTGCACGGAACTCAGCGATGAGTGCCTGAGCGTCGGACAGGCTGTCGACGTTGGACAGGCGGTCAGCGAACTGCTGGACCAGGTCAGTCTTGGAGTCGGAAGCAGCAGCTGCCGGAGCGGCCTGTGCGCGAACAGGAGCGGAGCCCTGGCTCGGGTGCGGACGATCGGTCGGGCCGGAGGAGAGACCCAGGCTTGCGGAGCAAGCCGGCCATGCGCCCCAACCCTGCTGAGCCAGGACCTTCTCAGCAACGTAAATCTGCTGCTCGCGGGAAGCCTGATCAGCGGTCGAAGCGAACTCGTTACCACCGAAAGCGTTCCAGGTGCTTGCGGAGAACTGCAGACCGCCGTAGTAGCCGTTTCCGGTGTTGATGTGCCAGTTGCCGCCGGACTCACACTGTGCCAGGCGGTCCCAGTCGGAGTCCGGAGCTGCAGAAGCGGTCGGTGCGAAGATAGCGGCACCGGCACCGAGGATTGCGCCGGTCAGTGCAACCTTTGCCGAAGTGGAAGCGAAGGTGTTGGTCTTAGCTGCGTGGCGAGCCATATGAAAATTTCCTTTTCGTCGATTTTCTTTGTGGCGCCAGTGGGGCTAATGCAACCCCATCTCACTCTTATGGAAAGTTCTTCACGTTATTGATAACGGGCCGATGTCATCGCACTGGAGTGAGATGAAGGCGATCTATGCGACTTCGTCCGTTAAACGCGTCGATTGCACACCGTAGCGGTTGATAACGAAATAGTCACGCGAATCGCCGGATTCTTAATTTTGAGCGCAGGTGGGAAATATGCATAAAAGTAGGTGAAACTGCAGGTAAGAGACGTGACTGTTATTGGTGTTGTGTAAGTTAAAACTTCAAAATGTGATAAAGCTCACGTTATCGTCTTGTTATTTTTCCGGTTTTGGCGCGCCGCATGCACTGAGAAGGATGGCCATAAGAGATAGCCATAAAGAACCAACGCTGGCAGTTAGTTGCCGTCTCGGTGCGTCAATCCGCGAGAGTGTTCGCTTCACGCAGATCCGTCTTCCCTTTATGTCCCCATCTATGGGTATAATTGAGTTCTTTAGGTAATCGGAGGTGACGTGCACATGCACGCCGCTACCGCTGCCGCCACTTCGCACTAGTAAGCAGTAATAAATAATGTGTTCCCCGTTGGAGTGCGTCCTGTTTTGGTCGCACCTTAATTAAAGGAACACCATTAAGACAGCACCCGGCCTGGCATATCCTCGCGGTCCTGTCTGGCCAAGCTCGCCCCGAGCGAGCCTCTAACTCTGGCCGTTTGTGCGTGCGAGGACGGTGGCAAATGCGGAAGAATTGCATCTCCGATCCGAAGACCCTGAAGGGCAGTCACCGCTGCACAAGGGGAACGAGGTTGAGTGCCCCCAGTCACAGGGCACGGGAAGGTTAGGTGGAAAGTGCCCATCGGTAAGGTCAGGTGGTACGACAAGGATCGCGGTTTTGGCTTCGTTTCGAATCCGGACGGTGAAGATGTCTACATCGGCAAGAACGTGCTGCCGAAAGGTGTGGAAGAACTCGTAACTGGTCAGCGCCTGGAGTACGACTACGCTGACGGCCGCCCAGGCCCGCAGGCTCTCCGGATCAAGGTGCTCGACGAGGGACCGCGCGGTGCCCGTCACCGCCGTGGCGGGGCAGGTGGGGGCGCAGGAGCCCGTCGTCAAGCAAAGAAGCACAGCCCCAGCGATCTCAACGGCATGATTTCGGACATGATTTCCATGCTGGAGTCGACGGTGCAGCGTGACCTGCGCGCCGGGCGTTACCCGGAGCGTAAGGACGGCCACCAGATGGCTGAAGTCCTGCGTGCGGTCGCGCGCGAGCTGGACTCGTAAGTCGGTAGAAGATGTGAAAAACGCCCGCTCACGAAGGTGGATAACCTCAGTGAGCGGGCGTTTTGCTGTGCTTTACGACGGTTCGTTGACGATCGACCAAGTAATTCCGTAGGTGGTCTCTTCGCCCTCGGAGTTCTTTCCGATGAGCGCGGTGGAAACCTCCACGACCCCGAGTGGGGTGCGTTTTCCGGCAACAGCTGCGGAGCCGGCGATGGTCTCGGTCGTGGCTTCGCCCGGATCCTTGCGAGAGGTGGAGTTGACCGCATCGTCGGAGAAGAAACGCTGCAGAGTCCAAGAGTTAGAGCCAACAGTGGAGCCGACGTTAACCTCAGCTGTCTCCTGCTCGCCCAGAGAAATCTTGGCGGCGTTGGCCTCAGTCGTGGTGCAGGCATTCTTCTCAAAGAGGTCGCAGACGCGGTAGGGAAGAACGTCTGTGGTTTCGCCGTCCTGAATGACCTCGATGGACAGCGCGTGCGGGTCGTCGATTGCCTGGTTGGTCCACTTATTGACAGCAAGGACAATGCCGGTGACGACAAGACCCACCACGACAATAGCGCCGACAACCATGAACGCCTTACTATTCTGTTGCCAGCGGCGCCTACTCGATCCCATCAACTCTCACTTCCCGACATTCGTAACGGAATTGAAGCTACGTTCAGTCACACTAGCCGTTTTCGGGCCAGATACTGCTATTCACTCACGGTAACACGGTAGGCCGTGGGCCATTTCTTCCCTGTGAGCAGGAACTGGCGGGGGCCATTGGGGGAGGTAGAGGAAGAATCCGGCATTAGAGCAATGCCGTTGAGCACATCAATACTGTTTTGCTCTGCTGGGGAGAGCTGCGCGTACAAGTCGCGGAAGAGTTCGGTGGCATCGACGATGCCTGTGACCTTTCCGTCTTCCGGGTTGATGCGGTAGATGAATGGACTCTGCCAGACGTTGGCCCAAATCTCGCGGTGCGATTGCGGGGAGTTTGGTCCGTCCGCGTTGCTCTGGTTGTTTGAATCGCTCGTGTCCGCTGGTACTTCGTCCGGCACTTCGTCCAGAGCTGCGTCGCCGTTGACAGTGACGCACTCGAGTTCGTTGAGCCACGTTGTCTCTGTACCTGCTGCAGTGACCGCCAGTTGACGCTGGGAAGAGAGGTCATCGGGGGCGCGGAAAGTGAGGGTGCCACTGCCGTCGGAGGTCACGATGGTGTCATCGAAGGAGCACGCGCCCCAGCCCTCGGTGTCGAAGGGAACCTCGCGACGCTGCTTGAGAGTAGCCGCGTCGCGTTCAATGGCGCGTCCTTCCTTCCACGTCAGCTGCCACACGGTATCTCCATGACGGGTAATCCCCTCGCCGAAGAGTTCAGGCTGTAAATCTTCCACGTTGGTCGGCTCGGCTGCAGAGTTGTCGAGCCACTGCGGTAATCGGTAAATCTGGGACTCACCGTAGAGGCCGGTGCCCATCAACAAAGAACCATCGGGTTCGAACTCAAGGCCCTGGACAAAAGGCGCAGCGACATTCTTCTCCGTGGGAAGTGGTGGAGCCAAGACAGGATAGGACTGCTCGATGGCCAGTTTCAGTGTCGGAACGTCACCGAGCCCCGGCACCTTATCGGCACCGACCAGCTCGGAGGGATTAACCGATGCCGAAGTCGACCTTGGGGCGGTGCCGGAGTTCGAGTCCGCACTAGCTCCACTAGAAGGGGCCTCGCCTGAGGGATCGCCACCTGAACCAGTTTCAGCCGCACAGCCGGCCAATAGGGCGGCAGTTGCCACGGAGAGGATGGCAGCTCGGACCGTCGTAAAGCGTGATGAGTGGAAAGGGCGGGCGAGTTTTGCATCGCCCGACGGGAATCTGTCCATAGCTTCACTCTAGGATAGGAAACGTGACTGAAAATCGACGACGTTCCCGAAACAGCCGCCGACGGGGGAAGGTGATGAATCACCAGGCGGTCGACACTGCCCGTACCGCGATTGAAGAGCTCGGGGAGGGGCCTGCCGGCGCGCACACCGGTGTAAGTGTCGTAGGCGAGGGCGTTGCGGTGCATCGTTTTGCGGCTGACCTGCCCGGATACAGGGGCTGGGAGTGGCATGTGGTGGTCGCGTGCGCGCCGGGCACTCAACAGGCGACGGTCAGTGAAGTGGCTCTTGTCCCTGGCGAAACCGCGCTGCAGGCGCCTGAATGGGTGCCCTACGAGGAGCGGCTGCGCCCCGGTGACCTCGGTCCACGCGATTTGTTGCCGGCTGCAGTGGGAGATGAGCGACTCGACGGCGATGACTTGCAGACCCGCACCTTGTCGGCGCGTGGTGTGGAAGACACCGAGCAGCGTTGGGAAGAGGGCGATACCGGCCCCGAGAGTGACTTTGCTCGGGAAGCATTGCACCGTTGCCGAACCTGCGCCTTTATGGTCCCGCTGACCGGGCCGCTCGGTAAGAACTGGGGCGTGTGCGTTAACGAATGGACATTCGATGCCACGGCCGTAAGCTTTGACCACGGCTGCGGTGCTCACTCAGCTATCCCGGAAGTAACGGGGCAGGGTGCACCGGTGGCGGAACCCTACCAGGATTCCCACCTGTAGCTTTCCACCTAGGCAAACGCGATGACGAAGAAGGTGCAGTTTCGACGCCACCGTGGCCCCAGAGACTGCACCGTTACGGTTTTCGGCACAAAAATTCCGCTCTGACACGGATAAACACGTGACACGGATAGTAAAGAGACTCTAGAGAGGCATAAAAAATGGACAAAGGTACGTCCACCTCTGCAACATCCTCAGATGAGGCGAAGGACTCCAAGCCTGCACGGAAGGGGAGCCATCTTTCGGCAGTGGACCGCTATTTTCACATCACGGAGCGCGGTTCGACGACCGTGACCGAGATTCGCGGTGGCGTAGTGACCTTCTTCGCGATGGCCTACATCATTCTGCTCAACCCGCTGATCCTCGGCAATATCGAGGATGTCAACGGCAATAGCCTGGGGATACCACAGGTCGCTGCTGTCACCGCGCTCGCCGCGGGTGTCATGACCATTACTTTTGGTCTCTTTGCCAAGTACCCCTTCGGCATTGCGACGGGCCTGGGCATCAACACCCTGGTTGCCGTGACATTCGTTGCTAACGAGGGGCTGGCCTGGGAAGAAGCGATGGGCCTGGTCGTGCTGGACGGCGTGATTATCGTGCTGCTGGCGCTGACCGGATTCCGCACAGCTGTCTTCCACGCGATTCCGTCCGATATGAAGGCCGCGATGAGTGTGGGTATCGGCCTATTCATTGCCATGATTGGTCTGGTCGACGGTGGCCTGGTTCGCCGTATTCCCGATGCCGCTGACACGACTGTCCCGGTGCAGCTCGGCATCAATGGTCAGATTGCCTCGTGGCCGACCGCCGTGTTCGTCCTCGGGCTGATTATCTGCGGCATCATGGTTGTCCGCAATATTCCAGGTGGCCTGTTCATCGGCATCGTGCTGAATACCATCATTGCGCTCGCAGTCGAGGCCTTGACGGATGCGGGCCCCTCCTTCGCTGATGGCAAGCCAGTGCCGACCGGTTGGAATCTCGCGGTACCGACTCTGCCGGACCGCGTAGGCGGCATGCCGGACTTGTCCCTCGTTGGAGCTGTGGATCTTTTCGGATCCTTTGCCCGCGTCGGTGCCCTCAGCGCCACCATGCTGCTGTTTACCTTGGTCCTGGCGAACTTCTTCGATGCCATGGGCACGATGACTGGTCTGGGCAAGCAGGCCGCACTTGTCGATGAAGACGGTGTGCTGCCGGACATGAAGCGCGCACTGGTTGTCGAAGGCACCGGTGCCATTGTCGGTGGTGCAGTCAGCTCCTCGTCGAACACCGTCTTTGTGGATTCCGCAGCGGGCATCGCCGATGGTGCACGCACTGGCCTTGCCAACATTGTCACCGGCATCCTCTTTCTGGCAGCGATGTTTTTCACCCCGCTCTATGAAATCGTGCCCATCGAGGCTGCCGCGCCAGTGCTGGTCATCGTCGGTGCCATGATGATCGGGCAGATCACCGAGATTGATTTCACCCGTTTCGACATCGCACTGCCGGCATTTTTGACTATTGTCACCATGCCGTTTACCTACTCGATTGCAAATGGTATCGGCATCGGTTTCATCACCTTTGCTGCGATGGCTATCTTCTCGGGTCGTGCCAAGTCCGTACATCCGCTGATGTGGATTGTCTCCGGCCTGTTCATCATCTACTTCGCCGCCGATCCGTTCACCGCTCTGCTGGGCGGCTAAAGAGTTTCCATGAGTACCACCACATTCCTCGAACGCTTTGCGCCCATCGTCGTCGACGATCCCGCCGACAGCCGTCTCGATGACATCCGCAACCTCAACAAGTCCGATTCCCGCCCCGATTTGCCCGGTGGGAAGGGGCTGGTCATCGCCGAAGGCACGCTCATTGTGCCGCGGTTAGTGCGCTCACGCTTTCCGCTCCGCGCAGTCTTTGGTACTCGCCAGAAGCTCGCATCGCTTGCCGACGGACTGACCGCGAGCGAGGCCGCTATTGCGGAAACGGTGCCCTGGTTTGAACTCGACCGCGAGGTTCTGGCCGCAGCGGCCGGATTTGATCTTCACCGCGGCCTGCTGGCCACCGCTGACCGCGCGCCGGAGCTATCGGTGGACCAAGTTCTGAGCGGAGCCACCACCTTGGCCGTGATGGAGGGAGTCGGTGACCACGAGAACATCGGAGCCCTGTTCCGTAACGCGGCGGGCATGGGCGTGGATGGGGTCGTCTTCGGCGCGGCCTGCGCCGATCCGCTGTATCGCCGCAGTGTGCGCGTTTCCATGGGGCATGTGCTGACAGTCCCATTTGCGACTCTGCCCGGTACTACGACCACCTGGCAGCGAAGCCTGGACCAGCTCAAAGAGCAGGGCTTCCGCGTGGTGTCCATGACCCCTGCGGGCACGGTGGACCTGTGGGATGCCATGGACACGGACAAGGTCGCGATTCTCGTTGGCGCTGAGGGACAGGGGCTTACCGAGCACGCGATGGCAGCCACCGATGTGCGTGCTCGCATTCCCATGTCACCGGGAACTGACAGCCTGAATGTGGCTACCTCCGCAGCGATCGCGTTCTACGAGCGACTGCGCGTTCAGTCACAGCGCGCCGGACGGTAGAAACTATTTCCCGAACTTGCCTCGCGCCCGCCGCCAGGTGCGGCCAGCGAAGTTCTTGGCCTTAGCCCCAAAGCGACTGAGCTCCTCCAGAAAGTCTCGGTTCGGCTCTGCGTTGTGAACTTCGTAGTCGTCGTAGGCGCGGTCAAGCTCTGCGCCAGACTCGGACGAACCCGGCTCACCCATTAGCCCGCGTGGACTACGAGACGTCGAATACGAAGCTCCGGGAGCCGCACGACGGCCATCCACCGCAAAACCACTAACAGGGATATCGGTAGCGGGCGAATGCGGGTCGAATCCGAGCCAGTCGGTGATGACGGCGTCGGCAAGCTCTGCCGGAACGAACGGCAAACCGACCCCCTCGCGTGGACGTGAACCCGTATCTTCGAAAGCGTCGGGCAGCGGGCGGTGCTTGCCCGCCCAGAAACTGCCCTCTGCGGGGCAGGGAAGACCGATGTCTTCCAGTGTGCGGTAGCGAGTAGCGGAGAAAGCGCGCTTGAGCTCACCATCGTGCCAATGCGCAAAGGCACCGAAGCCCGTGGATTTATTCGACACACTCGCGTAGACGTCCGTGGCGGCAATCTCCTGCCGTAGACGAGGCGACAGCTTGGACAGCTGCGAGACATCATCGAGAACCGTCTGCAGTACGGCAACGCCCTCAAAGCCACCGATGTAGTATTCACCGTCACCGGTTTCCGCCGAGCGGTTGAGCGGGAAATCACCAATCGGTGTTACCGGCAGCGTTGAGTCATAGAGAGCTAGGAAACGACGCCCGAAACCGCGGTCGTGCTGAACACCTGTCTCCAGGGTCGCAGCAGGGTCATTGGTGCTGATAAACCAAATCGTGACTACACCGCGGCGAATCGCGGAGAATTCGAAATCAGAAGCGTTGCCACTGGTCATGGAGCTCATTGTCGAGGGAAACTCCTACTTCTTCGGGCCGTTCGGACGTACGCCGAGAAGCACATCCTCCCACGACGGCATGACAGTCTTTTTCTTGCGCTTCGGCTGCTCCGCGTCCGGGTGCTGCAAGAACTCCGCCTCGTCAACATCGTCGTCGACGTCGCTTTGCGACGGAACGTCCTGCTCCCCGTGGCCTCGCTGCGGCTCCGCCGGAGACTGCCATGCGGCTGGCATCTCAGAGGTGTCAGCGGTATCGGCAGCTCGATTGGCCTGCGGAGCCAAGTCTCGGTTGCGGCGGGCAAAGTCGGGGTCAATCAGCTCTGCTGCCAGCTCATTGCGAGCAATGGTGAGTGCGGAAAGTCCCTCCGCCTGGTAACTCCACTCAGCTACGTTGGTGGTGTGGCCGACATTCCAAGTAACCGTCACAATCCACTGTCCACTCGGGTCGCGGTAGGCATCCCACGAGGCATCGGCGAGTTCCTGGCCACGAGCGGCAAAAGCGGTGGCGAGAATCTCCCACAGGGACAACTTGGCCGGGCCATCAATGCGACGTGGCTTCGACTGCTTGCCGAGCTCCGCAATACGTGCGCGCTCCGCAAGCACCGGGTAGGCGAAGGACTCAATCTTGCGCGGCTGCATGCCGCTGTACTCAATGAGCTCCTCCACCGTCTGACCGCTGCGAATGCGGTCCTGAATTTCGCGCGGCGACAAAACTACGCGAGGCTCTTCCAGAACTGGCTTCGGCGCCGTTGGAGTCTTCTTCGGTGCCCCGCCTGCCGTAGCGGAGTTGCCGGCCGCCTCGCTGCCTTCGGCCGCGTCGCCGCTTGCGGTGGTGGCTTCCGCTGTGCTGCCACTAGTGGAACTTCCGTCGGTGGAGCCCCTCTCTGCGGTAGCACTCTCCCCAGAGCTACCGCTGGCAGTGGCGGTGGCGGCGCTGGATCCGTCGGCAAGCGATGCGGAATCAGCTACAGCAGGGGAACCAGTGGCATCGGCGAGCTCGAAGTGCTCGACCAGGAAAGTGCGCAGGTTCTCGTCGAGAGGCAGCGTGAAGCGAAGTCCCTCCTGCCGTTCCTGCTCGGTGATATCGGCGGGAACGAGAATCAGTGAATCGGTCACATCGCCGTCCAGAACGGGCTTCAGCTCCCTCATGCGAGAACCTCCTTGTTGGTCGACGTTATAAGTAATGCTCACTAATCATGGTAAACGACAAAACTCCCGCGTCACGGACAAATGGGGCAATGCCCTTGCGCGTGGCGCGGGAGTTATGCGGCTGAGGCCGGTATTTGGCTGTTACTTTGCAGCGTAGCCGTTGTCCAGAACCCAGTCGATAGCGCCAGTCAGACGACGGATGTCCTCCGGGTCGATGGCCGGGAACATACCGATGCGCAGCTGGTTGCGGCCCAGCTTGCGGTACGGCTCGATGTCGAGGATGCCGTTGGCGCGCAGAACCTTGGCGATCTGTGCGGCGTCGATGTTGTCCTCGAAGTCGATGGTGCCGACGACCAGCGAGCGCTTTGCAGCATCGGTGACGAACGGAGTTGCCTCCGCGCGGTTCTCAGCCCAGTTGTAGAGGTGGGAGGAGGACTCGGTGGTGCGGGCAACCATGCCATCGAGGCCACCGTTGGCGTTCATCCACTTGACCTGATCAGCCAGCATCAGCAAAGTACCGACGGCCGGGGTGTTGTAGGTCTGGTTCTTGCGGGAGTTATCAACGGCAGTCTGCAGGTTCAGGAAAGCCGGGATGAAGCGGTCGGAAGAATTGATCTTCTCAATACGATCGATGGCAGCCGGGGACATTGCAGCCAACCAGATGCCGCCGTCAGAAGCGAAGCACTTCTGCGGGGAGAAGTAGTAGACGTCAGCCTGGGACATGTCGACCGGGAGGCCGCCGGCACCGGAGGTGGCATCGATAGCCACGAGCTGGCCCTCGGAGCCTGCCGGGCGGGTGACCGGAACCATGGTGCCGGTGGAGGTCTCGTTGTGAGCCCAACCAATAAGGTCAACGCCCTCTTCGCCAGCGACAACCTCAGGTGCGGAACCCGGCTCTGCTTCGATGATCTGCGGAGCGTCGAGCCACGGAGCCATCTTGGAGGCCTTGGCAAACTTGGAGGAGAACTCACCGTAAGTCAGGTGAGCGGACTTCTTCTCGATGAGCCCAAAGGTGGCAGCATCCCAGAAAGCGGTTGCGCCGCCGAGGGACAGGACAATCTCGTAGCCTTCCGGAAGCTGGAAGAGCTCAGCCAGACCCTCGCGAACCTCACCAACAACGTTCTTCACTGCCGGCTGACGGTGGGAGGTACCCATGATAGAGGTACCGCCGTCAACGATTGCCTGAATCTGCGCCGGGCGAACCTTCGACGGGCCGCAGCCAAAGCGGCCGTCGCCGGGCTGGAACTCTTCAGGGAGGACTGGGAATTGATCGCTCATATGAGGCGCAACCTTTCAAAGTGCATTCAAAGTGAAGCTTGATATACAGCCGTTGTCTTCAAACTCTAGCGGTAATCGGGGGTACTTATAGCAAAAGGGTGGGGTTCAATTGCCCCCGCTTCCGTACTTTGCATAACAAAACAGGGTGGATTGGCGTATTTGCAAAGTTTGCGAAGAATTTTTTCCAGTTTTGTTGGCGCTGAAAACTTGGCGGTGTGGAGCCTCGGGCGGGCGGCGAGGGGTGAATTATTGTGGATTTAGTCGATGTGTTTTCGGGCGTCGGCTCGATGGCTTTTGAACTTTTAAAGACATTGGCTGTTGAATGTGCTCCTGGCCTCCTGGTTAGTAAATGAGCAGTGACAACGTAATAAACCCGTTTTTCCATTTGCATTTCGGGGTAAAGAGGGGTCAAGATTGGGTAAGCCCAGGCTGCCCGAATGGGGTAGAGGGTGTTGCACTGCTCACACTCTTTGATATTGTGTGTTCTAATCCACTGCAGGTGTCGGCTCTTTATGGTTACGACACGGTCGATGTGAACTAAGCAAACTTTTTTCACTGGGCAAGATG
The DNA here is from genome assembly GCF_030232425.1 of Corynebacterium sp. MSK019. Classification (NCBI taxonomy): domain Bacteria; kingdom Bacillati; phylum Actinomycetota; class Actinomycetes; order Mycobacteriales; family Corynebacteriaceae; genus Corynebacterium; species Corynebacterium sp. MSK019. The sequence goes on along the minus strand of NZ_JASPJT010000008.1, from coordinate 140,227 downwards.
CAATGGAACGCAAATGTCGCGCATAATTGAATCATTGAAAACAATGCGACCCCGAAGGGGTGGCGTGGAGTTGGGAGGCAGCATGCTGTTTTCCGCTGTGCCTGCTTCCCCCGCACTCTGGAGTCGTTAAGAAGAATTTTTCTGTGAAAGGGAAGTTGTGGCTACTAAAGACGGCAAGGCTGTACTCCACTACCCGGGCGGCGAGTTCGAGATGGACATCGTCAAGGCAACCGAGGGTAACGACGGTATCGCACTGGGCAAGATGCTCCAGGAAACTGGACTGACCACCTTCGACCCGGGCTACACCGCCACCGGTTCTACCGAGTCCAAGATCACTTACATCGACGGCGGTAACGGCATCCTGCGCTACCGCGGTTACCCGATTGAGCAGCTGGCTGAGAAGGCTACCTTCAACGAGGTTTCCTACCTGCTGATTCACGGCCACCTTCCGTCTGAGGAAGAGCTTGCGCAGTTCAACCACGACATTCGTCACCACACCCTGCTGGACGAGGACTTCCGTCGCGCATTCAGCATCTTCCCGCGTGGCGCACACCCGATGCAGACCCTGGCTTCCTCGGTCAACATTCTGGCTTCCTACTACCAGGACGAGCTGGATCCGCTGAACGAAGAGCAGCGCAACCTGGCTGCGGTTCGCCTGATGGCTAAGGTCCCGATGCTGGCTGCATACGCTTACCGCGCATCCAAGGGTGAGCCGTACATGTACCCGGACAACAACCTGAACGCTCGCGAGAACTTCCTGCGCATGATGTTCGGTTACCCGACCGCTGACTACGAGGTTGATCCGGTAGTGGTTGACGCTCTGGATAAGCTGCTCATCCTGCACGCTGACCACGAGCAGAACTGCTCCACCTCCACCGTCCGCATGGTCGCTTCCTCCGGCGCTTCCATGTTCGTCTCCATCGCTGCTGGTATCAACGCTCTGTCTGGCCCGCTGCACGGTGGCGCTAACCAGGCTGTTCTGGAGATGCTTGAGGACATCCAGCAGAACCACGGTGGCGACGCAACCGAGTTCATGAACCGCGTGAAGAACAAGGAGCCGGGCGTCCGCCTGATGGGCTTCGGTCACCGCGTCTACAAGTCCTACGACCCGCGTGCAGCTATCGCTAAGAAGACCGCCCACGAGGTGCTCCAGCACCTCGGCGGCGACGAGCTGCTGGATCTGGCTATGAAGCTGGAAGAGATTGCACTGGCTGATGACTACTTCGTCTCCCGCAAGCTCTACCCGAACGTTGACTTCTACACCGGTCTGATTTACCGCGCCATGGGCTTCCCGACGGACTTCTTCACCGTCCTGTTCGCCATCGGCCGCCTCCCGGGCTGGATCGCTCAGTTCAACGAGCAGGTCACTGACCCGGCATCGAAGATCAACCGTCCTCGCCAGATTTACACCGGCGAGACCGAGCGTGACTTCGTTCCGCGCGACCAGCGCTAAGGATTTTCTAGCGATTACCGCGTAGGAGTTTCTCGCAGGTAACTCAGCATAGAAAAGTCCAGCGTTGAAAACGCGAAAAGGCGCGTACTAGCCTTCGAAAGGTTGGTACGCGCCTTTTATTTTTCCTAGAATTCTAAGAAACCCCATTTAAGTTGGGTCCATTTACGTTGGGCTGAATACCAACTGTGAAAAAGCCAACTGTGATAGGAGATTGTCTTGTCCAAGCCAGAACTCACTGCTAAGTCCGGTCCGGCTCCGACGGAACTCGTCATCAACGACCTCACTGTCGGTGACGGCAAGGAGGCCACCCCGGGTGCTCGTGTCGAGGTCCACTACGTGGGTGTTGACTACGAAACCGGTGAAGAGTTCGACTCTTCCTGGAACCGTGGCCAGTCCATCGAGTTCCCGCTGAACGGCCTGATTGCCGGTTGGCAGGAAGGCATTCCGGGCATGAAGGTCGGCGGTCGTCGCGAGCTGATTTGCCCGCCGGAGAAAGCTTACGGCCCGGCTGGTGCAGGACACTTCCTGTCTGGTAAGACCCTGGTCTTCGTCATCGACCTGTTGGACGTTAAGTAAAAGTCCGCATGCTAGCTCTGTTGGCCGGCTGAGCTTCGCTTCGCGGTTCCTGCCCATCCCTCCGTCGGCGGTTTGCAGGATTTCCGGCGAAGAAAGTGACTGCGTTTATGACACTTCAGGCGTGAAAAATTGCCCAAAAGTGTCATAAACTCAGTCACTTTCTTGCTTTCTGAGGTTGGGGTGGGGGCTGAAGGCCCACACCAGCCCCAAACCAGGCCCAGACCAGCCCCACACCAGGCCCCAGCCCCCTTACTCGCTCAGCGCGAAGCGACGGTAGTGGTCGAAACGCTGCTCACGGCCAACGCGAGCCGGATTCTTCTCTAGCTCCCAGAGGGCGTGCTCGATAGCACTCAGAGCACGGCGGGGCAGTTCGGACGAATCCTCAGGTTCGGCCACAATCTCGTCGATGACCCCGGTCTTCAGCATGGCCTCGGCGCCAACGCCCTGCTCCTCCATCATTTCCGGGGCATGCTCGGTGTCTCGGTAGATAATCGCCGAAGCGCCCTCCGGCGGCAACGGAGACATCCAGGCATCGTGCATTGCCAGCACGCGGTCAGAGGGCAGCATGGCCAGCGCACCGCCACCGCAGCCCTGGCCGAGAATGAGTGACACGGTCGGAACCTTCAAGTTCACCAGCGTGGTCAAGGTGCGGGCAATCTCGCCGGCCATGGCATTTTCCTCGGCGTCTTTGGTCAACTCAGCGCCTGGGGTGTCAATGACCGTGACTAGCGGAATGTTCAGGCTCTCCGCGATGCGCATCGCACGGCGGGCAAAACGCAGTGAGCCAGGCCCCATTGGATGCGTGCCCAGCGGCGGCTGGTTATGGCGATCCTGGGCGACCAGAATCACCGGCCGCTCACCAATCCGCGCCAGGCGAGCCCGGACCGACAGCGACTTGTGGCCATCGCCAGTGCCGGAGATCGGCACGGAGCAGTCGACAAGGGCATCGATAATGTCGCCGCCACCTGGACGAGAAGTATCGCGGGTGCGCAGGATAGCTTCCCAGGTATCGCGACCATCAATGGCTGCTACTGGCGGTGGGGTGGGTTCGCTGGGGTCTCCGTCGGCAAGCACGTCGATGGTGCGGCGGACAGCGCCGCGCAGACCTTCGAGCGGAATGATGCCGTCGATAATGCCCTGCTTGAACAGGTTCTCGGAGGTCTGAATGCCTTCGGGCATGGGTTCGCCGGTAGCGAGCTCGACGACGCGCGGGCCGAGGAAGCCGAGAAGTGCGCCGGGCTCTGCGAAGGTGAAGTGGCCTGCCGACCCCCACGACGCCATGACACCACCGGTGGTGGGATTGCGCAGGTACACCAGGAATGGCAAGTGAGAATCCTTGTGGCGCGCCACTGCGGTGGTAATAGAGATCATGAGCGCGAACGCAGCAGTGCCCTCCTGCATGCGAGTGCCGCCCGAGGTCGGGGAGAGCAACAGCGGCAGCTGCTCCGCAGTCGCGCGCTCGATGCTGCGAATAATACGACGAGCGGTTGCGGCGCCGATAGAACCGCCGAGGAAGCCGAACTCAGAACAGATGACGGCGACGCGCTTGCCGCCGACGGTGCCTTCACCGGTGATAACGGCCTCATCGAGACCGGTTTTCTCAGAGGCTCGGGACAGTGTGCCGCGGTAGGACTCGTCGATGTTGCCATGCTCGGGCGCGCCGTCCCAGGAGGTGAAACTTCCGTGGTCGAGGACGGTATCTATTACTTGTTGGGCGCTGATTCTAGCCATACCTCCACGGTAGTAAACAAGGGGTAAACCGGCTTAGTTGATGGTGGGCGGAAAGGGGTAGCGCTATTGTCGGAAAAAACGTGTCCGCACTACCGAGGAGTCGAACCAATGCCGATTACTGAGCGCCTCACCGAGCTGGCTGAACAGAGGCCAAACGTATGTGTCGTCGGTTCCATCAACGCAGACCTGACCGTCACCGTGAAGCGCCTGCCGCATGGTGGCGAGACTATCGAGGGCAGTCCTCTGCGCATTCTGCCGGGCGGTAAGTCGGCGAATCAGGCGGCGACGGCTGGAAGACTGGGCGCGGCCGTGGAACTGGTCGGCGCGGTCGGTTCGGATCCCAATGCGCAGTTGCTGCGCGACGCGCTTACCGACGCTCACGTGGACATCTCTGCAGTTGAGACCGTCGACTCTGCCACTGGTACAGCCATGATTGTCGTTGATGATGCGGCGGAGAATTTCATTGTCATCTCCGCTGGCGCCAATGGTGAAGTCGATGCTGAGATGGTGCGCAGTCATGCGGACAAGATTCAGCGGGCTGGGTGCCTCGGTCTGTGTCTGGAGATTTGTGATGAGGCTGTCCTGGCCGCCGCACAGATTGCCCACGATGCGGGTGTGCCGGTGGTGTTCAACCTGTCGCCGATTCGGGCGGTCAGTGAGGATCTGCTCGCGCTGGTCGATGTCCTCATTGTCAACGAGCACGAACTCGCAGCCATCATCGGCTCCGAGCGCGCGGTCGCCGGTTGCGAGCACGGTCAGTGGGATGCGGTTGGGCGCGCGCTTGCCGACGAACACGGGATTTCCACGGCCATTGTCACACTTGGCGGGGAGGGGTCTGCGGTCTTGAGGACGTCGGAAAGCGAGGTGGCAGTCACTCGCATTCCAGCGCTGCCCATCGAGGTCGTGGACACCACGGGCTGCGGTGATGCGTACATGGGTACGGTCCTCACCGCGTTGGCCGCGGGCGATGATGTGGTGACGGCAGCTCGTCTTGCGGCGGTGGTCTCGGCTCATGCGGCGACAGGCGTGGGGGCGCAGACCTCCTATGGCGAGACAGGAAAAATCGCGCAGTTTGCGGCGGACCATGGTCTATAAGGTGCGCTGAGCAAAGGCCTATAAGGTGCGCTGAGCAAACTACGCGATTGACGATTATTCGGTTTTAGGTGACCGTGGCCGAAGGAGCCACGCTCTTTTGGGCAGGGCTGGGGCTAGCTCTTGGCTGTCAGAGCCTTCTTCCAGCTGACCGCGGCACCGGTGCGCAGGACATTGCGCGGGTAGATCCAGGCGGCGAGTGCGATGACTGCGGCTACTCCCACAACCATGATTAGCAGCGAAGCCGCCAACTGGAGTGCGGAGAAGTTGCCAACGGCGTACTGCATCGGGGCAGTGGTGATGGAAACCGGTGGAATCCACGCTGCAATCTGCATGACGGTAGAGTCCAGCTTGCTCCAGCCAAACAGCGGAACATACATCGTGATCAGCGAGAACACCAGTACCGGCATCTGTGCGCCCTGGAAATCTTCCATACGGCTGACCAAGGATGCGGAGGCTGCATACAGCGCGGCGAAGAAGAAGTAACCGAGGATGAAGCACGGGACCAGCAGCCAGACTGCGGACCACGGCACATCGAAGCTCTCCGCCAATCCGGTAATCATGAGGGCAACTGCGGCGCTGGCGGTCAGCACACTCATCATGATGATGCCAGCCAGACCGGCGCCGAGGATCTTGCCAGCCAGCAGGTGCGCCGGGCGAACGGTCGAGAGAATGATCTCGATGACGCGGGAGGACTTCTCCTCGATGACGCTGGTGGCCACCGCGCCGCCGAAGACGAGGATGGCGGTCATCATGACCATCACACCAATCAGTGTGATGACCACTGCGGGCATCTTCTCGTCTTTGGCTTCATCCAGCGACTCCACCGACACGGCTGCGCTTTGAGTCTTGGAGAAAAACTCGCTGGGGTTGATTCCGTTTTCGCTGAGCAGCATGGCTTCATTTTGTTTCTGCAGCGACTCCTGCAGCATTGGGGCCAGCCAGGATGGGGCGTCGTCGGCAAGCAGCTTCCACGAGCCCTCCTTGCCTTCTGCGGTGTCGGGGACGAGAGCGGCGTCGGCGTCGCCGTCGGTGACGGCAGCGCGAGCGGCCTTGTCGTCTGCCGCGGACGTAATCTCCAACGGTGAGAGCGATGCTGTGGCAAATGCGCCGGCTGCGGCATCCGCGCCTTCAGCATCCTTTATTTCGGCGGTGGCGTCGGCGAGAGAGTCCGCGAACGGCGCTTCTCCGACGACCGCGATTTTTACGGTGTCATTATCGGACTTGGAGGTCATGTAGTCGGCAACGAAGATACCGCCGACGGCCGCCACCGCCATGATGATCAGCGTAATTAGCGAGCTTTTCTTCAGCAGATGCTCGCGGAGTTCGCGGACGAAAACAGTCTTGACGGCCGTTGAGGCGTTGTAAGTGTTGGTGCTCATTGCTGTACGGCCTCCTGGTAGAGCTCGGTAAGTGGAATTTGCAGAGGTCCAAACGAACGGACCGTTCCCGCTGCCATCGCGCTGTGTAGCAGCTTCTGGTCGGTGTCGGCGGGGGCGTTGGAATCGAGGTGAACGACGGTGGCACCATGGGTATCACGCTCCACGCTTGTCACGCCCTCGACGGAGGTCGCCCAATCCTGGGGCGCACCATCGAGCTTGACGACGAAAGCCCGTGGGCCCCGTGCTCGCAGCTCATCAACAGTGCCTTCCACGAGCATGCGGCCGTCGCAGATGATGCCGACGCGGTCACACATGCGCTCGACAAGGTCGAGCTGGTGGGAAGAGAACACAGTCGGGGTGCCGCGGTCGGCGTACTCCTTGAGTACGGAGCTCATCACCTTGACCGCAACTGGGTCGAGACCAGAGAAGGGCTCGTCGAGGACTAGTATTTCTGGGTCGTGGACGAGGGAGGCTGCCAGCTGCACGCGCTGCTGATTGCCGAGCGAGAGCGTGTCGACCTTGTCGTTGGCACGCTCGGTGAGACCGAGGCGCTCCAACAAGTTGTCGGCATTGGATTCCGCGCGCTTGGTGGGCACACCGTGTAGGCGAGCAAAGTAAATCAGCTGCTTGCGGACTTCAGCCTTGGGGTAGAGGCCGCGTTCTTCTGGCATGTAGCCAATCGTGCGGCGCAGCGAGTCATTCATCGGGGTATCGCCGATGCGCACCTCGCCTTTATCGGTGGCCAGCACGCCCAGGGCAATGCGCATAGTGGTGGTCTTGCCGGCACCGTTAGAGCCGACGAAGCCGTAGATTTCTCCAGGGTGAACTTGGAAGCTCATGCCACGGAGAACCTGCAGGTCTCCGTAGGACTTCTCAAGCCCGTCAATAATGAGGCTGTTCATGGTGATCCTTAGATTGAGGAGTGAAGGGCAGAGGAGGGATATGAGTTTTTGAGCCCGTACTAGTCGTCGCGCAGATTCCAGGCGTAGACGACGGTGGGCAGCGTGGAAATGTAGAGGAAAGCGATAATTCCGAAGATTCCGAAGCTGTACGGAATGTAGCGTCCCCAGTCAGGTTGCGCGTTCAGGACATAGGTGCCCACCAGAACGAGAGCAAGGAAGGCCACCAAGCCGAAGTAGGTGAAGCAGCGATATGTCAGCCCCCGCAGGTTCAGAATCTGTTCCTGCTGGTATTCGTCCAGTAGCGAGGTCGGTGCGCTGTCAACCATGTCGACTGTGATGTTGAGGCTGGCCCAGACGACGACCATAATGAGGGAAATCACTGGCCAGAGCAGAGAAAGCCATCCCGGGAAAATATCGGTCAGGCTACCGAGAAGCGCGATGCCGCTCAGCAGCATCAGCACAAGGCACACCTCGAATGCGATGACCAGCTTCCGCCGCGCCGCCTGGTTGCGCCACTTGGGCAACCAGCTCGACATCTGCTCGACACGCTTTGTGTACTTCGCTTCGCGCCGGGCTTCTAGCTTTTCGAAAAAGTTCGGTGTTGCGTCTTCAGTCCGAATAGCTGGCATCGTTAGCTTTCCTTTCGGTATAGGGCAGAGGACATGGGCTTGAATTCCTCGCGAGAAAACACCGCCTCAACGGGGAGATCGAACACCGCGCAGATGCGAAATGCCAGATCCAAGCTGGGGTAGTGGTCACCTCGCTCCAACGCGCCAATCGTTTGAGGATTGACCTCTACTTGTTTGGCTAGTTCGGCTCGGCTGAGTCCGTGTTCTGCCCGCAGCACTGAAATTCTGTTGAATATCGGTTCTTTGGGTTTAATCTTTGGGGACACACTCCAAAGTGTTATATAAACACAACGCTACGTCAACTGTTCGCAACAAAATGAAGCGCACTCACCTTTCTAAACCGCAGCTCAGCGGGGTAGAAAAAATCTAAAAAATTTTCAGTCCGTACACTCGGTTGGCATGACCACACTCAATCTGAAGTACGATGCAGCGACAACCGGAATTGCCAACGTGGAAATGGTCGATGGCAACGCCATCCCGATTCTGGGGTTCGGTACCTACAAGCTTGACGATGAGCAGGCGCGCGAATCCGTGCGCTACGCCCTGGAAATCGGCTACCGCCACATCGACACCGCATCGCTCTATCGCAATGAGCGAGGGGTTGGGCAGGGTATTGCTGATGCGGTCGCTGCGAACGTCGTAAAGCGTGAAGATATCTTCGTGACCACGAAGGTCTGGAACGATGCGCAGGGGTCGGCGGCGACGCGCGAGTCCGTGCGGGCATCTTTAGAACGGCTCAGCCTTGACTACGTTGACCTGGTGCTTGTGCACTGGCCGGTGGAGAAGCAGGGGACGTTTGGGCAGTGTTTCGATACGCTGCTGGAGCTCAATCGTGAGGGGCTGATTCGCTCGGTTGGTGTGGCGAACTTTTACCCAGAGGTGCTCGACCAGCTCTCGGAGACTCCGGTGGTCAACCAGATTGAGCTGCATCCGCAGTTCCCGCAGAATGAGCAGGTTGAAGACGATCGTCGTCGCGGTATTGTCACGCAGGCTTGGTCGCCGTTGGGGCGCGCGAAGTACTTTGAGGGCTCGCCGATTGCTGAAATCGCAGATCGCCTGGGTAAAACTCCCGCCCAAGTTGCTATCCGCTGGCACCTTCAGCGTGGCATCGTGGCCATCCCGAAGTCGGGCACGCCGTCGCGCATCAAGGAGAACTTTCAGGTCACCGACTTTGAGCTCACCGACGAGGACATGGAAACGATTGCGTCGATGGCGCGTGCCGACGGGCGCCTGAGTGGCGACCCGCGGGTATTCGGCAACGAATAAGCGAATTTAGATTTGCTTATAGCCCCATCACTATTGGTGTTTCGCGGGTAGCCTAAATGCTATGACGAACCCAGCATCTGAAATCCGCGTCGAAGCCGACGGCGCAATTGTCACTATCACCATCGACCGAGATCATAAGCGCAACTCCCTGACTGCCGACGTGTGTCGTGACATCGCCGATGCGGTGGAAGCTGCCGCTGAGGTTCCAGAGCAGCGCGTTATCCTGCTGCGCGGCGAAGGCCGCGCTTTCTGTGCGGGCGCCGACCTGAGTGGCCAGCACCATGAAGATTCCTTCCACGAACAGCTCCGTCGAATGCTGCGCACAATCGAGGCCAGCCGTCTGGTGGTTATAGCGGATGTGCAGGGGCCGGCTGTCGGCGCTGGGATGCAGCTGGCGATGGCGGCCGATTTGCGCGTCGTGGGTGAGCGCGGCTGGTTTATGATTCCGCCGGTCAAGCTCGGTATCGCTGTCGATGCCTGGACAATTCGCCGCGTACGCGTACTCGTCGGCGGTGCCCGCGCCCGCACTATTTTGTTGGCGGCCGAGCGCATGGATCAGGAAGCCGCCCGCGGTTGTGGTCTGGCTTCCTACCTTGGTGGTCCGGACAAGGCGGAGGAGGTAGCGCTTCGTATCGCCACCTACGCGCCCCTGTCGCTGGCCTACCACAAGGCAGTGCTCAACGACGATGAGACACATAGCCCGTTGAAGGACTACCAGCAGGAGCTCTACGACACGGTGTGGGCTTCCGAGGATGCTGCGGAGGCATCGAAGGCGCGAGCCGAAAAGCGCGAACCAAATTTCATTGGCAAATAGGTCGAATAGGTTCAGCAATTAGGCGAATAGGGTAGGCAGGCATGGGCTCGTGGAAAACTCCCGACAGTGGTCTTACTCAACAGCAGGTCCAGCAACGCATCGAGTTGGGGCACGTCAACGAGCTGCCGCCAACATCCGGGCGCAGTGTGTGGGACATTATCCGTGCCAATGTGTTTACCCGGATTAACGGTATTCTCGCTGTGTTATTCGCAGTCGTGCTCTATACCGGCTCAATCGTCAACGGTGCCTTTGGTCTGCTGATTATCGCCAACTCTATCGTCGGCATCATCCAAGAACTGCGTGCCAAGCGCACACTGGACAAGCTTTCCATTGTCGGCCGTGCAAAACCCATGGTCATTCGCGACGGGGAGCCTGCTCGCGAGATCGACCGCGAGTCCGTCGTCCTCGACGATCTCATCGAGGTTGGTCCCGGTGACCAAATCGTCGTTGACGGTATTCTCCGCTACGCCTCTGACGTGGCTGTCGATGAGTCCTCTCTCACCGGTGAATCCGATGCCGTCGATAAGAGCGTTGGGGACATGGTCTACTCGGGTTCCTCGGTCGTGGTGGGGTCGGCGCGATATCAGGCCACCAAAGTGGGCAAGGAGGCTTACGCCGCCAAGCTCGCAGCTGAGGCCAACAAATTCACGCTGACTGATTCCCAGCTCTTCCGCGGCATCAACAAGATCCTGACCTACATTTCCTGGATTCTCATTCCCGTCGGCGCCTTGGCAATCTATACGCAGCTCTTTGTCGCCGGCGATGATTTCAACGATGCGCTGCTGGGGATGGTCGCCACGCTGGTGCCCATGGTCCCTGAGGGGCTTGTCCTCATGACCACCATCGCATTTGCCCTTGGGGTGGTGCGCTTGGGGCGACATCGAGTGCTGGTCAATGAGTTGCCCGCCATCGAAGGTCTCGCGCGTGTCGACACCGTGTGTGTCGACAAAACTGGCACGCTCACCGAAAATGCGATGCAGCTAGTGGAAGTCGACATCGTATCGGGTGACGGTACCTCCCGCGATGAGGTCGACTCCGCACTCATCGATCTGTGCAAGCTCGACGATCGTCCCAACGCAACGGCTCGTGCACTGCTCAATGGGCTTGCGGACGCAGGGGACGTCGTAAAGCATGAACAAGCCAGAACCCGCCCCTTTGCCTCGGCGAATAAGTGGTCGGCGCTGACGTATCACGGCGGTGCGACGTGGGTTTTCGGCGCGCCCGATGTGCTTGTCGACGACTCCGCGGTCGGCATGCAGAAAGCTCGGCAGCTTATGGAGGAAGGACTTCGTGTGCTCCTGCTCGCGCGGACATCAGTTGGGGCAGATGACCTGCCCGGCGGTGCGCTGCGGAAGAGTGGCGAGGTGGAGTTGGAGCCAGTCGCACTTGTCGTGCTGGGGCAGAAGGTGCGTTCAGATGCGGCGGACACGGTGGCCTACTTCTATGAAGAAGGCGTCGAGGTCAAGGTCATTTCTGGTGACAATGACCGCTCCGTGGGGGCTGTTGCACGTGAGCTGGAAATGGAGGGGGCTAACAATCCTGTCGATGCGTCTGAGCTTCCGGTCAGCCGCGATGAGAATAGCGAAGCCAAGCCCACCGAGATCCGCAACGAGTTCGCAGACATTGTGGAGTCGCGGCAGATCTTCGGCCGTGTCACGGCCGAGAATAAGCGCGATATGGTTCATGCGCTGCAGTCGCGGGGGCATCATGTGGCGATGACCGGTGATGGTGTCAATGATGTGCTGGCGCTAAAAGCGGCGAACCTGGGCGTGGCTATGGGCGATGGGGCGCCGGCGACACGTTCGGTTGCGCAGTTGGTGCTGTTGGATAATCGCTTCGCCGTGATGCCGATGATTGTGGCGGAGGGGCGTCGCGTCATTGGCAATATCGAGCGCGTGGCCAACCTCTTCTTGACGAAGACTATCTACTCGGTGGTGCTGGCGCTGGCTGTGGGGCTGTGGGGGATGGATTATCCATTCGAGCCGATTCATGTGACCATTACGGGATGGTTCACGATTGGAATCCCGGCCTTCGTGCTGTCGTTGGCTCCTAACTTGGAGCGTGCGCGCGATGGTTTCGTACGGCGCGTGTTGCGCTTAGCGATACCGGCGGGCATCACGGTGGGGTTGTTGACCTTCATGTTTTGGTTGTGGGCAAACCCGGGAGTCGACGCCAGCGATGCGGCACGAGGGGAGGCGTCTACTGCGACCCTCATTGTGCTGATTGTTTCGGCATTTTGGGTTTTGGTGGTCGTGGCTAGGCCATACACCTGGTGGAAGGTTCTGTTGCTGGCGGTATCGGCAGGAGCCTACCTGTTCATCTTCTCGGTTCGTTCAGTGGCCACAGTGCTTAATCTGTACTGGGTAGGGCGGGAGCTGTTGATTCCCGCGCTGATTGTGGGAGCCATCGGTGCGGGCATTATCGAAGCGCTGTGGTGGTGGCGTCAGAGTAAGCCATTGCCGGAAGAAGCGGAGAACACGAGTACAACGGCGTAAATGGGGGTAGTAAAAACGGCGCCTAAGTATGCAGGTAATGGCGTTTTTGGGGGTGCCTTAAGGCTCGCTGAGAAGTAGTTAGCCGCATTTAACTTCTTTGCTAACTGTGTTCCAGGTAACTTTGTTTCCACACATAATGAAAAATGTGGTGCATGGCACACCCTCGGGGTGGCTGTGCTGGACCTCATTACGAACACCTGCATAACTTCCTGGAAAGGATTAGCCCGTGTCCGCAACTCCCTTGCCGGCAGACCGGCATAAGCCACAGGCGGCCGAGTACCGCTACGTGCAAAACTCAGCGCAGTTCCAAGAGCTCCGCTCTACATTCCGTTCTTTCGCCATCCCGATGACCGTCGCAGGTCTGGTGTGGTACATCGCATTCGTTCTGTTTGCGACGTTCGCGCCAGACCTCATGGCGACTCCCGTACTAGGCAATATCAACCTGGGCATCGTCCTTGGTCTGCTTCAGTTCGTGACCACCTTCGCCATCACCTGGGTGTACATCAACTTCGCCAACAAGAAGCTCGAGCCGATGCAGGCAGAGCTGCGCGAGGCACTGGAAAGCGGAGAAATCGCTGAAATCGTCGCAAAGAAGGAGGCATAGGCATGCTGACTAGTTTCTTTGCTGCAGATGACACTGCAGCAGCAGGTAACCCGATTCTCAACATCGCGGTCTTCGTCGCCTTCATTGTTGCGACCATGTTCATCGTTACTCGAGTGGGCAAGGGCGGAAACAAGGGAGCATCAGACTTTTACACCGGTGGCGCACAGTTCTCCGGTACCCAAAACGGTCTTGCCATTGCGGGTGACTACCTCTCGGCGGCTTCCTTCCTCGGTATCGTCGGCGCCATCGCGCTGACTGGTTACGACGGATTCCTTTACTCCATCGGCTTCTTCGTAGCCTGGCTGGTCGCGCTGCTGTTGGTTGCAGAGCCGCTGCGAAACGTCGGTAAGTTCACCATGGCCGACGTGCTGTCCTTCCGTCTTAAGCAGCGCCCGGTACGTACTGCGGCTGCTATCTCGACCCTCGCGGTGACCCTGTTCTACCTCATCGCGCAGATGGCCGGTGCAGGTTCCCTGGTCGCCGTGCTGCTCAACATCCACGACTCCACTCAGCAGTCCATCGTTGTCGCAGTCGTCGGCATCATCATGGTTGCCTACGTCCTCATCGGTGGTATGAAGGGCACGACTTACGTGCAGATGATTAAGGCCGTCCTGCTGGTCGGTGCTGTCATCATCATGACCCTGATCATCCTGGTTGGCGTTAAGGGCAACTTCTCCCAGCTCCTGCAGGACGCAGTGGACATGCACGCAAGCTCGGATTACATCGCCGAGAAGGGCTACGAAGCCTCCGCCATTCTTGAGCCGGGTCTGAAGTACGGCGGCTCCTTCGTCCAGCAGCTGGACTTCATCTCTCTGGGCCTGGCACTGGTCCTCGGTGTTGCTGGTCTGCCACACGTGCTCATGCGCTTCTACACGGTGCCGACCGCAAAGGAAGCTCGTAAGTCCGTGACTTGGGCAATCATCCTCATCGGTGGTTTCTACCTGCTGACCCTGGTGCTCGGCTACGGTGCTGCTGCACTCGTCGGCCCGGACCGCATCATGGCCGCGCCGGGCGGGGCCAACGCTGCAGCTCCGCTGCTGGCCTTCGAAATCGGTGGCTCCATCTTCATGGCTGTGATTTCCGCAGTGGCGTTCGCTACCGTGCTGGCCGTGGTCGCTGGTCTGGCAATTACCGCTTCCGCGTCTGTCGGCCAGGACCTCTACCAGGCCGTGATTCGCAAGGGACAGGCCACGGAAGCCGAGCAGGTTCGTGTCTCCCGCATTACCGTTATCGTGCTGGGTGTTGTCGCCATTATCCTCGGCATCCTGGCCATGGGGCAGAACGTCGCCTTCCTGGTGTCGCTGGCCTTCGCAGTGGCAGCATCCGCAAACGTGCCGACCATCCTGATGTCCCTGTTCTGGAAGCGCTTCAACACCGCAGGCGCAGTTGCCTCCATGTACACCGGTGTCATCGCCTCGCTGGTTCTGATTATCTTCTCCCCGGCAGTCTCCGGCGCTGAGTCCTCGATGATTCCGTCCGTTGACTTCTCCTGGTTCCCGCTGACCTCGCCGGGTCTGCTCGCAATCCCGCTGGCGTTCCTGGCTGGCATCATCGCCACCTACATGGGTAAGCCGGATAACTTCGATGACCTGGCAGCTGAGATGGAAGTTCGCTCCCTGACCGGTGTTGGTACCGAGGCTGCGGTTGATCACTAATAACCACTGAGCCTTTGGCTGGCAACGCTGCCCGAACAGCTCGGCCAAACTCAATTAACTGAATAGACAAATGCAAAAGCCCCGTTATCGTCACTGGTAGCGGGGCCTTTGTGGTGGGCGCGGGGTCGTCGTCAAGCATGTGCGAATCAGTGCATGATAGTTAATGGACGGGCCTGTTGCCCTGGCTCCGCAGGGGCTCGCGGAAGCGAGCACGGAGTCTTAGATATAAGGTGGGAAGGTAACAATCTGGTTTGCCCCACCGCAATAATTGGAGTGTGTATGACTGACAATTCTGGCGCTTCTGAGAACAACAATTCTTTCCGTAGCGCCCTGCATGATGAGCACGTAAGCCTTGGCGCAGAAATGCGCAATGTTGGTGGCTACGAAGTGCCGTTCCGCTACTCTTCGGAAATTGCAGAGCACAACGCAGTGCGTGAGGCCGTTGGTGTTTTCGACCTGTCGCTGATGGGTATCATCCGCGTCACTGGTGAGGATGCGGCGGCGTTCCTTGCACACTCCCTGATTTCGGCAATCAAGCCGCTGGCGTTGGGTCGTGCCAAGTACACCATGATTGTGCAGGAAGACGGCGGCATTATTGATGACCTCATCATTTACCGCCTCGGTAGTCACGAATTCATGCTGGTGCAGAATGCCGCAGCCGCTGAAGATGTGTACTCGACGCTGCGCGAGCGCGTTGGTGGCTACAACGTCGAGGTTGAGCGCATGAATGACAAGAATGTGCTCCTGGCCATTCAAGGGCCGAAGGCTGCGAAGCTTCTGCGCCGTCTGTTGCCACAGGATCTGCACGCGACTCTCGATGGCATGAACTACTACTCTTGCACTCTGCTCGAGGTCGCAGGTGTGGAAATGATTGTTGCCCGAACCGGCTACACCGGTGAGGACGGCTTCGAGATCTTCCCGCCGGCTGACCGCGCCGTCGAGGTCTGGCGTGCAATCATTGCAGCAGGTGGCAAGGTGGAAAACCCGGAGGATCCGGCTGACAACGGCGCTGACCTCGGCCTGCTGCCGTGTGGTCTGGCCTGCCGCGACACCCTGCGTCTTGAGGCCGGTATGCCGCTCTATGGCTACGAGCTGACTCGAGACCGCACTCCGCTGGAGGCCGGCTTGAAGTCCATCATGGGGCCGACCAAGGGGCAGTTTATTGGTCGCAATGCCCTGATTAACCGTCCGCAGTCGAAGGAGCTGCTGGTTGGTCTGCGTTTCTCCGGTGATGAAGCTCCCAAGCGTGGCACCAAGCTCATTGATGCGGAAGGTAACGAGGTTGGTGTGCTGACTTCCGCCAAGGTGTCGCCGACTTTGGGCCACCCCATCGGTTTTGCATACGTTCAGCGTTGGCAGTCCTCCACTGGCACTGAGCTGACCGTTGAAGGCGCCGACATTACCGCCACCGTCGTGCCGACGCCGTTCTACAATCGCCGTCACCGCAAGTAGGGGAGCGCGGGTGCTCCGCCGCATTGTGGCGGGCTCAGATCTGTTCAGGTTCGTCTCTTCGTATCTGTTGGGTAAATAAAAAATCCGCTGCAGTATTGTTGCAGCGGATTTTGGTTTTTAGGGCGAGCTAGCGCACCTTACCTAACTAAGTCCCGAGCCGACGAACCTCGCAGCCAGAGACGAACCTAGCGGAACAGGCCGGTGAGCCCATGATTATCTTCGCTTGGCTGCTCTTCCTGCTCCGATTCCGATTCTGTCGGCTCGCCGGAGGTTGTCGGAGTCGTTGAAGTATCGGGCGGCGTGGAAGTATCAGAGGTCGTCGAGCTCTCCGTCTCACTTGTCTCCGTTGTGCTCTCGCTCGGAGTCGTCGGCTCAGGTTCCTGAGGCAGTGGCTCAGTGGTCGTCGGAGTAGTGGAAATCCACATTTGCTGCGATGTCGGGTTCGCGGGGGTTTGCTGCAGCACCGTCCACACTTCCTGCTCGCCGACTTGTGCGCATTCAAGATTCTGGCCGTTGGCGCTCATTCGTATTTCCCCGGTCTGGTTCGGGCACAGCTGTCCGATGCGCGGCGTACCGCCTTCTCGAACCTTTGGTCCGGTCGTCGTCGGCGAACTCGTCGTCGACACCGTAGTAAGTTGGCTTGACGACGAGGTTTGCGTCGCGGCAACCTCCTCGCTTTCGTTGTTGGCACAGCTGGTGGCCGTGGCTGCGAAGGTGAGGAAGCAGCAGGCCAGCGCCAGCTGCCGGCGGTTCTTGCGCCGGACGGCAGTGAGTTGAGGGTGCTGTACGGCTGACAGCTGAGTTCGCGTATTCACATCCATCTCACTTTCTGGGCTTCTCGGGCCTGCGTCGCGTGGTTTAATTCTCGGCTTTCTGGGTAGGGACTCCTGAAAAACCACTGGGGGTGCCAGCTATAGGGGAACTTGCCGAGTTATTGGCAAGGTAGTTGCTGACACCCAATAGATAGGTTGATTCAACCGGCAACTATACAGTCGACTTTTCGATTTGCATACTGGATGCTTCTAATCGTGGCAGAACGGGTGCGGTAGGGAAAGGCAATTCGTCTGTGAAGTCATAAGTGGTTTTGATAGCGTGTGTCCCATGTATCGGCGCACCCCGAATCGATTCCCCGTAAAGAGTAATGCGGATTTGTTCGCTCGGCGCAGTGGCGCGTGGATACTGGATTCGTTCCTTGTAGGAATCTTTGTTGCCATCATTGTGGTACTTGGCAAACTTGCGTGGGAAGCAGCCATGGCGAACTGGGCGCTGCCGAGTCCGCCAGAGTTCAGGATTTTGTATGGTGTCATATTCCCAGCTGTCTTTTTCTTTGTGCGCGTGGTTGCAGAGGCTCGCGGTGAACAGACGTTTGGTAAAAGCGCATTTTTGCTACACGTTGTTCCAGCGCGGAAAGCAGACTCTGGGGCAACTCCGTTCGAAGTCGCTCAGCCAGAGGGAACATCGGAGCTCGAATCAGGAGACGATTCTTGGCACAGAGGTTGGCGGGCAGCGGTACGTAATTGTTACCTATTGTCGCTGATTTTCTTGCCTACGGGTTTTGAGCCAAACGTTGAACTGTTTTTTGGTGTCCTGATGATTTGGGTTGCTGTTTGCCGCTGGCACCCATTCGACTGGTTGGCAGGAAAACGCGTCGTTGTTGAAAGGCGTAGCGAGCGCTAACGTTCGAGCAAGCGTCAGGCCCTGGCTCTTTCCTCCTCGGCCTCAACCTCAGCGTTGAATTCTCGTTTAGAAGACTGCCACTGGTCTTCGGTCATACCGATACGCCAGTAGCCAGAAATGGAAACGTCTTTCTTCGGGATCTCAGATTCGACGAAGAGGAAGCGGCGCAATTCCTTGATCATCTCGGCGACACCGTGGATGAACCAGCTAGTTTTCTTACCTTCTGGAATGCCCGCCTCGCGCACTGCGCGGGATAGCTCTGTGCCGTGGGTTGCGCCGTTGCGGAGGACCCAATGGACTTCCACACCCTCTCGGGTTGGGAGCTCAAACTTCCGATCTTCGGACTCGATTTCGATGTATGCGGTTGCGGTCGTGCCTGCTGGGAGGTGCTTCAGTCCGGCGCTGATAGCTGGCGCTGCGGACTCGTCTCCGGCGAGTACAAAGTGTTCATATTCTGCTGCAGGTCCCCATGCGCCTCCTGGCCCTAAGAAGCCACGCTTGTCTCCGATTTCGGCTACGCGTGCCCACGGTCCAGCCAGGCCGGAATCGCCGTGGGTGACGAAGTCGACGTCAAAGTCGCCGGTTTCGGAGTCCACATTAATCAGAGTGTATGTGCGGGTGATTGGCAGTTTGTCTCGCGGCTGTTCGGCGCGAATTTTCGCAATATCGAACGGCCAGGAGTAATCAGCGTCCTCTGGCACAAACAATAATTTGATGTAATGGTCGGTAAACTCCAGCTCCTTGCCCACAAATGCAGGCGAGTTCATGCTCAAACGAACAAGGTCTGGGGAAATCTGGCGACGTCCAGTAACTGTTGCCTCGTGTGCCTTACGGGGCTTACGCTTCGGTGCTGCTGCTTTAGCTAGGCCAGCCATAGTTGTCACTGTCCTTCAACAAGTCTTGGGCTGTTTTGTACTGGCGGAAGTCTACACGCCACGTGATTAGGTAAGCCTAACACAAGTGTTTCTGGAAATTGCTGGGTGATGCGTTCTCAGGAGGGGGCGTAGTGGCCGGTCGTGAGAAAAACAAAGAACCCTCGCGCCCTATATGTAAAAGGTCACGAGGGTATTTGTGCCCCAGAGAGGAATCGAACCTCCGACACCGGCTTTAGGAGAGCCGTGCTCTATCCACTGAGCTACTAGGGCAATCATCTTCCGGGTAAAACAGCCGTGAAAACACATTCTCGGCGGCCGGAAAATTACTTCATCACTTTAACGCATCTGCGAGCTCTAGTGGCAATTGGGTCCTCGACCTGACACGCAAACATGCAGGAAGCTCGCTATTACCCCCATGTGCTTTTGTGCTCGGCGGTGCCGCCCGGAATCTGGCTAACATGGTTTATAACGAGCGACTTTCTTGCGCTTGCGGTCGCAACAGCGCTACTTATTTTCCGGTCGCTGTTTTGGAGGAGGATGACAATATGATTAAGCCAACTTTCACGGATGTCAACGGTGTCAAGATTAAGTGCTCCATGACCACGGACTCGGACAAGCCGCACCTTTTGGTTTCGCGCATGGAAGATGATGGCTCTTTGACTCCGATTCTGGAGATGAACGTGTACGACTCCAAGTACATGGCCAACGCTTGCGAGATTTACTTGAAGCAGGCCGCTTCGGCTAACCTCCAGGGTTCGATGGCTGGCCTGTCTCCAGATGAGATGGCTGAACAGTTCGGTTACGAGGGAGATCCGACCAATCACTAGTCGAAACGACGCCGCCCGCACTCAGGCCGAGAGCCCTGTATACAGCGGATATGTCGATGTAGACGTCATCGGAATCGGCGCCGGTAGTCCGAGCCACATTACGCTCGAGGCTATCGGCGCTCTTGCTGATGTCGACGTAGTTTTTGCTCTCGACAAGGGTGATGCCAAAGCGGACTTGTTGGCTGCGCGACAGGCGATCGTCGATAAGCATGCGCCGCATGTCGAACTCGTTACCGTTCCCGACCCGCCACGTGACCGCACGCCCGATAACTACGGCGCAGTCGTCCGTGACTGGCATCAGCGCCGTGCAGAGCTGCTTGCCGACGCCTTCGTCGCTCACCTCGGACGAGAGGGCAAGCGCCGCGGTGCGTTCTTGGTCTGGGGTGACCCCTCCTTGTATGACTCAACATTGCGGATTTTGCAGCGCGTCCGCGACCTTGGGCTGGACGTGCGCTCGCGAGTTATCCCCAGTGTGACGGCGATTTCCGCGCTGACCGCAGCGCATGGAGAGTGCCTGAACCAGATTGGTAAGCCGGTATTGATTACCACTGGTCGGCGCCTGGGGGAGCGTGCGCCTGGCATGGATGCGGTGGTGATGCTCGATGGCGGTGCAGCCTGGCTCGAGCACGCGGACCCGGAGGAAGAGATTCTCTGGGGTGCATTCCTGGGAACGGAGCTGGAGACGCTCCGCCGTGGTCGCGTTGGCGACGTCGGCGAAGAGATTGCGGAGCTGAAAAAGAAGCTCCGTGCGGAGCACGGTTGGATTATGGATATCTACCTGCTGCGTTCCGGCGCCTAGGACTGAGCAGTCGTAGCGGTGCCAGTTCGGCTAGCTGACTTTCTTGCCCAAGAAGCCCTCTGCCCACCGGTGGAGGGCTTTTTCGGCGGCTTCGACGCCGTCGGCGACGGTTACCTTGGTGAGGACCTGATCGTCGTTAGGCAACACGCGTGCGGGATCGCCTGCGGGACGGACGGTGATGCTGACGTGGTCGGCATTGATGACCTCGACGGTTGCTAGTGCGAGCATCTCGACGTTCGTCTGCTCAGCAACCGCAAAGCGGTAGGCGGTGTCGTTTTCCCACTCGGTGGTGGAGTTCCGAAGGAACTCGGCGACGGAGTCAGGGGCCAATTCTGTGAGTAATTGGGTTGCGACCGGGGCGTCATCGACGCGGGAATCGTGGCGCAGCGGACGGCAGTAGAAGCGGCCGGCATTTACTTCCATGGGTTCCATACCGTCCACTCTAGACGTCCTGAACAGTGTTTAAGGGCGCCGGGGGAGGGGCTGAAAAGAATCAAGCGGGGCTGGCTGCGAATCCCATCGCAACCAGCCCCGCTTAGAGCTTTAGAACTACTTCAGTTCCATCAGGACATCGCCCTTGCCGACACCTGAGCCAGCCTCGGTAGCCAGACCCGTGACAACGCCGTCCTTGTGAGCCTTGACTGGGTTTTCCATCTTCATGGCCTCAAGGACAACCACGGTGTCACCCTCGGAGACTTCCTGGCCCTCTTCGACGTTGACCTTGATGACGGTGCCCTGCATCGGAGCAACCACAGCGTCACCGGAAGCGGCCTTCTTGGAACCGCCAGCGCGCTTCTTCTTGCTCTTCTTCTTGGCACCAGCGTTGCCGCCGCCCAGAGCCAGGTCGCCCGGCAGGGCTACCTCGACGCGGCGACCGTCGATCTCGACGACAACCTTCTGAGCCGGAACGGTGTCGGTGTCAGCGTCGGAGTCACCGTCGTACGGAGCAATCGGGTTGTCCCATTCCTCTTCAATCCACTTGGTGTAGACGTCAAACTTCTCGCCATCGCCGACAAACGCCGGGTTCTCCACAATGTGGCGGTGGAACGGAATGACCGTTGCCAGGCCCTCAACCTGGTACTCGGACAGAGCACGAGCGGAGCGGCGTAGGGCCTCTTCGCGGGTCTCGCCCCAAACAATCAGCTTGGCCAGCATGGAGTCGAACTGGCCGCCGATGACGTCGCCCTCCTTGATGCCGGTGTCCATGCGGACACCCGGGCCGGACGGTTCGACGTACTTGGTGATGGTGCCCGGAGCCGGCATGAAGTTGCTGCCGGCGTCCTCGCCGTTGATGCGGAACTCGAAAGCGTGACCGCGCATCTCCGGGTCTTCCTTGATGGACAGTTCCTTGCCTTCAGCAATGCGGAACTGCTCGCGGACCAGATCGAGGCCGGTAATTTCCTCGGTGACCGGGTGCTCCACCTGTAGACGAGTGTTGACCTCGAGGAAGTTAATCAGACCGTCAGCGCCAACCAGGTACTCAACGGTGCCCGCACCGTAGTAGCCAGCCTCGCGGCAGATGTCCTTAGCGGACTGGCGCAGGCGCTCATCCTGCTCTGGGGTCAGGAACGGAGCGGGTGCTTCCTCGACGAGCTTCTGGAAACGACGCTGTAGCGAGCAGTCACGGGTGGAGGCGACAACGACGTTGCCGTGCTTATCAGCGAGAACCTGGCACTCGACGTGGCGTGCCTTGTCCAGGTAGCGCTCTACGAAGCACTCACCGCGACCGAAGGCCGCAACGGCCTCACGGGTAGCGGACTCGTAGAGGTCGGCGACCTCTTCCATCTTGTGTGCGACCTTCATGCCGCGGCCACCGCCACCGAAAGCGGCCTTAATGGCGATTGGCAGACCGTGCTCCTTAGCGAACGCGACGACCTCGTCTGCATCCTTAACTGGCTCCTTGGTGCCTGGAGCCATTGGAGCGTCAGCCTTCAGCGCGATGTGACGAGCGGTGACCTTGTCGCCCAGGGCGCGGATGGACTCTGGTGACGGGCCAATCCAGATCAGGCCAGCGTTCTCAACAGCCTCAGCGAAGTCGCCGTTCTCCGACAGGAAGCCGTAGCCCGGGTGGATGGCATTAGCGCCGGACTTCTTTGCGGCGTCCAGAATCTTGTCGAAGACTAGGTACGACTCAGCGGAAGTGGTGCCACCGAGAGCAAAAGCCTCATCCGCCATGGTCACGAAAGGAGCGTCCGCATCCGGCTCGGCGTAAACGGCGACGGAAGGAATGCCTGCGTCCTTCGCAGCGCGAATAACGCGAACGGCAATCTCGCCACGGTTGGCGACGAGAACCTTCGTGATTTTTTCAGTGGTCTGCTCGGACACGAAATCCTCCATTTTTCGTGGGCACCCCGAGAATTGGCCCTCGGGGCAGGTTGCGACAGTCATTTGTAGGAATCACAAGCAGCACTGCAGTTAACTGAGTGGTGAACCGCAATACGGTTAACCACGCGGTAGCTAACAGCGTGTGACCCAATGTCTCCATTGTGTCACAGGTGCGGTAAGCAACCTCTTATTGCTCGCTACATAAGGGGGTAGGGATTGTGATCTTGAGCAGCGTTCAAGTGAGTGTGGGGGCAGCTGAAGTGGCTATTTTTCGCCCAAAAACCTAGGTTTGTGGTTAAAATTATCACCCAAGAGTGCAACTGCCGCCCCCTTGATCGGGGGCGGCAGGGGGAAACTAAATCTCCGATGTAGAGCCAGTCGCGGACGCCGGAAAACGGTGGGGGAAGCGCCCACCGGTTGCATCGATCGCCTACAGGCTTCCCGGCTCCGAACCGTGGGCAATGGGCATGCCAATCATATTGCCCCACTCAACCCACGAGCCGTCGTAGTTGCGAACATTCTCGTGGCCGAGGAGATGGTGCAGTACAAACCAAGTGTGCGCGGAGCGCTCGCCGATGCGGCAGTAGACAATCGCCTCATCTTCAAATTGGACGTGCGCGTAAATCTGCTCGAGCTCTTCGCGATCGCGGAAACGCGAGTTCGGGTGAACGGACTGATTCCATGGAATGTTTACCGCGGTTGGAATATGGCCACCACGCAGGACGCCTTCCTGTGGGTAATCGACCATGTGGGTTCGTGCACCGGCATACTCCTCCGGAGTGCGCACGTCGATAATCGGAGCCTTTCCAATGAGCTCACGTGTATCGCTGAAGTAGGCACGCATTGTCTTATCGTCGCGCTCGACGACAGGGTAGTCAGTGCGTGGGTAATTGGGGACCTCGAAGCTCGTGTCTCGTTCTTCAGTCATCCAGGCATCGCGGCCACCGTTAAGCAGACGCACGTCGGGATGCCCAAAAAGCTCGAAAACCCAGAGTGTGTAGGCGGCCCACCAGTTGGACTTGTCGCCGTAGATTACGACGGTGTCGTCCCGCGAGATACCCTTCTCGCGCATGAGCTCGGCAAAGCCTTCGGCGTCGATATAGTCGCGGCGCACAGGATCGTTGAGGTCGTGATGCCAGTCGATGCGAACCGCGCCCGGAATATGTCCAATGTCGTAAAGCAGTGAGTCCTCGTCGGATTCAACAACGCGCAGACCGGGAGAGCCCAGTCGGGCAGCAAGCCAGGAGCTAGAGACGAGGCGCTCAGGGTGGGCGTACTGCTGGAACTGGGGGTGCGGGTCGTGCGGAACAGCCATCGGATACTCCCTTGGCGCAAGTTGGGTGGGTGGGACTTTCTGACGTTTATCGTCGATTGCATATCTAGTTTACGGGTCGCGTGGCGAACGGCGGAATAGTCCCCAGTGTGAGCGCTTTCCGACGGCAACAATTGCGTCCGCGGCCACCCTGGGATACGCCTCACAGTTGGGGGTAAAAGCAGTGTTTTCAGCGCGCTTGGAGTCCAGGTAGTGCCCTAAAATTTAGCTGAGAGTTAGCGCAAAAACTGTGTTGATTCGTATCACTGGAAAATGGGCTGAAATGGGCTATCTGCCTGGGTATTCGCTGCGTTACGGAGACAATTGAGTGCCGGAAGTCCATGTATTTTCTTAAAAGGAGTGCCTGTGCACAAGAACATTGTTGTATTCGAGATCGAGGGCGGCTCGGACAAGTACTTCGACGGACACCGCAAGGACACCATGCCAATCGTCAACGCTATCCGCGAAGCCGGTTGGTCCGCTGAGGTCGTCTACTACCGACCGGAGTGGAAGGACGACCTGTACGACTACGTCTCTCAGAACTTCGACGGCTACATCTCCCGCGTAAACCCGGGCAACATCCCGGGTGGTGAGAGGGGCTACTTCGAGCTTCTGACCAGTCTCTCGGTCGCTGGTTTGGTTGGTATGTCCACCCCGGGCGAGATGATGGCCTACGGCGCAAAGGACGCACTGGTCAAGCTCAAGGATACTGACCTGGTTCCGTCTGACACCGCTGCTTACTACGACGTCGAGGCATTCCACAGCACTTTCCCGACCTCCCTGTCCTACGGCGAGCGCGTCCTTAAGCAGAACCGTGGCTCCACCGGATCTGGCATCTGGCGCGTGCGCATCGCTGATGAAGAGGTTGCTAAGAACGTTGAGCCGGGCACCCCGCTGCCGCTGAACACCAAGCTGAAGTGCACCGAGGCCGTGGACAACCACACCGAGACTCGCGAGCTCGGCGAGTTCATGGATTTCTGCGACCAGTACATCATCGGCGATAACGGCATGCTCGTGGACATGCGCTTCATGCCGCGCATCACCGAAGGCGAAATTCGCATTCTGCTGGTCGGTCCGCACCCGGTCTTCGTGGTTCACAAGAAGCCGGCCGAGGGCGGCGACGCTTTCTCCGCAACCTTGTTCTCTGGCGCGAAGTACACCTACAACAAGCCGGAAGAGTGGCAGGACCTCATCGACATGTTTGCTGAGGCTCGCCCGGTCATTGCCGAGAACCTCGGTGGCGACAATATCCCGCTAATCTGGACCGCTGATTTCATGCTGGCAGACGGCGAGGACGGCGAGGACACTTACGTTCTCGGCGAGATCAACTGCTCCTGTGTCGGCTTCACCTCCGAGCTGGATATGGGTATTCAGGAGCTTGTTGCTCAGGAGGCCATCAAGCGCGTTGAGGCTGCTAACAAGTAGTCTCAACAGCTAAGAAAACCGCACCAATTTGGTGCGGTTTTTGCTTTACGACGTCCTTGCGATGCCTACCGATTCCAGAACTGGGAGACCGAATAGCCGTAGCGATACAGAGCTCGGCGCACGACAGGTAGCGACAGTCCGATCACACTGGATGAGTCGCCATTGATGCCATCGACAAACCAGCCGCCTAGAGCCTCCAAAGTAAACGCGCCAGCGCACTTCAGCGGCTCGCCCGTCGCAGCGTAGGCACGGATGTCCTCTTCTGGGACTTCAGCGAAATCGAGGGAAGTAATCGCCACCTCAAGGTGCTCGCCCTTTGGTGTCACGACACAGTGACCAGTAATCAGCTCAGCCGTCCGGCCACTCTGTTGATGCCAGCGCTCAATGGTCTTTTCTTCCGTGTGGGGCTTGCCCTGCAACTGCCCGTCGAGAAGCAGCATTGAATCCCCGCCAATGACAATGTCATTGGGGTAGGCCGGAGAGGCAGCGTGTGCCTTGGCCTGTGCGAGTTCCTCGACGATGCGTACCGGCGATGCGTCCGGAAGGGCTGTGATTACGGCATCCTCGTCGACGTTGGGCGCTACTGTGATGGGCTCGATGCCTGCAGAGCGCAGAATGTGCAGTCGCGAAGGGGAAGTGGAAGCCAAGACGATTCGGGGGCTGCTCATAGTTAGTGATTTTAGTGAGGGCGGAATCGTAAAGCCTAATTTTTGTGGCAAACATGCGTGGGGTTGGCCCGATTGTAAGAACAGGCAGATTTTTTTAGATGGCAGCTGCCTTCTAGTGATGTAAAGTAAAGTGGACATCAAGTTAAAGAAAGTACACAGATGAGTGGGGAAGAACGTTCGAACCAGGTCAGGAGATACCGACGCTGGTTGGAGCTGAGCCAAGCGGATTTAGCCGCGAAGGTGGAGGTCTCGCGGCAAACCATTGCAAATATCGAGCGGGGAAATTACTCGCCTTCGGTGTATTTGGCGTTGCGTATCTGCAAGGTACTGGGAAAAACAGTCGAAGAAATTTTTGGTGAGGAAGGATACTGACAATGTCCTATGCGGATGTCGTAATTGAACGCAACAGCGCCACGGTGGACGATGAGTATCAGCAGATGTTGCTGCATAAGTCCTACACGTACGGGTTCACAATGATGATGTGGGCTAATTACGTGCTTGCAACGGTACTGATTTGGCTCATTCCAGAGCCAAAGATGGTGGGCGTGACAGTGGCAATCATCTTGATGCCGCTGGTTGGACTCCTGTTTTCGCAGCGGTGGTTGCGACGTCAAGTGCCAATGCCGAAGATTAATGGTCTTACAAAAGGCGAGATTGCAGCACTCGTAGCCGTCATTGGGCTGTGGCTGATTGGTTTTATCAGAGTGCAAATGCTCTCTGAGGCAAGCGCTGGTGGGGCACTATCGGAATCGTGGGGATTCATTGCCGGCGCTGTGGTGGGTGCTGCCATCGGTCTGGCGTTTGTGTATTTCCTGTTCAAGGTGGTGTGGCCGGTAGCTCGCAACCGTGATCAGCGTCGGCTGGACCGGGAGCTCGATGACGAGTTTGATGGCGAGTCGCTGGGTGAACAGCGCTAGTAATAAGCAGTGGTCAAGGCTAAGGCAGTAACAAAAACCAAAGCGCCACCATCGGAAAACCCGATGGTGGCGCTTTGTGCTAGCGAATCGACGCAGCTAGCGTGCGGTAACGACTACGCGGTAAGCGGTAGCTGTACTAGTAGAAATGGACGTTGCGGAACGTGCCCGGTACGTGCTGGTGCGGCTGGTGGAAACCCTCTTCCAGCCGACCCCAGTTGTTGCGCGGGCCGCGGTCCTCTGGGGCACCGCCGGCTGCTGCCATACCTGCGAACAAAAGCGCGAGCGTGGCGGTTTCAGCGTCTGACGGGTTGCCCTTGAGGACGGACATGAACGGTGCAGCCGGGGCTGTAGCGGCGTCCTTGTCTTCGGTTGCTGGGGTGTTTTTGGAATCGGTCACAGCGGAATGTTCCCATGCTTCTTGGCGGGTACGTTAACAACCTTGCGATCCAGCAGACGCAGACCCTCGATGATCTGGCCGCGGGTCTCGCTCGGCGGGATAACGGCGTCGATGAAGCCGCGCTCAGCAGCCATGTACGGGTTGACCAGGGTGGCCTCGTACTCTGCCTCGTACTCCTTCTGCAGTGCGACGACATCCTTGCCCTCGGCCGCAGCAGCCTTGAGCTCCTTGCGGTAGATGAAGCCGACAGCGCCGGAAGCACCCATGACCGCAATCTGAGCGGTCGGCCATGCCAGGTTGATGTCAGCGCCCATGTCCTTGGAGCCCATCACACAGTAAGCTCCGCCGTAGGCCTTACGGGTGATGACGGTAATCTTCGGGACGGTGGCCTCAGCATATGCGTACAGCAGCTTGGCGCCACGGCGGATGATGCCGTCGAACTCTTGGTTGGTGCCCGGCAGGAAGCCTGGAACGTCAACCAGCATGATGATCGGAATGTTGAAGGCGTCACAGGTGCGGACGAAGCGAGCCGCCTTCTCGGATGCCTTGATGTCGAGGCAGCCAGCGAACTGAATCGGCTGGTTGGCGACGAAACCGACCGAGCGACCCTCCACGCGACCGAAGCCGATGACCACGTTCTGTGCGTAGTCCTCCTGAATTTCCAGGAAGTCCTCGTCGTCGACCAGACGGGTGATGACGTCCTTGATGTCGTACGGCTGGTTTGGGGAGTCCGGAATCAGCGTGTCGAGCTCGAGGTCAGTCTCAGTGATGTTGTCAGCGATGGAGCCCTCGAACGGCTCAGCCTCCATGCGAGGAGCCTCAGCGCGGTTGTTGGACGGCAGGTAGCTGACTAATTCCTGAACGAAAGTCAGAGCGTCTTCGTCATCAGCGGCGGTGTAGTGCGAAGTACCGGAGGTGCTCATGTGAGTACCAGCGCCACCCAGCTCTTCCTGTGTGACCTCTTCGCCAGTGACGGTCTTAATAACGTCCGGGCCGGTGATGAACATCTTGGAAGTGCCATCGACCATGACAATGAAGTCGGTCAGAGCCGGGGAGTAGACGTGGCCACCAGCGCAGGCGCCCATGATCAGGGAGATCTGTGGGATAACACCAGAAGCCTGGGTGTTTCGGAAGAAAATCTGGGAGTAGAGGCCGAGGGAAACAACGCCCTCTTGGATGCGGGCACCAGCACCCTCGTTGATGCCGATAATTGGGACACCGGTCTTGATGGCCAAATCCATGATCTTGACAATCTTTTCACCGTAGACTTCACCGAGCGCGCCACCGAAGATGGCGCCGTCCTGCGAGAAGACACAGACCTGGCGGCCATCGATGGTGCCGTAGCCTGTCACAACACCGTCAGTGACAGGGCGCTTGGCGTCGAGGCCGAAGTTCTTGGAGCGGTGACGTGCGAGAGCGTCAACCTCCACGAACGAGCCCTCGTCCAAGAGGAACTCGATGCGCTCACGAGCGGTCATCTTGCCCTTGTCGTGGACGCGGTCAATGCTGGCCTGGCCCATTGGAGCCTGGGTCTCTGCGAGACGGGCTCGCAGATCGGCCAGCTTTCCAGCAGTAGTGGTCAAATCCGGGGTTTCACCGGTTGATGTATTTGCGGCAGTCGTCATACCAACTAGTTTACGTTTCGAAAACGGGGGGAGGTAGTTGGGGGGCAATCGCTGTTAACAAAAGTAGGGGTAATGACTAGCTCGTTGTACAGCAAAAAGCCTGCTCTTACAGTGGAATATTGCCGTGCTTGCGCGCAGGCCACGGTACTTTCTTTGAAGTTAGAAGGCGCAGATTTTTTATCACTCGAGTTCGTGTCTCGGAGGGGAGGATGACTTCATCAATTAACCCCCGTTCGGCGGCACGATAAGGCGTGAGCATGTGTTGCTCGTATCCCATTTCCAGTTCAGCAATGAGTTCTTTCACACTCTCGGGAGTGCCAAATCTATCGGCCGCTGGGTCTGCTGCGAGAGCTGCTTCGGTGGCGGTTCGAATCTCGGCACGATGGAGGAAGCGTACTGCGCCTGAGGCGCCCATCACGGCGATCTGTGCCGTCGGCCAAGCCAGATTTACATCCGCGCCGAGCCCCTTTGATCCCATCACGCAATACGCGCCGCCATAGGCTTTGCGCATGGTGACGGTGATTTTAGGAACGGTTGCTTCTGCATACGCATAGAGCAATTTAGCGCCACGGCGCAGAATTCCCTGGTGTTCTTGATTTGAACCGGGGAGAAAGCCGGGTACGTCTACGAGAAAGACGAGTGGAATGTTGAAACAATCGCAGGTTCGGACGAATCGCGCGGCCTTCTCCGCTGCATCGATATCTAGGCAGCCCGCGAATTCCATGGGCTGATTAGCGACAAACCCAACAGATTGACCGTTGAGACGGCCAAGGCCAATCACGACATTGGCTGCTCGGTTTTCCTGGATTTCCAGGAACTCCGCATCGTCGCAAAGCGCGTAGATGACTTCGTGCACGTCGTACGGCGTGGATGGGCTGTCGGGAATGAGACTGTCGAGGGTGCGATCGGTGTCGGTGATTTCGTCACTGGCATCGGAATCCCAGCTGGGCGCGGGGGAGGTTGTGTTGTTGGGGAGGTAGTCGAGCAAATCGCAGACCCAGTCGAGTCCATCCTGCTCGCTAGCGGCGGTGTAGTGGGAGTTTCCGGCGATCTCCATATGGGTGTCGGCGCCGCCGAGCTCGTGCTGGCTGATTTTTTCGCCTGTGACTGTTTCGATTACGTCAGGGCCGGTGACGAACATACGGGAGTTTTCCTCCACCATGACAACGAAGTCCGTCAGTGCTGGGGAGTAGGCATTTCCGCCCGCGCAGGCGCCAAAAATGACTGAAATCTGCGGAATGACGCCGCTGGCGCGAACGTTGTGGTGGAACGTCTGGGCAATAAAGTCCAGTGAGACTGCGCCATCTTGGATGCGGGCGCCGGCACCTTCGTACATGCCAATAAGGGGGCGGCCGGTAGTGATGGCAAGTTCCTGAATCTTGACCATCTTTTCGCCGTAGACCTCTCCGAGTGCACCACCGAAGATTGTGCCGTCCTGAGAGAAGATGCAGACCTCACGGCCGTCTATGGTTCCCCAGCCGGTGATGATTCCGTCGGTCGCGGGGCGTTTGGCTTCCATCCCAAATGCGGTAGTGCGGTGGCGGGCTAGCGCATCAAATTCGACAAAAGATCCTTCGTCCAGCAGGTAGTCAATGCGCTCGCGGGCATTCATGCGCTCAGTCAGTTTGAGCTTGTCGTAGCCCCGCGACCCCATCGGAGTCAGTGCAGCAGTGCGTCGGCGTAGAAGGTCTTCATTGAGGAAAGCGGTGGTGTGTTGCTCCGCCGCCAAACGTGAGGAAATAGTCATGTTATGGAATGTAGTGTTTGGGAAGGAAAATAGTAAAGCAGGCGAGCTGTGATGATTCTCACGCTGTAGAGCTCTTGAGAAAGGTCACGACTCAGTGAATCCGGCCATGGCGCTAGACTGCTGTGCATGACCAACCCCAGGATTGTTGCTTCCCGCAAGCCTCTTGACGCCACGCGTGTGCGCGCAGCCGCGCCGGGCTGGAATTCCATTGAGGTTGTCGAAACCACTGGTTCGACCAACGCTGATCTTCGGAAACAGGCGGCACTGGGGCAGGTGGCAGATCTCAGTGCGCTTATCGCCTCGGAGCAGACCGCAGGTCGCGGTCGACTGAGTCGTAGTTGGACGGCCCCGAAGGGTGCGTCCATTGCACTCAGCGCGCTGCTGCGCCCGGAAGGGCTCGCACCCGAGCAACTGGGGCTGTTGCCGTTAGTCGCGGGCCTCGCAGTTGTCGATGCTGTTGTGGAAGTTGCGGGTCTTGCGCCTGAACGCGTTTCCCTGAAGTGGCCGAACGATGTCCTGGTTGACGGTCGTAAGCTCTGCGGAATTCTGGTGGAGGCCGCGTCGCTGACACCGCCAATTCTCATTCCGGGAATCGGCGTCAACGTTTCCCTGCAGGAAGATGAGCTGCCGGTGCCACACGCCATTTCGCTATACCTGGCGGGAGCGGAAAACCTCGACCGCGACGACATCTCCGCTGGTGTGCTGCGTGCGCTGGGACGTCGTCAAGCGCAGTGGCGAAAGGGCGATGCGGAGCTGCTGCGGGACTACGAGGCGGTGTGCGCGACCATCGGTTCGAACGTGCGCGTGGAGTTGCCGGGGGATCGCGTGCTGGTGGGCAAGGCGGTTGGCGTGCGTGCCGACGGCGAATTGATCGTCACCGATGAAGCTGGCACAAGTCACTTTGTTGCGGCCGGTGACGTGTTCCATGTTCGT
This sequence comes from Corynebacterium sp. MSK019, assembly GCF_030232425.1. Taxonomy (NCBI): domain Bacteria; kingdom Bacillati; phylum Actinomycetota; class Actinomycetes; order Mycobacteriales; family Corynebacteriaceae; genus Corynebacterium; species Corynebacterium sp. MSK019. The sequence goes on along the minus strand of NZ_JASPJT010000008.1, from coordinate 108,649 downwards.
GCCACTGACGGCGGCTATGCGTCCCCGCAGGCTGATTCGGAGCGGGGGTAGTGCTGTATGACCTTTCCCGATGATGAGTTGGACACGCGCGAGGCAATTCTGCTGGACACCAATCCAACTTTTGGTCGGCTGGTGTGGCCGCTCTTGGAACTCATGGTTATCACGGGCGTCTGCTGGTTGCTGATTGGTTTTATCGACGGCCCTGCGATTGCTCCGGGAGATCTGCAAGGTGTGCGTCAGCTGCTGCTCTTCGCGTGGCTGGGGCTTATTCTCTGGCGCGTCGTTCGTCCGGTACTAAGTTGGTTGGGGGAGCGGTTCGTACTAACTGATAGGCGAATTATTCTGCGCCGTGGCATTCTGCGCCCGCAGGTGGTCTCGATTGATCTGCGTTCGGTACGTGCGGTCAATCGCAAGGGCGGCGTGCTGTATCTGCACACCCGCAGTTTCGGCCCGCCGCTGGCTGTGGAAGATATTCCCAGCTCTCGTAAGGTGGCTAAGTTGGTCTCCCGGTTGACTTAGAATTTTGGGTCATAACCTACAATCAGGGGTGTGATTGCTTCGGATACCCCTGAAAACTCCACTAATTCCACTTCTAATTCCGCTGCAGCGCTAACTGCTGCGCAGCATCCCGCGCATGCTGATGGCGTGCCGGTTGTGGCGGTGATTGGTGACGGTCAGCTGGCTCGTATGATGCAGACTGAGGCCATTGAGCTGGGACAGTCCATCCGTTTGCTCGCCGGTTCGCCGGATGCTTCCGCAGCGCAGGTGTGTGCGGACGTTATCATCGGCGACTACCACGTCTGGGAAGATGTTGAGCGCGCTGTCGCCGGTGCGCAGGCCGTGACTTTCGACCATGAGCACGTTCCCACCGAATTCCTCAACAAGCTGACCGAGATGGGCTACTCGGTTCAGCCTCAGCCGTCGGCGTTGCTGTACGCGCAGGATAAGCTGCTGATGCGCCAGCGCCTGGAGGAACTGGGCGCTCCAGTACCTGCCTACGCTGCAATTGAGTCCGCCGAGGATGCCGAAGCATTCTTCGACCGCGTTGATGGTGCCGTCTGCCTGAAGGCTCGCCGCGGCGGTTACGACGGTCACGGCGTGTGGTTCCCGAAGGACCGCGAGAATCTGCGCACGCTTGTCGACGAGCTGTTGGGCAAAGATGTGCCGCTGATGGCCGAGCGGAAGGTCGCGCTGGTTCGTGAGTTGTCGGCCATGTGTGCGCGCACGCCGTCGGGCGAGGTCAAGGCCTGGCCGGTCCTCGAGTCCGTGCAGCGTGACGGCATCTGTGTTGAGGCAATCTGCCCGGCGCCAGGGCTTGCCGACGACCTTGCGAGAGCGGCCGAAAAGCTCAGTGTGACCATCGCTTCCGAGCTGGGAGTAACCGGCGCGCTGGCAGTTGAGCTGTTCGAAACCGTCGATGCTGACGGCAATCCGGAGATTTTTGTCAACGAGTTGGCCATGCGGCCACACAACACTGGTCACTGGTCGCAGGACGGCTGTGAGACCAGCCAGTTTGAGCAGCACCTGCGTGCAGTTGCTGACATGCCACTGGGTTCCACTCGCCCGACTGCGCCGGTGACGGTAATGGTCAATACGCTCGGTGGCGATGAGGCCTCGGATGTACCTATTTCACAGCGTTTTGCTGAGGTATGGCGTCGTTTCCCATCAGCGAAGATTCACTGGTACGGGAAGGATTGGCGCCCTGGACGTAAGCTGGGGCACGTCAACCTGTGCGGCTACGACGCAAGCCCGGAAGGCATCGCGGAGACCCGGCGGGTTGCCAACCTCGCTGCTGGCTACATCGTCGATGGCGTGTGGGCAGACGGCTACACCGCATAGGTGGCTGGCGCTGTATAAGAATTAGATTGCTATCTCAAGGAGACAACATTGGCTGAAGCAAACCAGGTGGCAAGCCCGAAGTTGGCCAACGTAACCGGTCCGCTGGTCGGTCTGATTATGGGGTCGGACTCGGATTGGCCGACCATGGAGCCCGCAGCGGAGGTCTTGGCTGAGTTCGGAATTCCCTTTGAGGTAGGTGTGGTCTCTGCACACCGCACTCCGGAACGCATGATTGACTACGCAAAGTCCGCCGCTGACAAGGGGCTGCGCTGCATTATCGCTGGCGCCGGTGGTGCAGCACACCTGCCGGGCATGGTTGCGTCGGCCACTCCGCTGCCGGTTATCGGCGTGCCACGCGCGTTGGAGAACCTGGAGGGTGTCGATTCCCTGCTGTCAATCGTTCAGATGCCGGGCGGCGTTCCGGTGGCAACCGTCGGTGTGGGCGGCGCTAAGAACGCTGGCCTGCTGGCTGTGCGTATTCTCTCGGCCGGTTACCCGGAGCTCATTGTGGCGATGGAGAACTACCAGGCCAACATGCGCGATCAGGTCCTGGAAAAGGACGAGCGTCTGCGCAAGAAGCTGATGGGTGAGTAGGGCGCGCAACCAGCCCCGAACTACCCGCGCATATGAACTGCGGGGTAGTGGAACGTGTCCGGGTCGGCGGTCTCCCAGGCTTCGGCCCAGTTGTGGAAGCGAGTTCCGCTCAGCAGCTCGCCTGGCTGCAGCCAGTTGTAGAGCTCCGCGTAGGTCTCACCGACCTGCTCATTGGTGCGCCGCAGCAGGTGGGACGGCCCCAGCTCAGAGAAGCTATTCAGGCCCATCGATGCCAATAGGCTAGCTGCTTCCGCGACCGTGGCATTGTGATAGTTGGCCACACGCTGACCCTTGTCGTCGACATCCAGGGCCTTCCACAGGCTCGGATCCTGGGTAGCCACACCCACCGGGCAGGTGTTTGTATGACATAGCTGAGATTGGATACAGCCGGTGGCCATCATCATGCCGCGAGCCGAGTTCACAAAGTCAGCACCGATGCACATGCGCTTCACAATATCGAAGCCAGTAATGACCTTGCCGGACGCACCGAGCTTAATGCGATCTCGCAGACCGGCACCTACGAGCGCGTTATGGACGAGAATCAGGCCGTCGGTAAGCGGCAGGCCAACGCGGTCGGAGTATTCCAGCGGTGCAGCGCCGGTGCCGCCTTCAGCGCCGTCGACGATGATGAAGTCCGGGGTGATGTTCTCTTCCAGCATGGCCTTGCACACGGCGAGGAACTCAAGCTGGGAGCCAACACACAGCTTGAAACCGACCGGCTTGCCACCGTTGAGCTCGCGCATGGTGCCCATAAACCGAACAAGTTCACGCGGGGTGGAGTAGACGCGGTGGTACGGCGGGCTCATCACACCCTTGCCAACTGGTACGTGGCGAGTAGCCGCGATTTCCTCATTGACCTTGTGACCTGGCAGCATGCCGCCGAGTCCAGGCTTTGCGCCCTGGCTAACCTTCAGATAGGTTGCCTTGACCTGCGGAATCTTAGCCTTTTCGCGGAAGAGCTCCGGATCGAAGTCGCCATCCTCGGTACGCGCACCGAAGTAACCGGAACCCAGCTGCCAATAGAGGTCGGCACCATACTTCAAATGGTAAGGGCTGATAGCGCCCTCGCCGGTGTCCTGTACGAAGTTGCCCAGCTTCGCGCCCTTATTCATTGCCATGACAGCGTTAGGGGACAGAGAGCCGAAACTCATGGCTGAGATGTTGAAGATAGACGCTGAGTACGGCTGGGTGCAGTCCGGGCCACCGATATCTACGCGCGGATCCTCGATGACGTGTTGGCTCGGCGCCATCGAGTGGCGGACGTACTCGTAACCGGGCGCGTTAATCTTTCGCTCAGTACCGAAGGACTTCTTTGAGGACAGCCCCTTCGCACGCTCGTAGACCACGGTACGAGTATCGCGGTCGAACGGAGCGCCGTCGAAATTGCGCTCGATGAAGTACTGCTGCATCTCAGGGCGAATGGTCTCACCCATGTAGCGCAGATGGCCGATGACCGGGAAGTTCCGCAAGATGGAGTGCTTCCGCTGAAGCATGTCATAGATAGCCACAACATCCAGGAAGAGGATGAAGGCCATCAGAATCCACCACCACGGGCTCAAATCCCATACAGCCAGTGCGCCCAAGACGTTGATGAGGGCGAGAATCGCAAGAATATATGGTCGGGTAATCACGGTTTCCAGGTTATCGCGACTGCCGAAAGCGCCTCTCGTCGGAGGGGACGTGATTAAATCACACGGGCTTTTTCGGCCGTAGAAATAGCAGCGACACGCTCGTTATCGCCACCGCGCACGACGACGGCAGCACCTCCACGAACCCAAGCGGACAGCACATTACGTGCCCATTTATCCGCGCTGACCTGTGGAGAATCAGGTTCCAGCCAGCCGTCGGAAACAATGCGAGAACCGGGAGTGAGCTGCATTTCATCCGCGTAGTCTCCAGCCGACGAAAGCAGATTAGCAGCAGACTTCTCCCCAATAACGGGGGTTTGGTCGGAGTCCGGGCCTGCGCCTAGATACGCGTCTGGGTGGAAACGAACTTCCGGACCGAAGTCAATGACTCCCGGTGGAATATCATCACCGCATTCCACGACACCGCGGCCAAAGGAATCGTCAGTAAGCACGGCGATATAGGCGTCCGGGAACTTCTCTTCCCATGAACTGACGTTAGCGGTAGTGGTGAAAACAACCAGCGGCTCTTCATCGCTAACGGTGACACCAGCGCGCTCACAGCCGAGGATGATGCAGGCGGACTGCCAAATCAGCGGCAGGTCAATCCACGCCTGATCTCCAGCGACAAGGTCGAACTCATCGTGCAGCATGTTGGCGATCTTGCTGGCCCAGTTGTCCAGAGTTTGAGCCGACAAATCGGTACGACCGCCGGTAGTTTCGTCATAACAGGTCAAACGAGGCACGGACGGGTCAGCCTCGAGAAGTGTCTTCAGAATCTCCACGCCTCCAAGGGTAACGAGAATTGCGCGATGCCGTCGGCGTGAAGAACTAGCCACCTAACTCAACAGCAGGGTGAACAAAAGGACCGTCGGCAAGCAGGCGATTGTCGTAATCACGCCACAATCGCGCGCCTGCTCAAGGTTCCGGCCGAAACGGGAGGCGAAGGTGTAGACGTTCTGGGCTGTCGGCAGGCCGGCGATAATCACAGCTGCCAGCAGCGCATGCCCGCTGAGACCAAAGACAAAATGGCCGAACAGGAGAGCCAGCGCGGGGTGCAGGAAAAGCTTCAGCGTAGACGCCACCACAACGGCGCGACGAGGGGAGCGGCCGGCTTCCATAAACGGCATGCCATGCAAACTAATACCGAAGGCCAAAAGTGCCATTGGCACCGCGGCCTGCCCCAATAGCCCCACTGGATGCGCTACGAACTGAGGTACTTCGATAGCAAACGCATTAACCGCAAGTCCCACCATCGCCGCCAGAAAGATCGGGTTCTTCAGCGGTGCCATGATGACATTGCGCGGTCGGAAATGACCGCGGTTAGTGAGGATTTCCAGCACGGTCATGGAAGCGGGCGCATAGAAGGCAATCTGAAAGATAAGGGCTGGGACGACGGCGGTAGCGTCGTGAAGCACTGCGACAGCGATGGGCACGCCGAGATTAGCGACGTTGTTGTAACTCGACGACATCGCGCCGACCACAGCATCGGCGCCGCGCTGTTTGAACATGGGTGCCACAAAGATCCGGTAAAACGCCGCCGTGCCAAGCGCCGACAGTGCCGCGACGCCAAACGCCGAACCGAAGATGCTCGCCGAATCCGCCGTCGCGAGCGTGTGCGCGAGCATGCACGGCATCGCAATCCAGAACACGACCATATTCAGGGTAAAAGATGCCCGCTTATCGACGATCTCACTGCGCCCAAACAACCAGCCAACAATGATCAGTACTGCGACGGAACCAAAGCCGGTGAATATTTCGGTGAGAGCGGGCATAAGTGCATATTTTAGACAATAAAAAACGGACCCAATCCAATCCCCTTGGTGGGGAAGGACTGAGTCCGTTTTACGCTGTTATCGCATGTATCGTCATGCGGCCAGCGCGTAAATAAGGCCTTTCGGCGGGTATTCGAATGATCGGCTCCCGCCGACCAGCCATCTTTAGCGGCTGGTGAACGGCAGGAGTGCCATCTCGCGGGCGTTCTTCACAGCGGTAGCGACCTGGCGCTGCTGCTGCGGAGTCAGACCGGTGACGCGGCGGGAACGAATCTTGCCACGGTCAGAGATGAACTGGCGGAGCAGGTTAATGTCCTTGTAATCAACCTTCTCAACGCCTGCGGCCTTGAGCGGGTTCTTCTTCGGGCGGCGGGACTGCTCCATCCGCGCCTTCTTGTTAGAGTGATTGCGCTTCATTGGTGCTCCTCGACTTACCAGCTGGACTTACGGACGCCCGGGAGTTCGCCACGGTGGGCCATCTCACGAACGCGGACACGGGACAGACCGAACTTGCGGAGGTAGCCGCGCGGGCGACCATCTGCAGCGTCACGGTTGCGGACGCGAATCGGGGACGCGTCACGCGGCTGACGGTTCAGCTCGTACTGTGCGTCCATGCGCTCTTCGTCAGTGGAGTGCGGGGACTTGATGATGCGCTTCAGTTCAGCGCGACGTTCTGCATAACGAGCGACGATTTCCTTGCGCTGCTCGTTCTTGGCAATCTTGGACTTCTTAGCCATGAATTAGCGCTCCTCGCGGAATTCGACGTGCTTGCGGACAACCGGATCGTACTTCTTAATGGTGATACGGTCCGGGGTATTGCGCTTGTTCTTACGGGTCACGTAGGTGTAACCGGTGCCCGCAGTGGACTTCAGCTTGATGATTGGACGAATGTCATTACGTGCCATTTTTTAGATCTTCTCCCCACGTGCACGAATCTGAGCAACAACAGCCTCGATACCGTACTTGTCGATGGTCTTCAGACCCTTCGGGGACACATTCAGAGTGATGTGACGCCCCTCAGAGGCGAGGTAGAACTTCTTACGCTGCACGTTGGGGTTCCAACGGCGCGACGTGCGCCGGTGGGAGTGGGACACGGTCTTGCCGAAAGACGGCTTGCGTCCCGTAACCTGGCAAATCGCCGACATAGGGATTCCTTTGCTTCCTTGCCGCCCAATGCCGAAATCACTGGTGCGCCACACCGGATTATTGAATAACCGAGGAATCCACCTGGCCTTTTCCGGGGCGCTGCCCACTGACACTCGACGCTGAGCGCGTAAACGAATAACTAGACAACAGCGAGAGAACAGTTTACACACGAGTTGCGGGATAACCTAATCGCTGTTCCACTGTGGTTTTCTCGGGGCGACTCTCGAGCGTCGTCATAGAGTTCGTGCTTGTCGACGGGCTTTAGTGTAGGGCCTTTTTTTAATTTTCGGGCTCGAGCCTGTAATATTCCATCGAGTGTCACGTGCCGGTTTGTAGAAGTATTGACCTGGTGCGTGTCATTGTAAGTCGTGTTCGTACCCAACTCAGGCACGATTCTCTCACTCTTAGCTGGGGGAAAGCGACCTGAAGTTCAATCCTGAGGGAAACGAGAATTAATGAAGAAGGACATCCATCCTGATTACCACCCGGTGGTTTTCAAGGACGCAGGCACGGGTCACTCTTTCCTTACCCGTTCCACCGCCACCTCCGACCGCACTGTCGAGTGGGAAGACGGTAACGAGTACCCGCTGATCGTCGTTGACGTCACCAGCGAGTCGCACCCGTTCTGGACCGGTGCTCAGCGTGTCATGGACACCGCTGGTCGCGTCGAGAAGTTCCAGCGCCGTTACGGTAACCGCATTCGCCGCGCGAAGAAGAACTAAGAATAGGAGGGGAATAAGAAAATGGCAGTACCAAAGCGTCGCATGTCGCGTGCTAACACCCGCGCTCGCCGTTCCCAGTGGAAGAGCAACAACGTCGCTCTCCAGGAAGTCAAGGTAAACGGCCGCGTCTACAACGTTCCTCGTCGCATCGCCAAGGCTGTTCAGCTCGGCCTGGTTGACGTCGAGAAGTTCTAACGCGCATCTTTTAGGATGCTGACAACGTTCCTCGCTGAACCGCAGAGCGCTTCGCGCGCCCAGAGTGCGTTCAGTGCGTAAGGAACAGTTGATAGAGAGCTTTTAAACCTCACCCCATCGCCTGTACTTGGCGATGGGGTGAGGTTTTTTGAGTTCTATGGCCAGGTTTTATGCGAGCTCTCTCACGAAGAATCTGTGTCACATTTACACTCGCCTTATATTTTCAAGGCACAATGGGCAGTATGAAGATTTTGGTAGTTGATGACGATCAAGCGGTACGCGAAGCGTTGCGGCGATCGTTGACTTTTAATGGCTACACGGTCGAGCTCGCCGAGGATGGCGCAGAGGCCTTGGAAAAGATTGCCAAGGATCGTCCGGATTTGGCCATTTTGGATGTCATGATGCCGAAGCTCGACGGCCTGGATGTTTGCCGTCGGCTGCGCAGCGAAGGCGATGATCTGCCGGTCATGATGTTGACTGCACGTGATTCGGTCTCCGAGCGCGTAGCTGGTCTTGATGCCGGCGCAGATGACTACCTGCCCAAGCCTTTCGCTTTGGAAGAGCTGCTCGCTCGTGTCCGTTCGCTACTTCGTCGGTCTGCTCTGGAAGTGCCTGCGATGGAAGATGCCGCAACTCTGCAGTTTGAGGATCTCTCCCTGGATCCGGAAACTCGTGAGGTCTTCCGGGGTGAACGCCGCATTAGTCTCACACGTACAGAATTTGCGCTGCTGGAACTGCTGATGAGCAATCCGCGGCGTGTACTCTCCCGTACCGCCATCTTGGAGGATGTCTGGGGTTATGACTTCCCGACGTCCGGCAATGCGCTGGAGGTCTACATTGGCTACCTGCGCCGCAAGACGGAGGCAGAGGGAGAGCCGCGTCTGATTCACACCGTTCGTGGTGTCGGTTATGTGATGCGGGAGACCGCACCGTGATGTTGCGCCGTCGTCGTTCGACCGGCGGTGGCGTGCAATCAAATCAGCGTTCTGCCACGGAGGCCACTCCGAGGCAAGGTACCGTCGGTAAGCAAGAGAAGTCCGCGAATGCTGAGACGAGGGCAGGGGAATCGCTTCCCGGCCTGCCGCGGAGTTCGCGTATCCCTTCGCTGCGTTGGCGGCTGACTATTCTGACGGCGCTCATTGTGGCGATGTCGGTGGGGCTGATGACGTTGGCTGCGTTTTTTACTGTGCAGGCAGCGCTGTACCGTGAGGTGGACAGTAACCTCCGTAGCCAGGCGGAAAAGCTGCTTATGTCACCGTACGCTTCGGAGTTTGCCATTGGCCCCTCCTTTGAAGCGGACTCAAATAGGATTCTGAACCCCGATTTGGACGCGGTGTACTTTGCCCACGGCAGTGTGGCGGGTAAGGGCGGTGGCTCAATCTCTATTGGTGGCCCCGAACTGGCGGTGTTGCGGGGGAATCGACAGGAATCGATTCGCACTGATGAGTACAACGGCCGTCGCGTATATGCTGTCCGCGCCGAAGACGGTGCGACGCTGATCCTCTCGCAGGACTTGAGCTCGACGCAGTCGGTCTTGAAAGCGCTCAGTGCAGTGCTGCTGAGTATCTCTGCTATCGGCATCCTCTTCGCAATCGGCTCAGGTATTACGGTGGCAACAACGGGTCTGCGTCCGGTCACTCGGCTGCGCATTGCCGCGGAGCGAGTGACGGAGACTGACGAGCTGCGCCCAATCCCTGTGGAGGGCGACGATGAGCTTGCGCGCTTTACCCGCAGCTTCAATGAGATGTTGGCTGCACTTCAAGCGTCTCGCATTAAGCAGGCGGAGCTGGTTGCAGATGCTGGTCATGAGTTGAAGACTCCGCTGACGTCGTTACGCACAAATATTGAACTGCTGATGATGGCCTCCCGCTCGGGAGCGGTAATCTCGGATGAGGATCGCGCGGATTTGGAAGCTGACGTCATCGCACAGCTGGAAGAGTTGTCGACGTTGGTCGGTGACCTCGTTGATCTGGCACGCGAAGATGGCCCGCAACAGGTTATTGAGCATGTCGATGTCGACGAAATCATTTCCACGTCGCTGGCGCGTGTTGAGCGTCGTCGTCCGGATATTACTTTCGATGTACAGACTGCTCCGTGGTATGTCTACGGGGATTCGGCGGGGCTTGGTCGCGCAGTTTTGAACTTGATGGACAATGCTGCAAAGTGGTCGCCAGAAAATGGCACCGTGCGGGTTCGTCTGACGCCGCTCAGCGAGGTTGTTGCTGAATTCACGGTGGCGGACTCGGGGCCAGGTATCCCGAAGGAAGATCGAGACAAGGTCTTCGAGCGTTTCTACCGTTCCATTCAGTCGCGGTCGATGCCTGGATCCGGCCTGGGCTTGGCCATTGTGAAGTCGGTCATCGTCCGCCACGGGGGCACGATTACTGCCGATGAGTCCGATGATGGCGGTGCCTTGATGCGAGTGACGCTGCCGGGCAGTCCGGACAGCGGAAAAGATGAAGACTCCGATTCCGCTCAAGAGCCTAGCTAGAAACGCATAACCCCACGTCAAAGCTGATGTAATCCTCGCTGCGCGCAGCCTTTTAAGGAAGTGCGTGGCGGGGATTCGGTGTTTCATTCGGGGAATTTTCGGCGAGACTGCAGACTGCTCTCAGCCAATTGTTAGACAGACAGTGCAAGGTATTACGTATGAGCAACTCTTTCAACGATTCCTCGCGAGGAGATGAGCGGGGACACTACTCCTCGCAGTCTCACAACTTCAGCGAGAACCGTGCCATGGGGAATGCTGGTGAGACAAACCAGTTTTCTGCCGACGAGCGCGGCTGGGAGAATTCCCACTACAACACCATCCCGTCTCAGCCGAACGGCGCTTACGGAGGCGGTTCAGAGTGGGATGTTGCGGCCAATCAGCAGAAGACCAAGGGTGCCCAGGGGGCTAAGGGCATGGGGGCGCTGGCAGTCGCTGCCCTGATGCTGTGCTCGGCCGGTATTGGTGGCGGTGTCGGCGCATGGGTAGTTCACAACTCGCAGTCGTCGGCTCCCGCGGACAACGCGCTGGATAAGCCTGCGGAAACCCGTCAGGTAGCAGCAGCTGAGGGGTCCGTGGAGAAGGTCGCGCAGAAGGTCCTTCCCAGTGTCGTCTCCATCACCACTGTCTCGGAGCGGGGCACGGCGTCGGGCTCAGGTTCCATTCTGTCGTCCGACGGCCTGGTGCTGACGAATAATCACGTCGTCGCAGGCGCAGGTCCGGACGCACATATGGAAGTCCTGCTTTCCGACGGCACCACGCACCCGGCAACTCTGGTTGCAGGGGATGCGGCGACTGATATTGCCGTTATTCGAATTGAAGGTGTTAACGGGCTGCGCCCAATCTCTCTGGGTAACTCCTCGCAGGTCCAGGTTGGCCAGGAAGTGGTGGCCGTTGGTTCGCCACTGGGGCTGACCTCCACTGTTACGCAGGGCATTGTCTCCGCTAAAAACCGTCCAGTGACCGCCGCTGGTGAAGACGGGCAGTCCTCGGTCATTGATGCAATCCAGACCGATGCGGCGATTAATCCTGGTAACTCCGGCGGAGCGCTAGTGGATATGGAAGGCAACCTCATCGGTGTGCCCAGCGTGATTGCCTCTAACAGTGAGGCATCGGAACAGGCGGGCAGCATTGGCCTTGGTTTCGCAATTCCGGTTAATCAGGCTCGTCGCATAGCGGAAGACCTGATTGATTCCGGTAAGGCGCGGATGCCTGTCATTGGTGCCCAGATTGATTCGCGTCCGATTGCACGTGGTGCACTGGTGCGAGAGGTAACGCCAGACGGCCCAGCTGATAAGGCGGGACTGAAAGATGGTGACCTGATTACCAAGGTTGATGACCGCACACTTGACAACGGCGTTGCACTAATTGCGGCTATTCGGTCGCATCGGATTGGGGATTCTGTCACACTTACAGTTACAGATGAGCGAGGCGGCAACGAGCGAACGGTCGATGTCACCTTGGTAGAAGCCCAGGATTGATAGGCAGCGTGGTGGAGTTAGTACCTCACCATCTGTAGAAGAGTTTTCGAGTGAAACTTCGAGTGAAAAGCTGTGGGAGAAAGCGAGATAGAGCAGATGAGTGAAACCGTGAGTACTGAGCCAAGTGACGTCAACCTCGCTGAGATGGAGCGTCTTATCAACGACGACGGCCAGGTTCGAAATGCGTTTGTTGTCCTCGTGGGCGACCATTTTGAGAACCCGGATGGTGCGGCTTCGCTCATGGTTGAGCTGTTGGAAGAAGACGGCTACTCGGTCGATGCTGTGGTCAGTACGGGTGCAGTGAAGCGTGAGATCCGGAAGGCCCTAGATACCGCTGTTGTCGGTGGCGCAGATTTGGTCGTTACGGTGGGCGGTGTTGGTGTTGGGCCTCGTGCGAAGACCCCGGATGCCACTCGCAAGGTTCTCGATGTGCGACTGCAGGGCATCGAGCAGGCTATTCGTAACTCCGGTATGGGAGCTGGCGCCTTGGATGCCGGTCTGTCCCGCGGTTTGGCCGGTGTGTCCGGTCAGACAGTGATTATCAATCTCGCGGAGTCTCGCGCTGCAGTGCGCGATGGCATGGCGACAATTCTCCCGCTGGTCTCTCATGTGCTTGATGATCTCTGCCGCTGGAGCGTTTAGGAATGGGCGACGCTAAGCAGCCCAATCAGCCCGAGCAAGCTGCGCCGCGCAGTGGAAGCCGTAGGCAGCGCCGCCGCGCAGGTGCACCGGCGAAAAACTTTGCCCAGTCACGCAGTGCGAAAACCGCGCGCACAGTGCACTATCACGATGAATCCCCGGAGGATGCTCGTGATTTTGATGTGGACTATTGGATAAAACAGCGCCCACCCCATTGGGGATGAGCGCTGTGTAAAAGCATTAGTTCGCTTCTTATCGGAAGCCTGCAACTAGCAGCTAGAGGCTAGTTCAGCTCCGTCTTCGGCTTGCCGTTCTGCTCTGCCAGCAGGTCACGAATCTCAGTCAGCAGGTCAGCCTCGGTGACCTCCGGCTCGGCGGAGGTCTCCAGACGAGCCTCACGCATTTCGTTGAACTTGTTCATCGGAGCAACGATGACGAAGTAGACAACCGCTGCGACCAGCAGGAAGTTGATTACTGCGGTGATGACAGCCGCGAAGTCAAGGTAGGTCGACGGGTTGCCGCTGATGATTTCGAAGCCGAGGCCAGTGACCTCAGCGCCACCGATGGTGTTCAACAGCGGCTCGAGCAGGCTGTCGGTGAAAGCAGTGACGATTGCGGTGAACGCAGCACCGATGACAACACCGACCGCCAGGTCGATGACGTTGCCGCGCATGATGAACTCTTTAAAGCCCTTAAGCATAGGAAATTTCCTTCTGTAGAAACGGAACAAACCAAACGAGACCTGTGAGTCATCGCGTTGCTCAGTGCAGGCCCCTACGATTTCAGAGACGGGGCAGTGCGATGTCTGGCAGTGCCACTCTTCTTAGCTCTCATCGTAGTTTTGAATTGCCTGTCCATTGTATCCCTTCGCTAAGTTATGGGACAAGTCAACTTTCTGCAAAAAGCACTGTTCAGGGGCATAAAATCTGGTAATCAATGAGATTTTGGTCACTATCCCGCGAGTAACAGTGTGAGCGGGGACGTTAGCGATGTCGCTGCCACCACCTCCGCGGCGCCGGTGGGCAGTGCAACCAAAACCACCTCATCGTCGACGATGTTGACCACTCTCGCTCCGTGTGCAAGCGGTGCCGCCATCCCGCGCTCATCCGCGGTCGACACAATATCCACGCTGTCACCAGTGCGAAGAGCGGACACGATGCCCACATCAGTCAACGTGATGGCAATAATTTTGCTTTCCGACGTCCCGGTCAACGACTTGGCTAGTGATGGGCCGACCATTCGCTGCTCTGTAAGTATCTCTCCTGGTGACATGCCGGTGGCCAGGGTGCGTCCCCGCACAGCAGCGATGTCCGTTACGGCTCCGCCAGGAACGAGATCCCGGGGAATGTCCTTGAAAGCCACATCTTGTTCTGCCACCGATGCGCCAGCGGCAATGGACTTGGCGCTAATCATGACCCGGATATGGCCGCTGCGAGGTGTCAATGACTCCACCGCCGCCAGTCCGACGGCACATAGGAAAACTGTGACTGCAACTATTCGCCGAATAGTTGCGGGGCGGGGCTTTCGGAATGGACGCGGAAACCGGGACGAGTGTTTTGGGCTCATATTAGGTTAGGCGCGAAAAACCCGGAATCGGTTCCATTAAACCGGAATCGGTTCCATTAAATCTGTGAAATCCCCGCTGGCGTGATCACATAATCGGCAGGAATGTCGTGCTCATCGTAGGCAAGCTCCGTGCGCAATTCGGTGTCGAAAACCGCAACAGCGATGACCGCAGTTCTCGCTCCATCCGTATCGTCGTCGCGTCGAGCGAAAACCAAGCTGCGATCGTAGTAACCAGCGCCACGCCCTAACCGCATCCCGGTTGCGGGGTCGGCCGCAACTGCCGGCAGGATAATGGCGTCGGCAACACCCAGCTCAGCTGGGTCAGCAGAGTCTTCCACCGAAACAGGTTCTAAGAGTCCAAATCGGCCCTTGTGGAAGCTGCCGTTGTAGTAACCCCAGTGCAGCGGTTGTGGTGGACCGGGCGGGCAGACGGGAAGCAGAATTCGTGCTCCGGGAACCGCGTTGGCCAGAGCTTCCACAAAGCCCTGGCCGGGCTCACCACCAGTCGAACTAGAAACGCTTGCGCCGGGTTCGTCGCCAGCGGGGACATAGGCGGCAATGATGGGTTTTGCGAGGTCGCCGACGGTATTGGATAACCATTCTTGCAACCGCTGTACCAGTGCTTCGTCGTCAAGCATGCGCTCACGCTGCCCCTTGGCGGCGCGTGCGGCGAGTACCTCGTGCCGTGTGCGGGCTTTGAAATCAGACGTGGTTTCGGGAAGCGGAGCCATACCTGCAAACCTACTCTGTCAGGTAGGGGAGCGACCTCTGTCGTCAGCGCAGGAGAAAATTTCTGATTAATGCGTTGAAAAAGCGGGGTCAGCCTCCGAGCAAATGGAAGTTATATAGGTATCGTTGCCATTATGGTCTCATCGTCTAAAGAGTCTGGTTCGGACATGACTACTCCGGTTCGAACTGTCATCGTTCCTGCCGCGGGCATGGGTACGCGATTCTTGCCTGCCACCAAGACAGTGCCGAAAGAATTGCTGCCCGTAGTTGATACGCCGGGCATCGAGATGATTGCTGAAGAGGCCGCCGCCACTGGTGCGCAACGCCTGGCTATTGTCACAGCGCCGAGTAAGGATGGCGTGCTTGGGCACTTCGACCCGCGCCCGGACCTTGAGCAGACTCTCGCCGAGCGTGGCAAGGACAAGATTGCAGCGAAGGTACGCCGCGCCACCGAGGTTATCCGCGTCGAATCCGTTGTCCAGGATCGACCGCTGGGCCTGGGGCATGCGGTGCTGGTCGCAGAGCCGCTGCTCGAAGACGATGAGGACAGCGTTGCTGTCATGCTTCCCGACGATCTCGTGCTCCCAGTGGGCGTGATGGATCGGATGACGGAAGTGCGCGAGCGCTTTGGTGGTTCGGTGCTGTGTGCGCTGGAAATTCCTCATGAAGAGGTCTACAACTACGGTGTCTTCGATATTGAGGACGCCACCCCGGCGGAGTCTGGTGAGCTCGGTGCTGACGCGGCCGACGCTGATGCCTGGGACGATGTGAAGCGAGTCAAGGGCATGGTGGAAAAGCCGGACCCTGCGGATGCTCCATCCAACTTCGTTGCAGTCGGACGTTACTTGCTCGATCGCGCCATCTTCGATGCGCTGCGTCGCATCCCGCGCGGTAAGGGCGGCGAATACCAGCTCACCGATGCAATTGAGCTGCTGATTCAAGAGGGGCATCCGGTTCATGTGGTCGTTCACAAGGGGTTCCGCCATGACCTGGGAAATCCTGGTGGCTTCATTCGTGCTTGCGTAGACTTTGGACTCAGGCATCCGGACTACGGCGAGGGGCTGCGCGACTACATGCAGCAGCGTCTGGCGCAGGATGAACAGGCTTAAAGCCTTTTTATAGAGGCTTGTACTGAGAAGCTGAATAGCCATAAAGCGCACCGCGGGTTGGTGCCGAGGAAGGTAAAACATGCGTTCTGTGGAAGAACAGTTGGCGGCAATCACCGCACACGCTGTGATGCCTGATCCTGTGCGCGTTGCTATTTCGGAATCCCTCGGCATGCTGTGCGCTGAGGATGTCATCGCTGAGCAGCCGTTGCCGGGGTTCGTGCAGTCAGCAATCGATGGTTATGCGGTGCGGGCTGTCGATATCGTCGGTGAATCTGGGTCTTTACCTCCGGATGCGCGTCAGAGTGATGTTGATTTTCGCGAGGTTGAGCTACCTGTTGTCGGTGAGGTGACAGCCGGATCTCACCACCCGATGCGGCTACAGCCGAAGCAGGCCGTGCGCGTACAAACTGGTGCGCCGCTGCCATCGCTTGCCGACGCCGTCGTGCCCCTAAACTGGACCGACCGCGGTGGCCGTCGAGTTAATGTTCTCCATCCGGTCTACTCCGGTGACTTTGTGCGCAAGGTTGGCGACGACGTGCAGCCGGGTGACGTGGCGGTGTCATTGGACTCGGTAATTTCGCCGTCACAGGTCGGATTGCTGGCAGCGGTGGGGCGTTCGAAGGTTTTGGTGCACCCTAAGCCGCGTATGTCCGTGATTTCCATTGGTAATGAGTTGGTCGATGTTGACCGCACGCCGGGGCTCGGTCAGGTCTACGACGTCAACTCCTACGCGTTGGCAGCAGCCGGCCGCGATGCCGGGGCCGAGGTACACCGAGTGGGTATTGCCACCGGTGAGCCCCGTCGCATCCGGGAAATCATCGAAGGCCAGCTCATTCGCAGTGAGCTTTTGGTCATCACGGGGGCTGTCGGCGGTGCCGCGGGTGAGCAGATTCGCCGTGTGCTGGCTGAATTGGGCGAGGTTGATGTTTCCCGCATCGCTATGCATCCTGGTTCGGTCCAGGGCTTTGGTCTGCTGGGAGATGACAAGATTCCAACGTTCCTCCTGCCGTCGAATCCGGTCGGCGCATTGGTCGTTTTTGAGGTCATGGTTCGTCCCCTCATTCGGCTGGCGTTGGGTAAGCGCAATCCCCGCCGCCGCGCTGTCACCGCTCGTGCTGTCGGCCCGATTGAGTCGGCGGAGAAGCGCCGTGGCTACATCCGTGGCCAGCTCATGCGTGACCGCGAGACCGGCGAATACATGGTGCAGCCGCTGGGAGGTTCCGGCGGTGCGCAAGCCCACCTTTTGGCCGGTATGTCGGAAGCCAACAGCCTCATCGTGATTCCGGAAGACGTGCTGCACGTGCGTCCGGGAGATGTAGTTGACGTGCTGTTCATGGCGCGCCAGGCCTAACCTCACTCCACTACCGCGAGTATTGTTGCTGTGCGTACTTCTCGTCTAGTAACCAGTGGCGGCCGAGTCCGCCTGCGTGTGCCAGAGCGCTCTGATGCCTCTGCATGGCGGGCACTGCGGCTGCGTGACGAGCCCATTTTGCGCCCCGTGGAGCCAACCCTCGAGGACGACTGGGATAACGCCCACAGGGCTTCTGTTTTCCGCCGTAACCTGCGCAGTTGGCGTCGTTCAGAGGCTGCGGGAGACATGATTGTCTCCACCATTGAGGTAGACGGCCAGTTCGCCGGCATGCTCACACTCGGCGGTATTACGCCTTTCCCCGTCGCTCACGCATGGATTGGCTACTGGGTCGGCAGCGGCTTTACATGTGGAGGGGTCGCCACTGCGGCAGTGGCGTTGGCGTCGGATTATGCCAAGAGAGTTGGCGTCCACCGAATTGAAGCGACTGTGTTGGACAGCAATGTCCCGTCGATACGCGTGCTGGAAAACTGTGGGTTCGAGTACGAAGGCGTGGCGCGGGAAGCCTTCCATATGGATGGCGCGTGGCGCGATCATCTGACCTATGCGCGGGTGGGGGAGGACAGTGCAGTGGACCTCATCGTGGCGAGTGGTCGCGCGCAATATGAAGAGGCGGAGAAATACCCACCGCAACGGCGCGCCTGAGTAGTCTGAGTAACACACGCCGATAGGGTGATGACAACTCTACTATTGGGCGAATTCGCTCTAGATACGCTGACTGCCTTCGCAAATGCCTCTGTGGAAGGGCATGTGGGTGGCGTATTTGGGCCGGGGAGAGACGGCGAAACCCCGGGCGAAATCGCAAGGAGACACAAAATATGTCAACTTCACTGTTGCTGATACTCATCGTTGTACTGTGGCTGTTTGTGCTGGCCCCGCTGGTGGTCAATACGCGCAAGCCGATTCGTCGTACTTCCGATGCGCTAGGTAAGACCCGCGTGCTGCATCGTGGTGGCGAGGAGTTGGCCACGACGCGCCGCCGTCCGTCTTTTAAGGAGTCGGACGTGCGCGTAGCCGAAGAAGTCGACGATTCTCTCGAAACCGTTGACGCGCAGGTCGACGATGACTTCGATGTCAGCGACGTGCTTATCGACGACACCGTGGACGAGGCGGCCGACCCGGCCGTCGTTGACGGCGATATCGTCTACGAGCTGGAAGCGGCAGATGCAGAAGAGGAGACCCCGCAGGCGGATGATTCCGCTACCGAGGAAGCCACTGCTGAGTCTTCTGACCGCTCTGACATGGACGTGTCCGATGATGAGTCTGCAGACCAGTCGCTGCAGGCTGTCGTTAATGACGAGGATGCTGAATCTGACTCCGCCGTTGCCTCCGCCGAAGGTGACGTGGTTCGTGCAGATGAGTCCTCTTCCGATGTGAGCGTTGACGTTCGCCGTCAGTTTGTCGACGCCGATGACTTGATGTTCGAAGATGCCGTTGAATCTGACGCTGATTCCGGTGCCGCGGCTGACGCTGAGCACGCGGACGCTGAGGCTCTCTCTGAGACTGAAGAGGCAGCAGACACCGTAGACGAGCAGGCGGAACCCGACGAGACCGTCGAGGACGACAGCGACCACAGTGTCGAGTCCAACGATGACGCAGTCGCTGTCGATGACACCTTGACCGAAGATGATTACGCGTTCGCTGAGAAGCGCCGTGGTCGTGGTGGGTTCGATCCGATTTCGGATGCCCAGTACGCTGAGACTCGCTTTGCCCGCCGCCGCCGTTCGGTTGCTGGGCTGGCAGCGTTCATCGCGGTCACGGTCATCATCGCTGCTTTCGCCGGTGGTTGGACCTGGTGGATTCCACTGGTCGGTGTCGGCTTGATGACCCTGTATCTGGTCAACCTGCGCCGCACCGTGCGTGCAGAGCAGGAACTGCGGGCTCGCCGAATTCGCCGTATGAAGATGGCCCGCCTCGGTGTACGTAACCGTGAGGATGATGAGCTGGGAATTCCACAGCGACTGCGCCGTCCCGGCGCGGTAGTAGTCGAGCTTGATGATGAGGACCCGGATTTCGCAGATCTGGCCTACGCTGACTACCGCTTTGATGACGACGATTACGACGAAATGCCGCAGGCTCGCGTGAGCTAGTCCTGTGAGCTGAGCCGTAGAACAACCTTAAAGTTGTCTGAGCACGTCAGCGCGATTTTTTGTTAGAAACTCGGCCTGTTACGATGTCACTACCTAAGACATGACACACCGGGTGTGTTTGGCGGAAGGCTTCTCCCGAGGGGTTGGGAGAAGCCTTTTTGCATGTTAAAGTCGGGTTAAACGACAGAAAGTGTGTCTGGATTCGGTGATTTGTAGTGGTTGACCTCTAGGTTTCAGAGAAATATATGCTCCGGGAGCATATATTTGGCTCCGGGACGGTAAATCCGCGGTGTGGCAGCAGTGATGTGCTACACGCGGCGTGGTGTGGTGTCGCAATGTCAAAGAACCAACCACGCTGCCACTGCGGCGATGAGATGAAACGCAACGGCACTACCAGCAAAGGAACTACGAGGTGGCGATGCAAACACTGCGGCGCGTCGAGTGTGAAGCGCCGCAGCGACATCACCAATTCCACGGTTTTTGCCGCCTTCATTGACCACCTGACCACTGGCGCCAGCCTCGATACCGTTGCCAGTCGTGTGGGATGCTCACCGCGCACACTGCAACGCCGCTTCGAACCCTTCTGGCTCGTTGACGTACCAGATCCCACCATCGGACATATCGGGCGGGTTTACGACCAGGTGTTTCTAGACGGCACATATACCGCCGGCGGCTGTTTGATCATTGCCGCAACTATCGACCATGTCATCGCCTGGCACTGGTGCAAACACGAAACCACGCGCGACTACCAACGACTTCTCGAGCGCATCGAAGCCCCACTTATCGCCGTTATCGATGGCGGCCAGGGAGCGTTTAGCGCGATCAAAAAGTGCTGGCCCACCACGAAAATCCAGCGTTGCCTCGTCCACGCCCAACGCGTTGTACGCCGCTACACCACCTCACGGCCCCGGACTGATGCCGGGCGCACCATCTACCGACTGGCGCTGAAACTGACCCGGATCACCACCCTGGACCAAGCAGCAGCATGGGGTGCACAACTGCACGAATTCTCCACGATCTACCGTTCCTGGATGGACGAGAAAACCACGGTCAAAGACCCTAAAACAGGTACATGGACCCGCACGTGGACACATCACAACGTGCGCAAGGCCTACAACAGCCTCAACCACCTCTGGCGCTCCGAACTGCTGTTTGTCTACCTCACCCCACCAGAAGGTGTGCTGGAGAAAAACCGGATTAAATCCACCACCAACAGCCTTGAAGGCGGCATCAACTCCCAGATCAAACTACTTGCCAGAACACACCGCGGCAGATCAGGCGAACGACAACGCCGAATGCTGGATTGGTGGCTCTACTTAAAAACCGAACTGCCCGACGATCCAGCACGAATCGCCAGGCAGTCCAACTGGGGCCAGGACCAACTCGCCAAAGTTTCCACCCTGACCCAACACGAGAACCAAGCCGACCACGAAACAGGACGACCAGCCCTCTACGACAACGCTATCGACACCGACTACACCCACTCAATCGGCATCCAGAAAGGCCAAATCTAACCCCCGCGCGACACGCCGAGCCAGACACACATTTTGTCGTTTAACCCTTAAAGTCGCTGGCCTTTCGCTGCCGCAGTGCTACCGTGTTTTGACCGTGCCGTCGGGTAGCATGTCCCTCATGGATCGACCGGTAATGCGCGATATCGCGCTCGTGATTCTCCGCCTAATACTCGGAATTATCTTCATCTGCCATGGCTGGGACAAGATTTTTATCACCGGTATTGACAAGACGACCGGTTACTTTGTCGCTGCGAATATCCCGCAGGCGCACTTGACGGTCTGGGTTGTCGCTCTAGTCGAACTGGTCGGAGGCGCGTTGTTGATTCTGGGACTCTTGGCCCCGACAGTGGCGATGGTCTTCATCATTGAGATGATTGGTGCCTGGTGGTCGATGCACCTGGGCAATGGCCTGTTTATCCGCGACAACGGTGCAGAGCTTGTGATGTCACTCATCGGTGGTCTGGTGATGATTTTCGTTTTCGGAGCCGGCCGTTTCAGCTTGGACAGGCAATTCATCAGGTAAGACCTCAGTAGGTACAACCCCCTTAATAGTTAAAGGCGGTGGAGATTCCCCGTGGAGTGCGAGGAGATTCGCGCAGCATTGTCAGCTCGCCTCGATGGTGAGCAGGCAAACATTGCCGATGAAGTCATCGATGCCCATCTTGGGGCCTGCGAGGAGTGCCGAGCTTGGTACGAGCGAGCGGTGCGGCTGAACCGCGCCCTTACGGTTGGGCCTGCCGATGGCATGCCGGAGATTTCCACGGATGATCTCTCGGAACGCATTTTGGTCTCTATCGAACCGGAGCGCCGCCGGCGTGAGCGCGCATGGCTGCTCATAGCCGGCACCGCCCGCGGGGTGCTCATTGCGTTGGGACTTTGCTGGGCGGTCTGGGGGATTGCGACGCTGGTCGATGCCTCCGACATGATGACGCTTGGACTTTCCTCGACACAGCCGCAGGACGGTGCAGGAATCGCAACAAGCACGGGAGCGCCTATCGACGGTTCCACTGCCACCGTTGACCCAATGGAGCTCGGAGCACGCCTTGCCATTCAACTCGCGGCAATTCGGCTTGCATTGGCAGTGGGATTGTTCTGGGCTGCTTGGCGGCCGCGTGCTGCCATGGGCATGGCGCCGGTCTACGGTGCCGTCGCCACGTTCAGCATCGGTTTTGGTATTCGTGACATTCTCATCGGTGCCCAGGGAGCATCAGAGATCGCTGGTCTGGCCTTGATGTTTGTCTCCGCTTTGACGCTGGCCGTTGTGTGGCTGGGTGGCTATACGCCGACGGCAATCGCACAGGCATGGCGGGCCGCCTCGGGGTTGCCGGTCACAGGCGTGCCACCACAGCGGGACTAGCTCCAAGACGGCAACCAGAACCGCCATTCAAAGTGGTTGAGAGGCAGCGGGTAGCCGGTCAAAATCGGCAGCCAGAACACAAACGCGGTCACCACTAGTGCGGCGTGCGTGCCAACGATTACCAACCCCACCGGCTTACCGCGGGGCCGCCAGTGTGAGAGATCGTCGGCAAGCAGAGCAAAGGCGATGAGTACGAATGGAATCAGCGCGGTGGCGTAGAAAAAGTACATCTGCCGGTCGTAGCCGATGACCCACGGCAGCCACGAGGCGAGGAAACCGATGACTGGCAGCGCGTAGCGGCCGTCGCGGCGGCCGAGCCAACGCCATGTGGCCCACAGGACCACGGGGACCAGCAACCACCAGATGGGTGGGGTGCCAAAGAGCATCATCCAGCCCTTGCACTCCTGGCCGTCACTGCAGGTGGTTTCGGTGGAGTAGTAGAGCATTGGCCGCCAACTCACCAGCCACTCCCAAGGCTTGGACTCCCAAGGGTGTTTGTGGCCATTAGAGGTGGTCAGCTCGGCGTGGAACTTCAGCACGCTGTTTTGGTAGTGCAGGTAGTTCTGCACGGCCTCGGGAAGCCAGTCGGTGCCGGGGAGTCCCGTATCGCGCTCTTCGGGCGAGACATGGCGATAAACCGACGTTTCTTCGGCGAACCAGGAACGCCAACTTAAGAAGTAAACGCCCAGCGGAACCACCACCAGATCACGCAACGCCGGGGCGGTATCGCGGGCGAGCGCGCCGAGCACGGGCTTGTCCGCACCGGCATTCTTGCGTGACACCAGATCCGTGAAGACGGACCACAGGCCGAATGCGGCCATGTAGTACAGACCGGACCACTTCACCCCGGTGGCAAGCCCCAGCATGATGCCGGCGAGCAGTCGCCACCAGCGATAACTGAGATAGGGGCCGAAACTACCTAGCTCCGTGGCGGATTCCAGGCGCTTGCGGGCATCGGCCTGGTCAATGAGAAGTGCCCACGCGGCCGCGATGATGAAGAAGGTCTGAATCATGTCCAGCATGCCGACCCGAGAGGAGACAAACAGCACTCCGTCGGCAAGCGCGTAGAGACCAGCAATACCCACCGCCAACCGCGAGCCACGAGAGATGCGTCGGACGATGTCCATGAGCAGCAGGATAACCAGCGTGCCACACACTGCCGACATAAATCGCCAGCCCATTGGTGAATAACCGAAGATCCACTCGCCCACGGCGATGACCTGCTTGGCCACTGGCGGATGCACAATCAGACCGTAGCCGGGATTGTCCTCAATGCCAGACGAGATGGGGTCGCGCGTGGACTCCAGAATCTGCCATGCCTGCGGCACATAGTGCTTTTCGTCGAAGAGCGGGGTGCCATTGTCGGTCTTGGCAGCAAGCCCGATGAAACGCGTTAGCGCTGCGACGATTCCGAGAACCACAAAAGTGGCGGTATCCCATTTGTCCCACCGCCGCAGTGGCGGCAGCGAGGGCACCGGGGGAATCGGGCGCAGGAAACGCTTTTTCGCGCGGCGCTCGGTTTCCGGTGGTGGGGTTAAAGCGGCATCGGTCACGAATGTCAGTTTAAGCTATGGAATCATGACGCATTCGGCATCGAACTTCCAACCGCACGAGAACGCGCCTCTTAGCGAGGCAATGACGCTGGCCCCTGGCATCACTCTGGTGGCAACGCCGCTGGGCAATATCGCCGATGCCTCCGACCGCTTGCGCGGTGCGCTTATCGACGCCGATATCATCGCCGCGGAAGACACCAGGCGAGCACGCAACCTGGCCACAGCGCTGGGCATTTCCCCCAAGGGGAAGTTTGTTTCAAACTTCGATCACAACGAAGAGAGCCGCACTGAGTCGCTGATTCAGGCGGCGAAGGCGGGACAGAAAGTCATTGTGGTGACCGATGCGGGGATGCCGGTGGTGTCGGATCCTGGCCTGGCTGTGGTGGCGGCTGCTCACGACGCGGGCGTGCCCGTGTCCTGCGTACCGGGGCCGAGCGCGGTGACTACCGCATTGGCTCTCAGCGGGTTGGGCGTCGGCCACTTTTGCTTCGATGGTTTTGCACCTCGTAAACAGGGGGCGCGCCGGATCTGGCTGGAATCACTGAAGACAGAGAAGCGGGCCTGTTGTTTCTTTGAGTCGCCGCATCGGTTGGCTGTTACGTTGGCCGATGCCGCGGAGATTTTGGGTGAGGAGCGGCGCGCGTCGGTAAGCCGTGAGCTGACCAAGCGTTTTGAAGAGACTCGCCGTGCGACGCTGGGAGAGCTGGCTGCGTGGGCGGAGGAAGGTGTCCGCGGCGAAATTACGGTGGTGATTGAGGGCGCGGGGCAGCAGGCGACGGAGGTATCCACGGAGGACTTGGTTGACCGCGTGGAGGAGCTTGTGGCTGATGGCATGCGGCTGAAGGATGCCGCGAAGCAGGTTGCGGCAGAGGCTGGAATGACAAAGCACCGTGATCTCTATCAGGCGGTTTTGGCTGCTCGTGAGGGAAATCGTTAGCCGATTGTTACTTTGTGCCAGAAAATGTTCCAGCGCACGCCAGTGAACAGGGTAAACGCTGTTATTGGGAGTTTTGTAATTCAGACGGGAAATGAGGAAAACCTGAGAGAATCCACATCCTGAGTTGAAATCCCAGGTCAATGGTGGACATGGTGGAGGAATGACGAATCCACCAGAGCATGAAATACAACAAGAAGTAGGGGAGTCAGTCGTCGGCGAAGTCAGGGCCGACGATTCTCACGCTCCCGTGAACCTCGGGGTTACCATCCCCGCCGTTGTCGCAATTCTGGCAATCATCGTCTGGGGCCTGGCGTGGCCGGATAGTTTCTCGACGTTTGCATCTAGCTCTCTGAACTGGGTCGTGGAGAACATCGGCTGGCTGTTTATCTTGGCCAGTACCGTCTTTGTCTTCTTCATTGTGTCCATCGCGATTTCCAAGTTCGGTCACATCCGCTTGGGCAAGGACAACGAGAAACCAGAGTTTTCCACGCCTAGCTGGATTGCGATGATGTTCGCCGCCGGTATGGGCATCGGTCTGATGTTCTACGGTGTCGCTGAGCCGCTGACCTTCTATCGCGATGGCGTGCCGGGCCACCAGCCGAAGGAAGTCGGTACCGCCATGGCTTCGACGATGTTCCACTGGACTCTGCACCCGTGGTCGCTCTACGCCATCGTCGGTCTCGCAATTGCTTACTCGACCTACCGCCTCGGCCGAAAGCAGCTGATTTCGGCGGCGTTCATCCCGCTCATCGGCGCGCGTCGCGCTGAGGGGCGGTTGGGCAAGCTTATCGACGCGCTTGCGATTTTTGCCACCGTCTTCGGTACGGCAGCCTCTCTCGGTGTGGGCGTACTTCAGATTTCCGCCGGTTTGGAAATCAACGGGTTCAACGCCATCAAGGGCGCACCTTTGTGGATTGGTCTTATTCTCGTTCTGGGCTGTGCCTTCTTGGTCTCTGCACTGTCGGGCGTGGGCAAGGGAATTCAGTACATCTCGAACTTCAACATGGTTGCCGCAGGTCTGCTGGCTCTGCTGGTGTTGGTCCTCGGCCCTACCGTGGTGATTCTGAACCTGATTCCGACCTCTATTGGCAGCTACCTGGATTCCTTCTTTGAGATGGCCTCCCGCTCCAGTGCTTCCGCTGACGGCACCGCCGGTGAATGGCTCTCTTCCTGGACAATTTTCTACTGGGCCTGGTGGATCTCATGGTCGCCGTTTGTCGGTATGTTCATCGCACGTATTTCTCGCGGCCGTACTATCCGTGAGTTCGTCTTCACCGTCGTCGCCGTTCCGTCGATTGTCTCTGCAGTGTGGTTCTCCATCTTTGGTGGCACCGCCATTACCCACGAGCAGCAGGGTGCGTCCATCTACGGTGACGGTTCGGCCGAGAGTCAGCTGTTCAATCTGCTGGAATCCTTGCCGGGTGGCGCGATTACCTCCGCTATCGCAATGATTCTGCTGGCTACCTTCTTCATTACCTCGGCAGACTCCGCCTCCACGGTGATGGGTACCATGAGTCAGTTCGGTCGACTCACAGCGTCGCGCACGGTCACTGCTATGTGGGGTATTTTCACCGCTCTGATTGCCATCGTCCTATTGGTCACCGGTGGCAGCGATGCCCTGTCGAACCTGCAGAACATCACCATTTTGGCGGCAAGCCCGTTCGTCATTGTTATCTTGGCGCTGATGGTTTCGCTGGTTAAGGGGCTTTCCGACGATCCGATGTACCTCGATGACAAGGAACAGCGTCAGTTTGCCCTGCGCATGGCTCGTGAGCGCCGCTTGGCGGAAGCGGCCGAACAGCGCGAGCGCCGCCGTGCTCGTAAATTGCGCAACTAGCTTTCCAACAGCAGCGGTGCGGCCTTGGCCTCAATCTCGGCCCATTCGCCCTCGGGTGTAGACCCGATGGTGATGCCACCGCCGATGCCAGCTTCGACCCGAACTCTCCCCGAGTTCGGGTCTTTTGCATACTCAGCGGTACGAATGGCGACATTGAGCTCAAGTGCATCCCCGTGGGCCGCACCAATCGCGCCACAGTGAGCGCCACGGGGCTCGGGTTCCCACTCGCGCAGAAGCTCAATTGCTCGCAGCTTCGGTGTACCGGTGACTGAGGCCGGTGGGAAGCAGGCATCGATCAGCTCAGCGTGGCTGAGCTGATCGGGAAGTTCCGCGGAAACTGTGGAAAACAGGTGCCACACGCCCGGTGCCGGACGCACACTGAGCAGATCCGTGACCTTCACAGTGCCAGTTTTGGCCACCTGGCCGAGGTCGTGGCGCACCAGGTCGACAATCATGATGTTCTCGGCGACATCCTTATCGCTGCGCAACAGCTCATGCGGGGGCCGGTCAGCGGGAATCGTGCCTTTGATAGGAGTTTCAGTCACGCTTGTGCCAGCGCGGATGAGGAACTCCTCAGGACTCAGCGAGGCCAGAATTGGAATTCCAGCATCGAGGTTGCCGGGCAAGAATGCCGCTCGAGCCGGCTGATACCGCGCCACGCGGGAGGAAAACCACGCGCCGGCGTGGGCTAGTGCAGCATTGTCCACATCGACGTTCGTGCCCGATCCCGCATTCAGCTCCGCGTGAAAGCGTGTAGAGATGCAGGTTTGGTACACCTCGCCCGCGGCAATTGCTTCCTTACAGTTCTCCACTGCAAGCTGGTGGCGTTCTCGGTCGCCCTGATCCCACTCCAGTGGTGTGGCCGCGGGGAGCGCGTCGTCACGCGTGTTTTCGTGCGAGTATTTGATGGTCTCCTGAAGGGCTTGGAAATCCGGATTTGAGGGGTCACCGGTGCCGGGGCCGTCGAAATGCCACGTGCCGTCGTCGGCAAGCAATGCGACGCAGGCAGCGATCCCATGCGCGCTGGTGCCGGAGTAGGGGCGGAACCCAAATAGCCACGCATTGGGGTCGGGGCTGGTGAAAAGCGCTGTCGAATCGCAGGCGGTGAGCTCGACGTTAGCGGCGAGAACCGCGCGATAACCGAACCAGGAGCCGACGAGTGCGGCGGGGCGATGACCGGCGGCGATAAGACGAGCTAGCGCAGTGGTCGCGCGCGAAGTGAAGTCAGCGGCCGAGTCGGAGGAGGTGGACCGAGTGGACATAGGACATAAGCGTAGTGACTGCGCGAGCGCGCGATGACGCTAGGGGACAGTTCTTGGAAGACTTCATGAGGGCACAGTTCATCGTGATGGTAGGTCATCTATTACCCTGTTAAATATGTCTCGCATTTTCACAGCAGTTGCGTGGCCGTACGCTAACGGTCCGCGACATATCGGCCATGTTGCAGGTTTCGGTGTCCCCTCGGACGTTTTCGCTCGCTACCAGCGAATGATTGGCAATGACGTGCTGATGGTCTCCGGTACTGATGAGCATGGCACGCCACTGCTTGTGCAGGCGGAGAAGGAAGGCGTTTCTGTCCAGGAATTGGCCGACCGTTACAACCGCCAGATTGTGCAGGACCTCGCGGGTCTGGGGCTTTCCTACGACCTGTTTACGCGCACAACCACGCGCAACCACTACGCCGTTGTCCAGGAGCTCTTCCGTGGGCTCTACGAAAACGGCTATATGGTCAAGCAGACCACGATGGGTGCGATTTCCCCGTCGACCGGTCGCACCCTGCCGGACCGTTACATCGAAGGTACCTGCCCAATTTGTGGCGCTTCCGGTGCCCGCGGCGACCAGTGCGACAACTGCGGTAACCAGCTTGACCCGGCCGATCTGATTGATCCGGTGTCGAAAATCAACGGCGAGACCCCGAAGTTCGTTGAAACTGAGCACTTCCTGCTAGACCTGCCGGCTCTGGCAGAGGCCTTGACCGAGTGGCTGCAGGAGCGCAAGGACTGGCGCCCGAACGTGCTGAAGTTCTCCCTGAACATCCTGAAGGACATCCGTCCGCGTGCAATGAGCCGTGATATTGACTGGGGTGTGCCGATTCCGCTGGAGGGCTGGTCGGAAAACGGGACGAAGAAACTCTACGTTTGGTTCGACGCCGTCGTCGGTTACCTATCCGCTTCCATCGAGTGGGCCTGGCGCATTGGTGACCCGGAAGCGTGGCGCAAGTGGTGGAATGACCCGGAGGCGCTGTCCTACTATTTCATGGGCAAGGACAACATCACCTTCCACTCCCAGATTTGGCCGGCTGAGCTGCTGGGCTACCGTGGCGAGGGCTCCCGCGGGGGCGAGGTCGGGGAGCTCGGTGAGTTGAACCTGCCGACGGAGGTCGTCTCCTCGGAGTACCTGACCATGTCGGGCTCGAAGTTCTCCTCTTCCAAGGGCGTTGTCATCTATGTGAAGGACTTCCTGGCGGAGTTTGGTCCGGATCCGCTGCGCTACTTCATCGCGATGGCAGGCCCGGAGAACCAGGACACCGACTTCACCTGGGATGAGTTCGTCCGCCGCGTGAATAACGAGCTGGCCAACTCCTGGGGCAACCTGGTCAACCGCACCGTGTCCATGGCTTTCAAGAACTTCGGTGAGGTGCCAACTCCGGGCGAACTCACTGACGCTGACCGTGAACTGCTCGACCTGGCTGAGCGTTCCTTCGCCGAGGTCGGCGACGCGCTTGCGCTGTCCCGCTTCCGCGCCGGTATCACCGCCGCCATGCACTTGGTCGGAGAGGCCAACGCCTACATTGCTGCGCAGGAGCCGTGGAAGCTGGCGAAGGACGAGTCCCAGCGCGAGCGTCTCGCCACCGTGCTGTGGACAGCACTGCAGGTAGTCAGCGACGCCAATGTGCTGCTGACCCCGTACCTGCCGGAAAGCTCGCAGAAGGTCTTCGAGACCCTGGGCGGCGAGGGGATCTGGGCCGCAATGCCAGAAGTCCAGGAAGTCCAGGACGACATGCCGGTCGAACCGGTCGGCGCTGACCTGCCGGCAGAGGGTAGGAGCTACCCAATCATCACCGGTGACTACGTCAATCAGAAGGCCGCCTGGCGTCGCTTCGACATTGAGCCGGGTACGGCGCTGGCCAAGCCGAAGCCGATTTTCACCAAGCTCGACTCTGAGTTGGCTGAGCACGGCCCCGAGTGGGCACAGGTGAAGTAGGGGCTCAGTAGAGGTATGGGAAAGCGCAAACGCAAGATTGCAGAACCCGCGGAGTATCTCACTCCGCTGTTTGACGCCCACACGCATCTCGCGTCCTGTGGGGCGCAAACTCCGGAAGAGATTGCGGCGCTCATGGACCGGGCCGCCGCAGCGGGCGTCGTCGGAGTCTGCACGGTCGGCGATGGCATGCCGGAAACCGAACTGGCCTTTGCCGCTGCGCACGCGCACCCCAACGTCTGGGCCGCCGCCGCCATCCATCCGACGCGCGCGCACGAGCTTGACGACGACGCCAAGGCCCGCTTAACCGAAATGGCTGCCGACCCCAGGGTTGTGGCCGTGGGGGAGACGGGATTGGATTGGTACTGGCTGGATTCCCTCGACGGCTGCGCGTCGAAGAGCGAACAGCTGGCTGCGTTGCAGTGGCATATGGAGCTCGCAGCAACCGTCGGCAAGCCGTTGATGATTCATAACCGCGACGCCGATGAAGACCTGATGGCGGCGTTGGACGGCTACGACAATACGGTCATTTTGCACTGTTTCTCTTCGCCCATCGAGGTTGCCCGCGAAGCCATTGCACGCGGTTACCTGCTGAGTTTTACCGGCAACGTGACCTTCAAACGCAATGATTACCTGCGGCAGGCTGTGGCTGAGGCGCCGGCGGAGCAGCTGCTGGTGGAAACCGATGCCCCGTACATGACCGCGGAGCCTTTCCGAGGTGCGCGCAACGAGTCCACTTTTATCGGTCATCAGGCGCGTGCGATGGCCGCAGCCCGAGAAATCGGGGCGGAGGAGATGGCACAGATTTTGACGGATAATGCACGTCGGGTGTACGGTATTTAAGCACGTGCTGGCGTATTGCCGCCCCTGAGCTGTGGAAATGCAGCCGGGGCGGTTTGTTGTATTTCCCGTCACTTTTATCGATATATTTTAGACAACACTGAATCTTTACCGTACTGTTACAAACTGTATTTCTTTCATTTGCTAGCTGCCCCATCCTCCGAAAGGCTGTGACGAACCCCGTGAGTGCTGCGAAGAAGCGTCATCTCAATCGTGCTAATGACGGAGTCTCCACTTCGTCCAAGATTGCCGCAGGCGGTCTGGTCGCTGCTGTTGCTCTGGGTGGTACTGTCGCAGCATCCAACTATGACACCATCACCGTCGAAATCGACGGTAAGGTTGAGCAAATCGCAACCTGGTCCAAGGATGACAAGGCCATTCTGCAGAAGGCTGGTGTCGAAACCACCGGTGGCGACCTGGTTCAGCGTCAGGGCGATCTCACGGACGGCGGCAAGCTGGTCTACCGCTCTGCCAAGCCAGTCACGATGATTGTCGATGGCAAGCCGCAGGAGCACAAGACCAATGCCATCACTACCGATGAGCTGATTGAAGGTCTGAAGAAGCAGGGGCTCATCTCCGATAAGGACAAGGTCGAGGTCGAAAAGGGCGAGATTTCCGCTAAGGGAGTCGAACTCGACGTCGTTCGTGCCAAGAATATTGTGCTTCACGACGATGCCAAGGACATCGACCTGACCGTCCCGGCTATGACCGTCGGAGATGTGCTGGCTCAGCGTGGCATTGAACTGCGTGAAGATGACACCGTCGAGCCGGGTCTGGATGCTCCGGTCACCGAGGGGATGCGCATCGCTCTGTCTCGTCTGATTGATAAGACCATCACCGAGACTGAGGAGATTCCAGCTCACGAGAACATCATTGAAGATGATTCGATGTTCGAAGATGAGCGCATCGTTGAGCAGGAAGGTGAACCGGGCCAGGTAGAGCGTCAGGTCAAGGTCACCTCTCGCGATGGTGAAGAGCTCGGACGCGAGGTCCTGGAAGAAAAGGAGCTAAAGGCTCCGGGTATCTCCACTATTCGCCAGGGCACTAAGTCCCGCATTGCAGCTCCGGCTGCCGGCTACGGCGTGTGGGATCAGCTGGCTCAGTGTGAGTCCGGCGGCGACTGGGCTATCGATACCGGTAACGGTTTCTCCGGTGGTCTGCAGTTCACCGATTCCACTTGGGCAGCTTACGGCGGTACTGAGTATGCACCGCGTGCATCGCAGGCTTCCCGCGAGCAGCAGATTGCTGTCGCTGAGCGTGTCCAGGCTGGTCAGGGTTGGGGCGCATGGCCCGCTTGTACCGCTTCCATGGGGCTTCGTTAAAGCTAGTTCCGTCTAGCCATAACGAGCTAAGCCTATTTTTTGTGTTGACCCCGTAGTATCTAACTGTGACTAAAGCAGAAGTTTCTTTCTTGGGGCCGGTCGAAGTGCGCGACTTGGCGGCGCAGTTGGATATTGTCCCGACGAAGAAATTGGGGCAGAACTTCGTCCACGACGCCAACACCGTGCGTCGAATTGTCGCTGCGGCGGACTTGCCGGAGGATTCCTACCCTGTTGAGGTCGGCCCCGGCTTGGGCTCGCTGACCCTCGGGCTGCTCGAACACTGCGGCCGCGCCGCGGCTGTTGAAATCGATTCTCGGTTGGCGGAGCGTTTGCCCCAGACAGTCGCTGAGCGCGCTGAGGGCTGTGAACTCGAGCTCATTGAGAAAGATGCGCTGAAGGTCAGCCGCGAGGACTTTCAGACCGCCCCAGATGCGCTGGTGGCCAATCTGCCATACAACGTTTCGGTACCGGTGCTGCTGCACATGCTTGCCGAGCTCCCCACCATCCGCCGTGTGCTCGTGATGGTGCAGTCCGAGGTCGCTGACCGGCTGGCGGCTCAGCCGGGCTCCAAGATCTACGGCGTCCCCAGCGTCAAGGCCGCCTACTACGGCACAGTGCGTCGCGCCGGTGCCATTGGTCCGCACGTCTTTTGGCCGGTCCCGAAGGTTGATTCCGGGCTTGTGCGCATTGACTGCTACGCCCGCTCCGACGCTCCTGAGAACTCCAATGCCGCCGATGCCCCCGAGGCTCCGTGGGAGATTTCGCCGCAATTCCGCGCGCGCCTTTTCCCGCTTATCGACGCTGCTTTTGCGCAACGCCGCAAGACCCTCCGTGCGGCCCTATCGGGGATTTACGGATCTGGCGCCGCGGCCGAAGAGGCGCTTATAGCAGCGGGGATTGACCCCAAGCAGCGAGGAGAGAAGCTCGAAATTGCCGATTTCGTTCGCCTCGCTGAGGTCTCACGAGACCAGCGCTTTTAACAAAGGACAGGCGATCTTTCCCCCATGCACCGTGACGGCAACCCCAGCAGGGCCGAAATCGGCCGGCGCGAACCGCGCGACCTGGCTTGGACTAAGTTCTGGCCTGACGACGACGGCTGGGTGTGCAACTGCATAGTTTTCCGAGGTGACCGCTTGCTGCTTCTGCTGCGTGAATACGAGGGCTTCCTCGGGGGCCAGTGGGATTTGCCCGGTGGCAAGCTCGACGCGGGGGAGGAGCCCGCGGAGGCCGCTGTGCGCGAACTGCGTGAAGAGGCCGGCCTGCGCGCAGCGGAGGTCAGTGAATTTGCCCACTATTCCAATCCGGACTTGGGCGGGGAGAATTTCCGCTTCCACACGGTGACCTTTCTAGTACGCGAGGCCGACGACACGCAGAATGTCCAGCTCAGCGGCGAGCATCCGGAGTTTAAATGGGTAACCCGAGAGCAGTTCGATGAGCTGCCGGTGGCCTGGTATGTCCGGCGTGTGCTTGGCAACGTCGAATGGGGCACAATAAATACTCATCATGGCGAATCTGATTAATTGCGAGAATATTTCTAAGTCCTTCGGGCTCAAGACTCTGCTCGACGGCGTCAGCCTCGGTGTTCAAGAGGGCGACCGCATCGGTGTTGTCGGTTTGAACGGTGGCGGCAAGTCCACACTGCTGAAGATTCTGGCAGGCGTGGAGCCAGCGGACTCCGGACGTATTTCGCGAGCCAACGACATGGCCATGGCGCATGTCACCCAGGGCGCCGAGCTCGACCCGAATTCCACCGTGTTTGAGTGCGTCATTGCACCGCTGGGACTCGCTGAACACGAGTGGGCGGGTAACGCTTCCATCCGCGAGGTCCTCGATGGCATCGGTATCAATGACCTCGGTATGGATACCAAGGTCGCCAATCTCTCCGGTGGTGAGCGCCGTCGCGTTAACCTGGCGGCCGCGCTGGTCCGAGATCTGGATCTGCTCATTCTCGATGAGCCAACGAACCACCTCGATATTGAGGGTGTGCAGTGGTTGGCCGATCATGTTCTTTCGCGCCGGGCAGCCCTGGTCGTCGTCACGCACGATCGTTGGTTCCTGGATACCGTTGCCACGAAGACGTGGGAAGTCCACGATGGCACCGTCGATTTTTACGATGGCGGTTACAACGACTGGACGTTCGCGCGTGCCGAGCGTGCGCGCCAAGCCGATGCCGCCGAGCAGCGTCGCCAGAACCTTGCGCGTAAGGAACTCGCGTGGTTGCGCCGGGGTGCGCCGGCCCGCACCTCGAAGCCTCGCTACCGCATCGAAGCAGCTGAGGCTCTCATCGCCGATGTCCCGGCGCCGCGTGATTCCGTGGAGTTGATGGCGTTTTCGCAGCGTCGACAGGGCAAGGTGGTCGTAGAGCTAGAGCATGCGTCCCTGGAAACGCCCGATGGTAGGGAATTGCTTAACGACGTCACGTGGCGTCTGGCCCCCGGCGAGCGCATTGGCCTGGTCGGTGTCAACGGCTCGGGTAAGACGACTTTGTTGCGCGCATTGGCGGGAGACTACCCCTTAAGCGATGGCAAGCGGATTGAGGGCAAGACGGTGCGTCTGGGTTGGCTGCGACAGGAGCTCGATGATCTGCCGCTGGATATGCGTGTGCTCGACGCTGTGGAGGACGTGGCGACCTACATTGACCTGGGCAAGAAGCAGATTAGCGCCTCGCAACTGGCGGAGCGACTGGGTTTTTCCCCGAAGCGGCAGCGCACCCCAATCGCAGACCTCTCCGGCGGTGAGCGTCGCCGCTTGCAACTCACACGCGTGTTGATGAGTGAGCCGAACTTCCTGCTGCTCGACGAGCCGACGAATGACCTGGATATTGACACGCTGCAGGAATTGGAAGACCTGCTGGACAATTGGCCGGGCACGTTGGTGGTCATCTCGCACGACCGCTACCTGATTGAGCGTATTGCCGACTCGACCTGGGCCCTCTTCGGCGATGGCGAGCTGACGAACTTGCCAGGCGGGATTAGTCAGTACCTCCAGCGTCGCGCACAGCTGGCTGACTCGGCCGCTAGTGGTGGTGCCTCTCAAGCAAATGCCGGTAGTCCGCAGACCCGTGGCGCAGCTTCAGAGGAGGATACCTCGAAGCTCTCGGCTGCGGAAGCTCATGCTGTCCAGAAGAAGATGAGTGCTCTGGAGCGGAAGATGGCGAAGCTCAGCCAGCAAGAAAGTGAACTGCATGCGCAGATGGCGGAAGCGAGTGCTGATGTAGCCAACTTGGACACACAAAAGCTGGCGGACCTCGATCGCCGTGCTGCGGAGGTGGTTGAGCAGAAGGCAGAGCTGGAGATGGAGTGGCTGGAGCTAGGGGAGCAGCTCGAGGGCTAGCATCTTACTTCAGCTACTAGCCGAACATTTTAGGTATGAGCCGGGTACTCGTGGTCAGCGTGCCCGGTTCTTTCAATTTGCACCGTGGCGTGTTCAATCCCGTGGACGTCGTGAAGCAGTGCCTGCGCGCGGTCGAGCAATGCGTGCTCGTCGCCGTTGGGGAGCGTGTCGCAGCGCACGAGATGGACAGATGCCAGTAGGTCGCTGCCGTTGAGGGACCAGACGTGGAGATCGTGGACATCGACCACTCCGTCCAAGTCAGACAGGTCAGCAGTGATTCTCTCAGTGTCGACGCCCTTCGGGGTGTACTCCAGCAACACGTGGAGACAGTCGCGCACCAGAACGGCGGCTCGGGGGACGATGAAGAGCGCAATCACGATAGAGACCACCGAGTCGATGGCAGTCCAGCCGGTGTATGCGATAGCGATAGCGGAGATAATGACGGCGACCGAACCAGCGGCGTCGACAAGCACGTGCAGATACGCGCCGCGGACGTTGACGCTTTCCTTGGCAGCGCCGGCGAGCAGAAACGCCGCAATCACATTGGTGAGCAGGCCGATGACTGCGATGATGAGCATCGACGTGGTTTGAATCTCAGATTGCTCCACTGACCCGAATCGCCGGATTGCGCCCCAGAGAATCACAGCGGCAATGATGAAAACTGTCAGACCGTTGACGAGAGCAGTCAGAACCTCAACACGACGGTACCCGTACGTCGCGCGGTGATTGGCTCCGCGCTGGGCGATAGCCAAACCGGCAACTGCCATCAGCAGGCCCGCGGAGTCCGTCACCATATGGCCGGCATCTGCCAGCAGCGCCAGTGAACCCGAAACCAAGCCCCCGATGAGCTCGGCGAGAAATACGACAAGAGTTAGACCAGCAGCCGCGAGAAGGCGGCGAGCAGGAGTATTCGCGGGGTCAAAATGAGCGTGGTCATGGCCGTGACCATGGCCGTGTGAATGACCGTGGCCGTGTGAGTGGCCAGAGTGTTCAGTTGTGTCCATAACCCCTAATGATAACAGGGCTATTCAGCCTCCGGAAGATAGCTATCCGCCCACGCATAAATCAGGTCAGCAGCGCGCGCGGCGGACTTAGCGCGAGTGAGCAAGTGGTCTGCGCGATCCAAGCTCATCAGGGATTTTGGATAGCGAGAGACCTGGAAAATCTTCTGGGCGCTATCGATACCAACAGTCTGGTCGGTCGGGGAGTGCAGAATAAGCAGTGGCTTGCGCAGCTGGCTGAGATAAACCTCCGGGTTGTAGTCCGCCAACACTTCCAAGAACTCACGGGAGATGGGAATGCCACGACCTTCAATCTGCAGAACCTGCGTGCCGTGCTCATCGACCGTCGAAATGTCACCGGCGATGCGCACAATCGAGTGTGCCGGATCGAAGGGTGCACCGATTGTCGCTACCGCCTTGATTTTCGGCATATCGTGGCCGGCGTTCAGCGCCGCTGCGCCACCGAGCGAGTGCCCAATCAGTAGCGAGGGGGCCTCAAATTCTGCCTCCATGAACTCGTAGGCGGCCTTAAGGTCATCGATGTTGGTCTGGAACGTCGTCTCACCGAAATCACCAGTGGACTGCCCGAGGCCAGTGAAGTCGAACCGGAATGCCGCAATGCCCTTCTTCGCCAGCGCCTTGCAGGTGCGTGACGCGCCGGGCACCATCCGATTACACGTGAAGCAATGACCAAATAGCGCCCACGCGCGTGGCTGACCGTCCGGCAAATCAATTGATGCAGCCAGAGTCTCGCCGGTCGATCCCGTAAATTTTAGGTGCTTTGTTGGCATAGGTTATATCCGCGTCTCAGTGTGTGCTCAATGTGTGTACGTTTTCGCTTTACGACGCCCGTTGTGGTGGCGACCGTACGCAATATTAAGCCCGGGTGCCACAAATAAGTGAGGGATTGGGCGAAAAATTCGACCAATCCCTCAATCTCCTAGTGGCTGTGAGTTAACGCACCGGAACCCCCGGCCCCAGCGGAATGCCCGCGAGATACCAGAGGACGAAGAATAGGAACCAGCCCACCATCATGCACAGCGAGTACGGGATAGCCAGCGACATCAGCGTGCCGACACCCGCAGGCTTGTAGTACTTCTGCAGGAAAGTCAGCGCCAGCGCAAAGTACGGCGACATCGGCGTAATGATGTTGGTCGGGGAGTCACCAATACGGAATAGCTGCTGGGAGACCTCTGGAGAGACGTTGACGTACATCAGCATCGGCACAACGACCGGCGCCATCAGAGCCCACTGTGCGGAGCCCGAGGTAATCAGCAGGTTGAGAACAGCCACCATCAGGACGAAGGCAGCAAAGAGCAACAGCGGCGGCAGATCCGCCTTGGTCAGGAATTCGGAGCCCTTGATAGCGGTCCACTGGCCGATATTGGACCACTTGAAGTAGGCCGTGAACTGCGAGACGGCGAAGAAGAGCACCATCATTGTGGTCAGTGTGCCCAGGCCGCGTTCCATGAAGGCGGGCACGTCTGCTGAGGAGGTGATGGTTTTGGCACCGATGCCGTACGCAATGCCGACCACTGCGAAGAAGAGGGCGATGGACGCCACGACGTCGGTAAGCAGCACGGAATTCAAGATGCCGTCGCCTTCGCCGCGCAGAGGCGAACCCGGGATGAACAGGGCAGCGAACCAAAGCGCCAGGAAGATGACAGCGGCGATGTTGCCGTAGCGGAGGCCACGTCGTTCGGCATCGTTGAGGATTAGCTTGTCGCGGCCATTGCTGGAGCTGCTAGATGCGGTGTTCCGCTCCTCCTTCTTGGCGTTTTCCTCGGCAGCTTCCTCCGAAGCGCCCGGTTTGGTGAATTCCGCGGCATCGTGGTCAATGTGGTCGTCGTGGACGGTCTTCTCCACGTGCTTGGTAATAAACAGTTCAGTAACGGCGGTAATAATCAGAGCCAGCACAATCGACGAGGCCATAGTGAAGAAGTAGTTGGCCAGCGGTGAAACTACGTATTCCGGATCCACGAAGTGCGCTGCATGCGTGGAGATACCTGCCAGCAGCACATCGGTGATGTTGAGCACCAGTGACGAATTGAACCCGGCCGACGAGGCGGCAAAGGCGACCATCGCACCGACAATAGGGTTACGACCAACTGCGGCGAATGAGGCGGCACCCAGCGGAATGAGAATCACGTAGACGGCATCAGAAGCGATTGAACCAGTCACGCCGGCCAGTGCAACAATGAATGTCAGCAGGACAGGGGAGTGCACCTTGGAAATTGCCGCGCGGATTGCCGAGCCGATGTAACCGGAGTACTCCGCAATTGCGACACCGAGCATGCACACCAGAATCAGGCCAACTGGTGCGAAGTCCGTGAAGTTCGTTACCGCCTCAGAGACCATCTTTTGCAGGTACTCTGCGGTAGCAAGGCTTTCCACCTCGATGATGTCACCCGACGCGGGATCCTTGGCCTGCATACCCGCAGCCTCACCGAGCCACGAAGAAACGATGACTACACCGGCAAGAATCACGAATAGCCAAAATGGATTTGGCAGTGCGTTGCCGATACGTTCCAGTGTTGCTAGGAACCCCTTTGGCTTCGGTGGCGCTTTGTCCGGTTCCAACGTTTTTGACTGTCCCATATATATAAATCCCTCTGTGTTAGACGTTGGTAAAAGGTTAGGGGAAAGTAAGTTGCGTCACAACGTA
The DNA here is from genome assembly GCF_030232425.1 of Corynebacterium sp. MSK019. NCBI lineage: Bacteria > Bacillati > Actinomycetota > Actinomycetes > Mycobacteriales > Corynebacteriaceae > Corynebacterium > Corynebacterium sp. MSK019. Next base: position 69,722 of record NZ_JASPJT010000008.1, on the reverse strand, counting down.
AAAGGCCAGAGGCATATGTATGTCGGGTGCGAGCAGGCGCATAAGGGAAAGTTAAGGGAATAGCTAGGGAATAGCTGTAGTGCACCTTCTTCGACTAGAGTTAATCAGGTTATGGGCAAGAAGAAGTCGAAGAAAGAAAAGGTCAGCGCCAACAACGCGGTGGTGGCCACCAATCGTCGTGCCCGCCATGACTACAACATTCTGGACACCTACGAATGCGGTGTCGTTCTCGTGGGCACTGAGGTCAAGGCGCTGCGCGAGGGCAAAGCATCGCTTAATGACGCCTTCGCGACCATCGACGACGGCGAAGTGTGGCTCCGCGGGCTGCATATCCCGGAGTACTCCTACGGTTCGTGGACTAATCACTCACCGCGTCGCTCGCGCAAGCTGTTGTTGCACCGCAAGGAGATTGACACCCTGTGGGGCAAGGTCCGCGATGGCAACAACACGCTTGTACCCCTGAAGCTGTATTTCACCGACGGCCGCTTGAAGGTCGAGCTCGCACTCGCCCGCGGTAAGCAGGATTATGACAAGCGCCAGGACATCAAGCGCCGCACGGAGGAGCGCGAAGCTACTCGTGCGCTGGGCCGTCGTGTGAAGGGCATCAAGGGGTAAAAGAGGTCTTCATTAGAAGAAACCCTTTTTAGAAGGGGAACTCAGTCGCATCGACTGGGAGGATGAGTAGGCCAATGACGTTTTCGTGACGGTCAAAGGCAACTCGAGCCATCCATTCGCCAGCCTCATGTTTGAGGGTGGTGATGACGAGACTTGTGCCGAGAATCTTCGACAGGAGTTTCTGCGAGGTCGGTTCCTTAGTCCTGGTTCCCCCGAGGCTGGTGACTTGGGTGTCGTCGAAAGATTCGAACGCCCCAGTCTCGGTGAGAACATCTTCCCAGACAGAGTAGATAGTGGACCAGGGGAGATCCTTCCGGAGCTTTGGGGAAATCATGCTTACGGTTTCTGCTTCTTCGCCGTTGATGATGTGGCGAAGGAATTTTTCGCCGAGCTCGGCGATATGTGTAGTTTTTGTGGCAGTCATCAATTCTCCTGAAACGGGGTTTTGGACACTTCCGAACCGCTTGAATGCCGCTTGCCGGGAGATATTGAGTACATTTCCAATCTCTGCCCATGAATGGCCCGCTGCGCGAGCCTGCGCCACGGCATCTTCAAGTTCTTGTTCGGCAATGTTCGTTGCTTGCAGTCGGTGACGGATTGTCGTCAATGGATCCATGACTGCAGTCAACCATTGGTTGACGTCAGTGTCAACCCGGAGTTGACATTCGGGTGGGGGGGGGGCGGAGCCTTGCGGCGAAGCTTGTTGACTTTTCCCGTCGTAAAGCGTTATTCTTGAACATCCTTTGAGCGCAACGCACTTTCCCGTGCTCGAAGGCATTGTATGGGGCTGACATGGTTTCGACACCGTACAGTGAGCCAGGGGAAGCGTGCCGGTGCAGGCTAGAGACCACCGTTTAAGCGTCGTAGCAACTGATTAAGCGCCGAGAACACTCAGCGCGACTACGCTCTCGCTGCCTAATTAAGCGACTAGCGTGTCTGTCAGACCGGGCTTGCCCTTTGGTCCGGACCCTGGCATCGACTTAAAAGGGCTCGCCCGATGGGTGCGCCGTAAGGCTCATCGGGGATCTTCTTACTTGCGGCTGGGCCCGTCATTCGGACATGTTTGCCTGAGCCGAAGGGTCGAGTAGAGGCGATCGTGCGAACTGCGCACGGAGAAGCCCTGGCGAGTTGGCGGTGGACCCGAGTTCAATTCTCGGCAGCTCCACAAATGGAAATCCCCGGTCATTACGACCGGGGATTTTCGTTGTACTTGAAGACGTCTGAGCGACGTCGAAAGACCTTAGAAGGTGCTCTTGTAGACGTTGGCGATAGTGGTGCCAGCAACTGCCGAACCGTGGAAGGTCGGGTGGTTGGTCATGTTGTAGGAAGCAACATCGGTATCCAGAATTGCGGAGACCTGACGCTCACCGTCCGGACCGCACATTGCGACGTCGATGTTGGTGACCTCCTTCATGTTGACGAAACCGATACCGGATTCAGCGGCAGCACGCATCTGGCGGTTCTGCAGAGCCATCTCAAGGTGGTGCATACCGGCAGCCGGAATGTGCGGTGCAAAACCTGCGGCGTTAACCGGGCAAGCGTAGTGAGTCGGGTCATTAGAGGTGAAAGCCGGGTAACCAATCAGCATGACGCGAGCAGTTGGGTTAGCGGCCTTGATCTTCTCCACAGCGGCCACAACGTTGGTGGTGTACAGGTCATCCTGAACCGGCATTGGCAGCACAGCGCCCTGCATCGCGTCATTGGCGCCAACGTAGATGGTTACTAGCTGGGTAGCCGGGCCGAGGGAGCCCTGAGCGATGGCGTTGTCAACCTGGCCCATCAGGGACTTCTGCGGCTGAGTCGGCATGAAAGCGGTAGTGCCGTTGCAGGAGTAGTCGTGCAGTTCAAGACCAGTCTCACGAGCAACGTGAGAGCCGATGTTCGAGACCGAAATCGGGCAGCCACCACGGCCCGGTACGGCTGGATCGGACTGACCCGGGTTAGCAGCGAAGGAATCGCCGAAGGCAACGTAGTTACCAGTAGGAAGAGCGTTGGCAACACCACCGGTCAGGAGGGAGGCTGCCAGCGCAGAAGCTGCAGCTGCCGAGGCTGCTGCACGGCGAACAACGTTGTTCTTCATAATTAAAAACCTCTTAGTTGAAAACCTATAGAAGGAAAAACTCGCGCTACACTCGCGATTTCTTCGCCACAGACCGTCCCTGGAAGAACCAAGTCCGACAGAACCAAGTCCGACAGAACCCTGAGCGGATACTTAGAGACGCGCCTTTATCACTTTGTTATACAACTAGGTTCTAAGTCCGATGTCAACCGGAATCAGCTAGTTATATGTATATTCGGCGCTTTCAATACCTCTTTTTGTCTCTTATCGCTGGTAGGTGGATTTATGAGGCGCTTCCGAACGTGGAATACAACGCAGCGATGACACCATCGGCTACCCCAGAACCATCTTTTAGCTCAATCTCATCTTCAGCAAAGGGCCCACGCTCATCCAGTTCCGCCTCTGTGGGGCGAGGTTGGATCAGTGTTAGGTGTGGACCTTCGCTGATAACACCACTGAAAAGACGTGCCTGGCGAGCCGCCTCACCATCCGCCTGTGCCCGCACCTCGTCCAGGGATGCACCCTCAAAGCTGTCCGCCTGCTCCGGAGCGATGACCATTATTTCCTGCGCTAACACGGCACCGACGACACCTGCCGGCCACGATGTCCGAGCGATAAAGTCCGCCAACTCAGGGCTACCGCCTTCAATTCCCTCGGGGAGGGGTTCCTGCGCAACGACAGTCAATGGGGCGCTGTCAATCAGCTCGTCGGCAAGCACGTCGGCAAGCGCGGCGGTGGGGACGAGGGCGAAGAGGCTCGGAGCGCGGTCCCAACCTTCGGTGTGGACGTATTCGACAGCTTCGCGCACGGCGCGATTGAGTGCCTGCTGGCTGAGATGAGTCTGAGTGCCGTTGTTTTCGCTCATGACGCTTGACGACGCCCCTTTCCTGGCAACGCTGTATTAACAGCATCCTTAGTCAAATGTTAGGAACTTTATTTAGAGTAGATGACAGATAAGCGTACGACCGACTTACCAGCTCGCTGGCAAGTCAAGCTCAACTCGAACAGGAGAGACGTTGTCTCTAAACCAGACTCGACCGAGACGATCGGCGGGTGGCCGACCGGGGTGGCTGGCAATTACCGTGTTGGTGATTGCCGCGCTGACCTTTGTTATTCCAATCGCCGTCAATTTTTATACGGACTTTCAGTGGTTCGGTGAAGTGGGGTATCGAGGGGTATTCGCCACCACGTGGCTCACTCGTATCGTCCTGTTTATCACTGTAGGCCTGATAACGGGCGCACTGACATTTCTATCTATGTGGCTGGCGTGGCGCTCGCGGCCCGTCGACCTCGGACTGACGGATCCACGCAGCCCGCAGGCAGTGTACCGACGGATGGCTGAATCCGGTTCGAAGTCGATGTTCACCACGCTGCCCGTTGTATTCGGCGTACTCGGTGGCCTTGTGGGGCAGGGTAATTGGCAGACGGTGCAGCTGTTCTTAAATCGGCAGTCCTTCGGTGAGACTGACCCGCAGTACGGCAAGGACTTGGGCTTCTATGCATTCCAGTTGCCGCTGTGGTCGTACATCATTTCGACGCTGGTTGTCCTGGTAGTTATTGCGTTCCTGCTGTCGCTGGTGACGCATTACTTCCTTGGTGGCATCCGCCCAGGTAACCCGACTACAGGGGAGAAGACCCGCGTTTCCAATGCGGCTCGTGCGCAGTTGGCGTGCTGGGCCGGTGTTTTCATGCTGCTCAAGGCTGTGTCTTACTGGCTGGACCGCTATGAGCTGCTGAATAACAAGCAGAAGACCTTCACCGGTGGTTCCTACACCGATATCAATGCGCTGCTGCCGGCGAAGATTACGCTGCTGGTCATCGCAATCGTCGTGGCCGCTGCATTCTTCGCGGCCATTTTCCTGCGCAATCTTTCGATCCCGGCGTTTGCCACCGTGCTGATGTTGGTTTCCGCAGGTCTGATTGGCGTGGCCTGGCCGATGGCAGTTGAGCAGTTCTCAGTTAACCCGAACCGCGCTTCCAAGGAACGCGAATACATTGCGCGCAATATTGAATCGACGCGCTACCACTACGGGCTTACTGACGACAAGGTGAAGGTTGAGCGCGACTGGGGTGTTCCGGCTGAAAAGGAAGGCGATAAGGAAGCCGCGAAGGAAGGTGCGGACTCGATTTCCCGCGATGCTGCGACGCTGGCCAATATCCGAATCCTGGATCCGGAAGTGCTGCCACGTACCTTCACGCAGCAGCGCCAGCTGAAGAACTTCTATGGTTTCTCCGATCCGCTTGCCATTGACCGCTACCAGATCGATGGTGCGTCCCGTGACTTCATCGTCGCTGCTCGTGAACTGAACCCGCAGACGCTGCAGGGTAACCAGACTGACTGGATTAACCGTCACACGGTCTACACCCACGGCAATGGTTTCGTTGCTGCGCCGGCTAATAAGGTCGACGAGGTTGCCTCCGAGTCCGGTTCCGCCCGCGGCGGTTACCCGCTGTATACCGTGGCTGACCTGTTCGAGTCCGAGGACCCGAACGGCATGAACCTGAACCTGAAGCAGCCGCGTATCTACTACGGCCCGGTTATCGCCAACAGCGATGCCGACTATGCGATTGTTGGCGGTAACGGTGACGGCAAGGACTATGAGTACGATGCCGACGGCCGTAACTTCACCTACGACGGTGAGGGCGGTGTTGGCGTAGGCGGGCTTGCCAGCCGCATGATTTTCGCCACCCGTTACCAGGAACTCAACATCCTGCTGTCCGACCGCATTGGGCCGGACTCCAAGATCATCTACAACCGCGATCCGCGTGACCGTGTTCAGAAGGTCGCCCCGTGGCTGACCACTGACACCAAGACCTATCCGGCTGTAGTCGATGGCCGTATGAAGTGGATCGTCGACGGCTACACCACGCTGGCCAAGATGCCGTACTCCCAGCGCATGAGCCTCCAGGAAACCACACAGGACTCCATTAACCCGGATGGCACTCCACGCCCGCTGCCGAACAGCGAGGTCAGCTACATCCGCAACTCGGTCAAGGCGACCGTCGATGCCTACGATGGCACCGTTGAGCTCTACGAGTTCGATGAGAAGGATCCGGTGCTCAAGGCCTGGGAGGGTGTCTTCCCGGATGTGGTGAAGCCAAAGTCGGAGATTTCCGAGGAGCTGCAGGAGCACCTGCGCTACCCGGAGGACTTGTTTAAGGTTCAGCGTGAGCTGATGGCCAAGTACCACGTCAGCGATCCGGGCGTGTTCTTCGCCAATGACTCCTTCTGGTCCGTCCCGTCCGATCCGACCGCGCCGGAAGAGCAGAACCTCTCCCAGCCGCCGTACTACGTTGTCGCTTCCGATCCGAAGACCGGAAAGCCGAGCTTCCAGCTGATTTCCGCCTTCCGCGGTCTGGAGCGCGAGTTCCTCGCCGCCCAGATGAGCGCTTCCTCCGATCCGGAGACGTACGGTCAAATCACCATCCGTGCCCTGCCGACCAACACCCAGACCATGGGTCCACGGCAGGCGCAGGACACGATGATGTCCGCAGATGAGGTCGCCCAGGACCGTACTCTGCTCGAGGGCACGAACGTGGTCACCAACGGTAACCTGCTGACGCTGCCGGTCGGCGATGGCGAGATTCTCTACGTCGAACCGGTCTACACCCAGCGCAAGGGCCAGGAGACCGCATTCCCGAAGCTGCTGCGTATTCTCGTCGCTTACCGCGGTCAGGTGGGCTATGGCGCCACGGTCACTGAGGCTCTGAGTCAGGTCGGTATCGATGCTTCCGCCGCGACCAAGGTCCGCGGTGAGGAAGAGACTGAGGAGCAGTCGGCGGATAAGGACAAGGATGCCGCCGACGCTGAGTCCGACGACGAGGCACCGAAGGAAGAGCGCAAGGTTGATGTCGCCGCGCGTGACGACGCCGCTCGCCGTATCTCCGACGCACTGCAAAAGCTTAACGACGCTCAGAAGAACGGTGACTACGCGGCACAGGGCCAGGCACTTGCCGAGCTCGACCGCGCTGCCGCTGACTACCAGAAGGCCAACGGCCAGTAAGACGTGCAACGAGTAGTTAACCGAGAATCATAGGTTTCTATGGTCCGAAGACTCCCTAGGTTGTAGCGAAATTGGCTATGACCTGGGGATTGGTCTTTGTTGGGAGCGTCGTGCTACAGTTACTTCTCGTTGGTCAGAGAGACCAGCGCCCGCTGTGAGTGCTTGTAAAAGCCAGGACAGTTGACGCGGGGTGGAGCAGCTCGGTAGCTCGCTGGGCTCATAACCCAGAGGTCGTAGGTTCGAATCCTGCCCCCGCCACTAAGAAGAGACCCCTACCGGTGCAAACGCTGGTAGGGGTTTTCTTTATTCGGGGGTCAAATCACCGTTTGGGGGGGGGTAAGCCGTTGGGTAGTCGTTGGGTCTGACGAACTCGCGCACTTCACAACCGGGCATTGAAGGACGGTCATCAGAAATGCAGCGTGAGGCGCTGCTCGATTAGTCGGGCTGAAGGTACTTAGCTTGAGGGGATTGCTGGGTTGATTCTGGTCGACTTGCCTCAGCTCATGTACGCGCTGCTAGCTTTCGGTTTCACATATCGATGAGTTATTCACTTATGGATACGCTGGAGCGCATCGATGGGTGAATCATGCATCGATAAGTGAGCGCAATACTGGCAAAACGGTGGGCAGACAGCTGCCAGACAGGCCCGGACAGCCCACGCTGGGCTCGCAAATGTGGGCGGTGTGGGAACTTCTACGAAGTCCTGGCTTTCGATTTCTTTAACCAGATCATCGGCGGAATCAACAGGGCTAGCCCGCCGATAAGCGCGACTCCACCGAATAGCCACACCAGTCCGGCGAGGATTGCGATGGGTGCGAGGATGGCTGCCGCGATCTCGAAGGGCGCGAATCCCACATAGGCCATGCCAAATTCCTCGAGCGTGCCGGATTTCTGCTCCGGGTCCACAATTTTCAGCACGGCGATGCCCGTGGCCACGGAGGCAGTTGCCCAGCCCCAGCTGAATACGGCACGCTCGAACCAGCCATGTTCAAAGATGCGTGGTGCGACGTAGAAGAACAACACCAGGCAGAAGGCCAGGCCCACGACGAACAGGATAATTAGCGGGACGATGTAGGTGGCCACCACTGCCGGCACAATCGACGCGATGCCGACTGCAACCAGGAAGTCCGTCGACGCGCCGGAGACCGAACCCATCAACTTCGTATCCAGGTAGTGCGGTGCCTTAATCAGGTGCAGTACTCCAACACCCGCCAGGCCGACCAGGAAGGCCATCGCGAACAGCGGGAAGCTCAAGGCCGGGAAAGCGTCATTGACCAAGTTAGTCAGGATATTTGCCAGGAAGAGCGTCGCCGCTAGTGCTGCAACGTGCAGCGCAATCGGCTCAATTGAGGACGGGCTCGTGGTCGCCCGTCCCACGCTTGGACGCTGGCCGGGAAGAGAGATAATGCCGGTGCGCATGTCCTCCGGCAGTTTATCCAAGGCGGGCAGCTCATTGGTGTGCCCCTTCTTTGACCCCCAGCGGGCGAAAATTACACCACCGATAATTGCGGAAAACATGCCCACCGCAGCGGCTGTGAAACCCAAACTCGTGGCCTCGGTCATGCCGGCCGAGTCCAGTGCGCCACCAACTGCTGCGGCCACGCCGAAACCGCCGACGAATCCGACGGGCAGCATGATGCCGAACCAGTCCGGAGTATTGAAAAGCGGGGCGAAAAGAATCACACCAAGCAGCGCGAAGAATCCCCACTGCGCCAGGTACATGCCTACGGAATAGGACCACATCGTTCGCGCGCGCTGGCGTACCTTGGCATCGAAATCCATTGTGAATGGCAGGGCACCGAAGACTGCCGCGATGAGAATGGTTGCGTAGTCGCCGAAATGCTCGCTGAACTGGATTATTCCCAAAGCGTTGGGGCCTAGCAGCAAGCCGAGCAAGCCCGCAGTAATCGGTGCGGGGATAAGAAGCTTTTGGAACCAGGGGATGAACCGCCGCATCAAATTACCGATGATGAGCAGCAGCGAGATCCAACCGATATCCATCAAGACGTCGAAGGGTGTGTAGCCATCCACGGGAATTGATTACCTTTCTCGTTGGTGGGGTTTCACCATTTAACAATTATGCGAACCACATCATGGATTCTAAGAAAAGGGTTAGAACCATAGGGATACGGTTGCGATTTTATGTCAGCTACCGCGAGATTTTGAGGCTTCGGCCCCAGTTGAGCTCACTTCCTTTGCAGAAAAACCACCTACCCAGTTCATTCTGGGAGGTGGTTTTGGTTGAGGTCAGACGGTTTTACTGTCGCCCATTCCTAATGCGCGACCAAGCCGCCGCGATAACCACGCCAGCGCATGCGATGGCGAGGTAGGCCCACACGTGATCACCGCTGGTCTGAATGGTCTTTGGCGGAGCAGGAGTGTTCTCCGCAGTCAGCACACTTTCTGTGTCACGGCCGGAGGTGATGTCATCGATCCAGTCAGCAGTGCCAGCGAGGGTAGTGATAGCTGCGCTGGGGGAGGGCAGGTCAGGGTCGCCATTGGAGGTTCCGGCGGTAGCGAGACCAGCGAGCTTTCCGTCGACGAAGAATGGGCCACCGGAGTCGCCTCCCTGCATACCCGCGCCAGAAACGGAATGTGCGTCCAGGATGGCGCTTTGAATCATTGGCATCATGGCAGCGTCGGCTGGGATGCTTTCCGTTCCTGCGGGGATTGACTCGGTTTTGGAGTCATCTGGCTTTACTGCATCTGGCTTAACTGCACCCGGCATGACAGCTTCGCCCGGAACAGCCTCACCTGGAGTGGCCCCATCTGGCGCAGCCTCACCTGGGGTTCCTTCAGTGGGGCCTCCTCCCAGCAGCTCATTGACGACCATCTTGGTCATCGGAAGCTGCCCGGATCGTGCCATGGACGAGCTGCTGCTCCAGCCGTAGAGAGTTCCCGTCTGTCCAGGTGTGGGGATATCGCGGGAGACCTTCGCCGGGGTTGCGTCGGTGACCTTTTCGGTCAGGTGAAGCAATCCCGCATCAGACATTGGAGAAAGCGCCCAAGAATCGGCATCGTAGACCTTTCCACCGATGCGGGCCTGGGTCCCTTCGTTGTTCACAGACTCCAGGCAGTGGCGTGCGGTGAGCACCCACTGGTCGGCAACCAGCGTGCCTGTGCAGTCACCGAAATTACCGATTTTGCCAATCTTTAGCGCGGCCACAGAACTGCTTTCAGCATTGGCGGGTGCGGGTTCGCCGTTTTCCAATGCAAGAGCTGGAGTCGCAGATAGAAGCAGGGTGCTGCTAACAATTGCTGCGATGGAAAAAGATGTTTTCTTCACGGTTATTTCCCTTTCCCAGAAGGAACAATGCCCTTGATTGCGGTGGCAACGAGTTTTTCGGCAGGGCCCTGTCCGACAAATTTCTTCCAGAGGCTAGCGATGACGAGGAAGAATACGATGAAACCTGCTGCAGACAACGTGGAATGCAATGCAACATTCTGCTGCCAATAAAACGCGGTGAGAACGTGCAGGATGTAGATTGTCAGCGACATTGTTCCCATAGCCGCGAATGGGTAAACCACAGCTGGGAAGCGATCGCCTACGAAAAGGCACAAGTGCAGGACAATGGCGGCAACTGCGACGGAGAGAATGATTTCTCCGAAGACGCCAGTGTGTCCGGTAAAACGGAGCCAGCCAGCAATCTCGGGATCAAATCGGAAGTACATGCCGACGGCCGTGATGACAGCACTGACAGCGGTGACAATCCAGCTCAACCGAGCATTGGCGCTGTTCTCAGAGGTGGAAGTGTCTTGCAGGCGACGGCGTAGGTAGACGTCGTAAAGCAGCATGCCGCCGATGAAATATGCGATCCACGCGAGTAGCGGATAGATCTGCGGCAGCGTCATAGGCGCGTACTTAATTGTGGCGGCGATGGTGGCGGCGATGAAGAAGCCGACTCGCCACCAGGTTCCGAGCGCTGGCATCCAGGAAACCAGCATCATTACCAGGCCCATGATGACGAGGACCACCTGAATTTCTCCACCCACCGGCAATAGTGCCAGGCCGATGAGAATGATTAGGGCGCCGCGAGTGATCAAGCGCAAGAAGGTAGTGCTGCTGTAATTGCGGCCGATGATCATCATTGTGGCGCCGGCGATAATGGCGAACAGTGATGAGGGTAGGCCAGAGAGCACAACCTTTGTGCTCCAAAGTAGTGAGGCCATATGGACAATGATCATGCCGATGATGGCGAGTGAGCGCGCTATATCGAGCCCCACAATTCGGGTAGGTTTATTCACCCCGGATTTCTCCTTTACTACAACTTATAGGGAGGTGCTCTTTGGTAAAAAGCACTCTCTACAAACGGCGTATTGAAAACGACTTTCTAGTTGTAGCAACCGAACCTGACAATACATTAAGTGACTATGTGTAAATCATGGTGTTTCGTCTGTGTTTTTACTGGGAAACTAGCGCGCTCAAAAAGCTAAGAGGCAGGCGTAGCCTGGTGGCATGACATCGATGCTGACGAGTTTCACCTGGGCTGAGGTGCCAGGTGTCTTCCTCGCGTACCTGTTGATCATTGCCATCCCCACCGTCCTCGCATGGGTGGGCGCCGCATGGTTGGCCAAAAAATACGGCGAGCGTATCGCATTTGGGCACACGATTTTCGTCTTCGTCGCAGCATTCCTAATCTGCTTTTGTACGCTCGCGTGGACGCTCGAGGGCGAATACGACTACTCGCCGTGGCAGGTTTTCTGCAGCGGCTTTGCGATGGTCATCCTCACTGCCTCTGCCATGATGCGCGTGGCCGTCCCAACTCTGAACCTGCTGCCCACCTGGTGGGCTGCCGTCGCCGGCTACGCCCTGTGCTGGAGCATCATTGCCGGCACCGACGACACCACCGGGCTCTGGGCAGTCGGCCTGATGTTCCTGCTCCTCGGCCTCATCGCAGGCGTCGGCGCAGTCGTGTGGATTACGCTGGCGATAAGGCGGCTTTTGTTGGATTCTGCCGCTTAGGGATTCTTAGTGTAACGGAGTTCGACAGCTAACTCGTCGATACGGTGCTCGAGGTCATCGCGAATTAGGTCCATGCGTTCTTTTCCGTCGATGCCTCGTTTTGAAGGCTCGTCAGTAAGCCAACGCTCGAGTGAGCCTTGAGCGTCCGAGGGGAGCTCTACATGAGCGGCATCGCCGATGATGACAACACGATCTGCAGTCCGGAGAATCGTGGGGTCAATCGGCTTTGGTGATGCACCGTCCATAGAAGCGCCGATTTCTGCAACTGATTTGGCTGCAAGCGCATTGGTAGTAGTTTTGGGGTTCGTTCCTGCTGAAAGGGCGATGAACTGCGTGGCATATTTTGCACGCGCAATGGCCTCGGCCATCTGGGATTTACCGGCATTTGCCACGCAGATGAAAAGTACCTTCGGGATTTCCTTCACTTCAGAACCCTTTTTCTATAGTTTGTCCGGTACGGAAAGGTCATTGGGGAAAAGGCGCGGCCCGAGCCAGCGGGTGACGTAGACAAGTGCAACGAGTACGGGTACTTCAATAAGTGGTCCAATCGTTCCCGCAAGTGCTTGCTGGGACAATGGGCCGAAGGTGCCAATCGCAACCGCAATTGCCAACTCGAAGTTATTTCCGGCGGCCGTAAAGGCAATCGATGCGGAGGTTGCGTAGTTCATGCCCGCGGCCTTGGCCGAAGTGAGAGCGATCGCGAACATGGCGAGGAAGTAGATCACTAGTGGTAGCGCCACTTTCGCAACGGTCCAGGGATTCTCAAGAATCTGCTGTGACTGAAGTGCAAAGAGCAACACGATTGTGTATAGAAGGCCGGCAAGCGCCAATGGTGAGATTTTGGGCAAGTAGTCATTTTCATACCAGTCGCGACCACGGGCGCGTTCACCAACTATGCGTGATGCTGCGCCAGCTAGAAGCGGAATACCGAGGAATACCACTACGGATAGTGCGATTGCCCAAAAAGAAAAGGTGGCGGAAGTGGTTTCCAGTCCCAACCAGGAGGGCAGAATCTGCAGGTAGAACCACCCCAGAGCGCCGAACATGAGAATTTGAAATAGCGAGTTTACGGCCACCAGTACGGCAGCGACTTCAGTATCGCCGCAAGATAGGTCGTTCCAGACCAAAACCATTGCAATGCAGCGGGCGAGACCGACGATAATCACGCCAGTGCGCAGTTCTGGACTATCGCTGAGGAATATCCAGGCAAGGATGAACATCAGTGCGGGGCCGAGAATCCAATTGAGGAAGACTGTGATGCCCATCAGCTTCCTTGATGTCAAAATTTCGCCCGTTTTGTCGTATCGAACCTTTGCGAGCGGTGGGTACATCATGACCAGCAAGCCGATGGCGATTGGTACGGAAATTGTCGCAATTTTTGCCTCTGCCAGCCAGTTCACAAATGATGGTGCAATTTTGCCCAGAATGAGGCCAATTGCCATTGCAGCTGCAATCCATAGCGGCAAGAAGCGATCTAGGAAGCTGAGTGACTTTGTAGTCTGTGTCATAGTTTCCGGTGTAATCAATATATCGATGATTGTCAATATATTTAGGGGGGGCGTGTAGCCTCAACAGGTATGGACGAAATCTCAGAATGCTGTGCACTTGGCGGTCGGCCTCTCGACACGGCGGAAGCGCAAGCTGCGGCAACGCTCTTCAAAGCGCTGGCGCAACCGGCGCGCCTGCAAATTTTGTCTCAGCTCGCTGCCGCTGGCTGTAGTCCGATGACCGTGGGTGAGCTGGCCGCTGTTTCTGGGCTTAGTCAGCCGACGGTGTCGCATCATTTAAAGACCATGGCGGATGCCGGGCTGCTTACTAGGTCTAAGAGTGGACGGGTAGTAACCCATGAGGTACGCCCTGAAGTATTTGCTGAGCTGCGACGTATCCTGGATATCGGTCACGCGAACGGGAGCTAGTGGGGCGCTCGTCGCAAATTGCGATAGGTTGGAAAACCCTGTTTACCCGTTCAGGCGCTTGACGACAGCGTCGTGAAGCAACCCATTCGTCGCAACTGCGTCCCCGCCGTGCGGCCCGTCGACACCCGCTAGGGAAGTGAAGCGGCCGCCAGCTTCGTCGACCAGGATTGCAAGAGCTGCCAGATCCCACAGGGAAACTTCTGGCTCGGCGGCGACATCGACCGCACCCTCCGCTACCAGGCAGTAGGAGAAGAAGTCGCCATAGCCACGCAGACGCCAGGCGTCATCGGTGAGACCGATGAAGTTGTCGCGCAAATCGCGCTCGGCCCAACCTGTGAGCGAAGAGTTGGAGATTGAGCAGTCCGCGACATCTGCTACCTTCGAGACTTCAATGCGGCGCTCGGTGGCCTCCCGGCCACCGACGTGGGTGCGCTTGAATGCGCCGTCGCCCTTGGATGCCCACCAGCGACGGCCCAGTGCTGGGGCAGAGACTACGCCGACAACCGGCTTGCCGTCCTCCAGCAGGGCAATCAAGGTGGCCCAGACCGGGACATTGCGCACGAAGTTCTTGGTGCCGTCGATGGGGTCGATGACCCACTGACGGCCCTCAAACACAGCTTCGCCGCCGAATTCTTCGCCGAGAACTTCATCGCTCGGGCGCTTGTCCGACAGAATCTCGCGGAGCAGCTTCTCGCACGCGATATCGGCATCGGAGACCGGAGTCAGGTCGGGCTTGGACTCGACGATTAGATTGGCCGCCTCGAAGCGGGACATCGTGAGGTCGTCGGCTGCGTCGGCAAGCGAGAGTGCGAGGGCGAGATCTTCGGAGTAAGAGGTGGTCATGGCCGAAATTCTAGCGCAGAACCTCACTCAGCTCTGCGACCTGGCCACTCGAGCCCGCAAGCTTCCAGCGCCCCACCGACGTACATTCGCCGCCTGCGCCCGAGATAAGCGCATACCCAGGCAGCCAGTCCCAGGCTGCGACGTCGCGCTGGAACCATACGCCGATGCGGCCGTCGGCAACGCCTGCCATATCCACCGACGCTGAGCCCAGCATGCGCCAGGTAGCGCTGCGGGACACCGCATCCAGCCAGGACTTTGTAGCCGTGGCCTCGGATTCCTCGCTCGAGCTCACCACCGTGGTGTGGAGGTAGGTCGCTGCGCAGACTTCCGAGAGGGGGCGGTCAGTGACCCGGAGGTCATCAACAGTGCCATCGAGGTTGATACGAGTGGTCGGGAGATTGGGGCCACCAATCCAGCTCTCGCCCGTTGCCGGGCGGTGCACCGCGCCGAGGACGACCTCATCCGGATTGTTCGCATCGCCCATAACCAGCGCCAATGCGCTGCACCAGTAGTCCGAACCAGTGGTGAAGTTGTAGGTGCCATCGACAGGATCGATCACCCACGTGCGACCAGACTGGGACTCCTTCGCGGACCCTTCCTCGCCAAGAATGCCGTCCTCCGGGCGGAGCGCGGCCAAAGCCTCGACGACGAATTTCTCCGCTGCGCGGTCGGCCGCGGTGACGACGTCGGAAATCGATGTCTTGTACTCCGTGACCAGGCCTTCGTCGCGCATACGAGCGGCAATGGTAGCGGCACGCTTCACGATGGCAACCGCAACACTGGTATCCGATGCCACAATCGACTCGGATACTTGGGAGAGAAAGAGTTCTAGGTCTTGGCTGGAATCTTGGTGCGGGTCTTGGCTGGAATCTTGGCTGGCGGTGGCTTCAGACATACGTCCTATTGTGCACCGAAACAGGCGGTATAGCTAAGGTAGTACCCGTGAACCCGGATCTGAATGCTGACCTCAAAGAACTCGACGCGACGCTGACCACCATTGAGAAGGTGGTTGATGTCGACGAGCTTTCCGACCGGATCAGGGAGTTGGAAGCCCAGGCCGCCGACCCGTCGCTGTGGGATGACCCCGACCACGCGCAGCAGGTCACCAGCGCACTATCGCAGGCGCAGGCGAAGAAGAAAAAGATCGACTCGCTGCGCGGGCGCCTCGACGATCTCTCTGTGATGTACGAACTCGCGGAAGAGGAGGGCGACCCCGACGCCGTCGAGATGGCCGATGCCGAACGCGCTGAGCTGCGTGCCGACATCGAATCCCTCGAGGTCACTACGATGCTTTCGGGGCCTTACGACGAGCGCGAGGCGGTCATCAACATCCGCTCCGGTGCCGGTGGCGTGGATGCCGCTGACTGGGCCGAGATGCTCATGCGTATGTACCTGCGCTGGGCCGACAAGCATGGGCATAAGGTCGAGGTTTACGACACGTCCTACGCTGAAGAGGCCGGTATTAAGTCCGCTACTTTCGTCGTCCATGGCGAGTACATGTACGGCACCCTCTCGGTCGAGCAGGGTGCGCACCGTCTGGTTCGTATTAGTCCTTTCGACAACCAGGGGCGCCGCCAGACTTCCTTCGCTGAGGTTGAGGTGCTGCCGGTTGTGGAGGAAACGGATCACATCGACATCCCCGAGTCAGATTTGCGTATCGACGTCTACCGCTCCTCCGGCCCAGGTGGGCAGTCGGTGAACACCACGGACTCCGCGGTCCGACTTACGCACGTCCCAACCGGCATCGTGGTGACCTGTCAGAACGAGAAGTCCCAGCACCAGAACAAGGCATCTGCCATGCGAGTTCTGCAGGCGAAGTTGCTGGAGAAGAAGCGCCAGGAAGAGCGCGCGGAGCTGGATGCTCTCGGCGCAGGCGGCAATGCCTCGTGGGGTAACCAGATGCGCTCCTATGTGCTGCACCCGTACCAGATGGTCAAGGATCTGCGTACCGAATACGAAGTCAACAACCCACAGTCGGTCCTCGACGGTGACCTAGACGGTTTCATCGAGGCCGGTATTCGCTGGCGCATGGCTCAGCAGTCCGAAGGCGAGTAGCGCTAGAAGGGCGGTTCGTCTTCGGGCGCTTCCGGTGCCTCGGGTGTTTCCGGTGTGGTGGGTTCGTCGGCTTCTCCGTTTCTCTCGGTTTTGTTCATTCCCAGTTCTTCGCGAGCCTGATTTGTCAGCTCCTGTGATTCGCGGAGGTGTTCCAACCTCTGCTCGTTGTATTCCTTGAGTGTCTGTGCTTTCTTTGTCTTGCGCAGGTCGAAAGAGTAGCGACCGTGGCCGGAGAGCGGTCCTGATTCTGTGCTGATAAGCGCAGCTTTTTCGGTGCTTTGATCAGTGACGGAGGTCCAGTACTCCACGCCGTCGATATCGCGCACGACATTCCAAAGACCGGCCGTTTTTAGATTGTGGTGGCGGCGGCATAGGCAATGGAGGTTAGGCGTTTCGGTTTGGCCACCTTCTTCGGGATTCTCGTGGTTATACGACTGAATGTGGTCGATGTCGCACTTCGTTGCATCGACATCGCATCCGGGAAAGCGGCAGGTGCCGTCTCTACCTTGGACGTAAGTACGCTGTCGCTCTGTTGGCGAGTACTTTTCCGTTTTCTCGTCCGCTAGTAGCCGGATGCTAGTGACTCGATCGAGCCAGGATTCAGTGGCGATTTTGTTGATCCACCCCAGACCGCCGATCCATGCCTCCTGCGGCTTGTCTTGAGTAAGTGGGCAGTACAGATTCAATGTGGCGGTGACCTGAGCAGTCCCGTGCAGAAGGTGTGAAAAAGCCTCGACGAAGTCGCAGTCCTGATCAGCGGTAATTTCTTCCAAGACTTTCTGAAACTCAATTGCCCGCTCAGGCATCAGTTCCATGGTGACTTCAGTGAGGTTGTTCTTTAACTCGAACTTTATAGATTCGCCAGCTTTTTGCTCGATGCCTTTTTGAAACGAAGTAATCGGCGGGTCGTACTCATTTTTAGGGCGCAATAGCGGGCTGACTTCATTAATAAATCGCTGAATATTCTGTTGAAGACTCCGAACTCCGCGAAGAACTTCACCATTGACTCTCGGCGTGATCAGTTCGAGGAGATGGTCTTCGAAATATTTCACAGTAGAGGAGTCATCCAAGGGGAGGATGGCTGTGGCAATGACCCGCATGTGGGGAAGCGGTAGCTGTGCGCGTTTGAGCAGAAGCTCTTTCAACCGCGGGAGCCGCTCTAGCTGCATCCCGATATCGATGTACTGGAGTGTTCTCCCGCGCGACATGCCAAGAGCTGGAGCGATTTTGGCGATGTAATCTTCGACATCTTTTGTTGAAGAAGACGGAACACAAGCAAGGGCAAGCTGCAGATCAGCTCGATTACGGTCAATTCCAAGACGTGCTGGTGCTGTTTGAGAAATCTCATGGTGAAAGCGTGGCGCTGTTGCTTCCATCGCCGCAGCGTAAGTGCGTTTCCGTGGTATATGTTCCCCGCTGGCCATTGTTGAATCCCCCTGAAAGATAAGGCCTGGACGTTGAAATGTTGAAATAAGGAAGAGGTAGTGAAAATATTTTCGACTAACTCTGAGCGAATTTTCCGAGCTTTAAGCAGCTCGGCGACGTTATTTGGTGTTTTTAATCCTCGCGTTTAATCTTTCATCGCTCATTTTAATCGAACAGGTAAGCGAAGTAAAGGGGGGGGGGGTAAAGATTTTTGGGGAAAATGGTTTCGAATTCTGTCGTAGTGTGTACTTCTGTGCGGTCGCACGCTCTGGGGGTTAGTGTTAGCCGCTGCTCGTCCCCGCAATCCCGCCATCCCAGCGTCTAGTTTCGCGCATTCCAGAGTGACTTGAGTGGCTTAAGTGATTAGAGTGTCTACTTATGATCACTTTCGACGGGGTTACCAAGTCCTATTCGACTTCTAGCCGACCAGCTCTCGACGACGTTTCAGTCCACATAGATAAAGGTGAGTTTGTCTTTCTCATTGGACCGTCGGGCTCTGGTAAGTCGACCTTCCTGCGCCTTATGGTGCGTGAAGAGAAAGTGGATTCAGGAAAACTGACGGTTGCAGACCAGGATCTAACCAAGATTTCTCGTCGCAACATCCCTAAATTGCGTCAAAAAGTGGGGTATGTCTTCCAGGACTTCCGCCTGCTGCCAAAGAAGACGGTGTACGAAAATGTCGCGTTCGCGTTGCAGGTAATTGGCAAGCCGAAGGCGAAAATCGACAAGGCAGTTCCGGAAACGCTCGAAATGGTCGGGCTCTCGGGCAAGGAAAACCGCTACCCGCACGAGTTGTCTGGTGGTGAGCAGCAGCGCGTCGCCATTGCTCGCGCCTTCGTCAACCGCCCGCTCATCTTGCTTGCCGACGAGCCCACCGGCAACCTCGACCCAAGCACCTCCGGTGACATCATGCTCCTGCTTGACCGCATCAATCGCATGGGCACGACCGTTATTGTGTCGACTCACGACAACGATGCCGTGGACTCCATGCGTCGCCGCGTGCTGGAGCTGGAGCTGGGGCGTCTCGTGCGTGACGACGCCACGGGTGTTTACGGCCTGAACAACTAGCAGACAGTCCATCGGTAGAAGAACTCATTCGAAAGGTATTACTGACCTATGAAGACTCGCTTTGTCCTCGGTGAGGCTTTCTCCTCCTTGGGCCGAAACATCACGATGACCATCGCGATGATTATTACGACTGCGGTGTCGTTGGCGCTGCTTGCGACGGGCATCCTGGTTACTGAGCAGACCAGCCGCACGAAGGATCTCTATCTCGATCGCGTAGAAGTGCAGATCGAACTGAATGAACAAATCTCCGCCGAAGACCAAACTTGCTCCTCGCCGGAGTGTGCTGAGGTCGTCGGCAAGCTTGAAGAGACTGACGGCGTTGATTCGGTGACCTTCCGAAATCGTCAGCAAAACTTTGACCACTTTGTGGAGATGTTCAAGGATAGCGACCCCGTGCTCGTGGAAAACGCGACGCCGGAGTCGCTGCCGGCTGTCGTGATGGTGCGTCTGAGCGACCCGACCGATGTCAGCCCGCTCGATCCGATTCGGGAGCTGCCACAGGTCGACCACGTTACTGACCAGCATGAAGAGATCGGTACTGCAGCTCAGAACCTGGACTCGGTGCGAAATGCGACCTTCCTGCTGGCGGCGGTGCAGGCCGTTGCCGCTGTGTTCCTGATTGCGAACATGGTCCAGATTGCGGCGTTCTCGCGTCGTAAGGAAGTTGAGATTATGCGCATGGTCGGTGCCAGCCGCTGGTTCACACAGGCGCCGTTCGTCCTCGAGGCTGTGATTGCGTCGCTGATTGGTGGTCTGCTGGCTATCGGTGCGCTGTTCCTGGGTAAGGCGACGGTCATCGATCCGGCGCTGAGTAACCTGTACAAGGCACAGCTTCTGGCGCCGCTGACCAACGGCGATATTGGTGTGGTGGCGCCAATCGTGGTCATTATCGGCATGGTCTTTGCTGGGCTTGTTGCACAGGTCACGCTGCGTCTTTACTCGCGTGACTAGGGTTCCAATTAGGTTTGCGATTAGACCCCTCGGTTAAACCCGGTGAATAGGGTCAGGGCAGGGTGCCAGGTAAGCTGAAAGCTATGAATAATGACGACGTCCAGCGCCCACCGAAGCTCGACAAGAAGGCTTATGAGGCCGAGCTCAAAAAGCTCCAGGCAGAGCTCGTCGAAATGCAGCAGTGGGTGGTAGAAACCGGTGCCCGAATTGTCATCGTGATGGAGGGTCGTGACGCCGCCGGCAAGGGGTCGGCCATTAAGCGCATCACGCAGTACCTGAATCCCCGTACCTGTCGCATTGAGGCTCTGCCGGCTCCGACGAGCCGTGAGCAGGGTCAGTGGTACTTCCAGCGTTATGTCGAAAAGCTGCCGACTGCCGGCGAAATCGTGATTTTCGACCGCTCCTGGTACAACCGCGCCGGCGTTGAGCGCGTCATGGGCTTCTGTACCTCGCAGGAGTACCGTCGCTTCCTGCACCAGGCTCCAATCTTCGAGCGTCTGCTGGTTGAAGACGGCATTATCCTGCGCAAATACTGGTTCTCCGTGTCGGACGAGGAGCAGGTTGCTCGCTTCAAGTCCCGTCGTGAAGATCCGCTGCGCCGCTGGAAGCTCTCGCCGATGGACCTGGAGTCCATCACTCGCTGGGAGGACTACTCCCGTGCAAAGGATGAGATGTTCATCCACACCGACATCCCGTCCGCACCGTGGTTCACGGTTGAGTCCGAGGACAAGAAGCGCTCGCGTATCAATGTCATCAACCACCTGCTGACCACCATTCCGTACGAGCACATTCAGCGGGATGTTCCGGAAATTCCGGAGCGTCCGGAGTCTGAGGGGAGCTACGAGCGTCCGCCGCGTACTGAATTCCGCTATGTGCCGGACATTGCCGCGAAGCTCGAAGCTGACCGTGTGAAGGGTGCAGGCAAGTCCGATAAGAAGGGCAAGAAGCACAAGAAGGACAAGAAGGACAAGAAGGACAAGAAGAGCAAGAAGAAGTAGCTCCTTAGTCTCAGTGAGGTTCTGGTCGTCAGAACCTTCGCAGCAGAACCTTCCCGTCAGAACCTTTCCCTGGTTAGTTATCTGTGTCACACTGGGTGACATGACTGCTACTGATAACGGTTCTGGCACTGCACGCACCGAGGTCGATGAGCCGAAGGTGCTGCGAGAAGTCCACGGGCGATCTGGTCACCTTCGGCTGAATAGGCCGAAGGCACTTAATTCGCTCGATTTGGATATGGTCACCGAGGTCGTCGAGGGGCTCCGCGCATGGCGTGACGACGACTCGGTGGACCACATTGTTGTTTCATCCGGTCACCCCAAGGCGTTTTGTGCCGGTGGTGATGTGCGCGCAGTTCGGCAGGCTGTGCTCGATGGCGTTCCGGAGCAGGGGGAGGAGTTTTTCCGGGATGAGTACGAGATGAACGCGATGATTGCGGAATTCGCGCAGTCCAAGCCATATATCGCGATTATTGATGGCATCGCTATGGGCGGTGGCCTTGGTGTTTCCATGCACGGCTCCCACCGAATCGTGACCGAGCGTGCCAGCGCTTCCATGCCAGAAATGGCAATCGGCTTTATTCCCGACGTTGGAATTACCCACTTTTCGCAGCATGTGAACACGCGGTTAGGAGGGCCCTCGTCGGCAATCGCGAGGTTTACCGGGCTGACCGGTTACCGCCTAACTGCGGCGGACATGCTGTGGTCTGGATGGGCGACACATGCGGTGCCATCCGCGCAGCTGGACGAGTTTGTTGCGGCTCTGGACCGCGATGGAATTGATTCGGCGCTCGCGGAGTATGCGCTCGATGTGGACTCAGCTGAGGCTCGTGATCTGCTCGGGGATCCGCAGTTGGCCGAGTGGAGCGACTGCATTGAGGCTTGCTTTGGGGCTGATACCTGGGCGGAGATTGAGCGAGCTCTCAACGAAGCCGCTGAGGCTGGCTCCTGTGCGTCGTCAACAGTGGAGACCTTCCGCGATCTGCTGGCACCCGCCAACCCGGAGAGTCTCGTGGCGGCAGCGGAGCTCTATGCAGCGAACGCGGGTCCGGGGGTTACGCTGCAGGAGGCTCTGAACCGGGAGATGAAGCTCGGCGCTTACATGCGTCAGCACCCCAATTTTGCCGAAGGCGTGCGGGCGGTTTTGGTGGACAAGGACCGCGACGCCACCTTCAAGCCCGCCTCCGTTCAGGAGGTCGATGTCGAGGGGATTCGTCAGCACCTTCGTTAGCTGGCTATGCGTTAGACAAAGCTGTGGCGGCCAGTCGTCGGCGCGAAATCATCGGCAATCATGGCCGCCAATTCGAGATAGCTCTGGGTGGTGGCGGGCTGGAGATTGTCCAGCTCGATATTGGCACCATTCGCGATATGCGGATCATAGGGGATGACCTGCACTGCACGGCAGCGCTGGGCAAATAACTCGTGCACGGTCTCTGTGGACAGTCCCTGTTTATTTAGCTCGTTGACCACCACGACAGTGGTAGAAACCAACCGTTCGAAGCCGTGCGCTGAAAGCCAATCCAATGTCGTCCAGGCGCTTTTCACGCCGTCCAGTGCAGGCGTGGTGACCAGCACCAGACAATTGGCCGCAGACAGAATCGAAGCGGAGATGGGCTGCGTCAGGCCGGTACCGCAGTCAGTCAGACTCACGTTGTAATGCCGCCGAAGGATGTCGAGGGCCGCGCAGTATTCGCCGTCGGAAAGCGCGATCGTCGATGTCGGATTTTGGTCGCTGCCGACAACCTCCAGCCGTGACGGCGTGTGTGATGTATATGCGCGGACCTGCGCGTATTTGTCCGTATCCGGAGCTCGGAGCAGATCGCGAATAGATGCGGGATTGGCTGCGGTGACGCGTGCGCCGAGGGTGCCAAAGTCCGGATTCGCGTCGATCGCGACGATTCGGTCACTGCGCAGGCTTGCAAGCGTGGCGCCCAGGCACATGGTTGTCGACGTCTTGCCAACGCCGCCCTTCACGCTGATAACAGCGATGTTGTAGTCACCGTAGATAGGCTGTCGCACCCGCTCTATCAGCTCGCGTTGCTTGCGTGCCGACGATGATTCCCGCGGTGAAATTGCGCCCCAGGTGGCCTTATGAACCCAGCTGCGCCAGCCCGACTGTGGTGCCTGCCGCGAGTTCAGGCTAGCGGCCAAGTCTGAGACGGAAACTGCGTGATTGACTGCGTGTTTGGTGGAAGTCATAGACTTCATCGCCTCCCCAAAAATCCCCAAAGTATGTCCCCGCCGTCGTTTTTACCACGCAGCCAGAACGACGGCGACTCCAAAGAAGGCATCGAGAATTCCGACCTGTTTCGGAGTCCACGGCCGAGCGCGGCGAGCGCCGGAGATTGGCATGGCAAAAGACCTGATGAGAAGCCCAATTGCGACGATGGGCACACCGATGCTGATGAGGTTCCGGTCGTGGAGGAGGAGCCACCCGATGATGGCCACGGCGGTAATGAGAACGTGATACGTGACCGAGCCAATGAGCCACTGGCGGTTGCCGCGCTTGCGAATCATAGTTTTTACATAGGGCACGGTGCCGACGAAATATCCAGCGTAGATAGCCGCAATTGCCCAAGCTTTCGGGGTTGGTCCGGCGATGATAGGCACCATGAGGCTAGCGGCCAGAACGGTGGAGACACCAGAGAGAAGTGAGCGCGGTCGGCGGCGGTAGGTCTCCCAAATAGCGATAGCGGCAAGAGGGGCAATGAGGGCGACCCAGGTGAGGAGGGAAACGTCGGCAAGCAGTGTGATGCAGCCGGCGACGGCAGTGAGCGCGGTGTATGTGGCGGCGGGTGCGAGGTGGCGGCGTTGGCGACGAGAGCGGAGCCAGACGCTCACGGCGAAGAATGCGAAGTAGCCGAGCAGCCAGGTCGCGGTGACGGCAAGGCCTGTCCCTGTGGGGGTGAGGGCGAGAGCGGTCAGCGGGGGAATGGTGACCATGAACCAGGCGCCGTGCTGGTCCGGAACCCAGCCAGCGGAGCGCTTGTGATGGGAGCGGCGGGCGGGGCGGGGAGGACGTGGTTGGCGGGGCTTTTGGCTCATACTACGCATTGTAGATGCGTAATTATGTCGAGGCTGTATTAGAACCTCATATTGAAACCTCATTGAATAAAATGCACATGCGCGCAAGGCGACAGTGCTAACGTTGAACTCGCATTCTCAGGGCGAGGTGAAATTCCTCACCGGTGGTGATGCTGCGGCTGACGCAGACAAGTCCACGAGCGCCCTACCTGTGGCCAGAAGGGTCGTCAGGTAGGGGACAAGCAGATTTCGGTTGGAATCCGAAACCGACGGTCATAGTCCGGATGAAAGAGAAGGAGTTGAATAATTCGTGGAATACGTGTCGGATTTTTTGGTGGGTTTCCTCACTGCACAGCTCAGTGTGGCGGGAGCACCAATCTTGATTCGAGAAATTGTCGGTAACCTCTTTGGCCTGGCGTGTGCCTTCCTAGGTATGAAACGGAAGGTATGGGCTTGGCCGGTCGGCATTATCGGAAATGCCTTGCTGTTTACCGTCTTCCTCGGCGGAGTTTTCCACACGCCGCAAAATCTTGATCTCTATGGCCAGGCGGGGCGTCAGGTCATGTTTATCGTCGTCAGTCTCTACGGATGGTTCAGCTGGGTCAAGAGCCGCAATCAGAGCGGTGACGAGGTCGCAATTGAGCCTCGGTGGGCGACGGCATCGGAACGCATTGGGATGATTACCGTGGCTATCTTCGCCACTGTGATTTGTGCCAATATCTTTGAGATGCTGGGCTCGTGGGGGCCATGGGCCGATGCCTGGATTTTCGTCGGTTCGATGTTGGCGACCTGGGGTATGGCCCGCGGGTGGAACGAATTCTGGCTAATTTGGATTGCCGTTGATGCCGTGGGAGTGCCGTTGCTGCTCAAGGGTGGCTACTACCCGTCGGCGGCGCTGTACCTCTTCTACGGATGCTTCGTTATTTGGGGCTTTGTCTCCTGGGTTCGCCTCGAGCACCAGAGCGACAATGACCAGCAGAAGAGCTCCGCGACCGACCAAGTACCGGCTTTGGCAGCAGCCGAGCGGTAGGATAGTCCAGGTGAGCTTCCGACCAGATAACTCCCGTACCAACCGCGCCCATCAAGCCGAAGAGCGTGCCCGCAGTCTCGTGCAGGACGTCCTCGACCGCGAGGAGCGGGTACGCAACAATCTGGCCAGCGCTGATGTCGACCCGTGGACGATGCGTTTCGTCGTCGATGAGTCGATTTCTGAGGGCGCAATCATCACCTGGCGCAATGAGGCCACTCGTGCCCGCCGCATCATGCGCCGCTACGACATTCAACGGGGCTACCGCGAGAAGTTGCGCGAAGTTGAAAAGCGCATCGATGCCATGTTGCACCTCGCGGAGTCGCTGGAGGAGTCGTGGGACGCCGCGGCACACGCTTCAAAGAGGCTTTCCGACGCGGAGGCCCGCGATGTCGCCGCCTTTGAGCGTGAGCGCGAGCGGCAAAATGACGCGGCAGAGACTAAGCGTCAGCGCGAGGAGAAGGTCCGCAAGTTCCGTCGGAAAGCGGAAAACATTGCTGCCGACGCGTGGGACGCGGGCCGTGACGCGCTAGAGAAGCTGCCGCCACTGTCGTCTTCGTTGAAGGACATCGCGGCCAAGTTCCGTTCGAGGGGCTCGGAGGAGGAACCGCGCGAGGTACGGCGGGCAACCGCCCGCGACCTACGCAAGGAGCCTCCGCTGCCGGAGGACTAGTATTCCTCGGACTTAGCTGCTTGAACCACTTCGGCGAGCTTGGAAATCTCTTCGTGAGAAGGCCTAATATTCGGATGCGTACGGCAGTAGTCCAACAGCAAGTAACCGGCCGTGCGAATGCGACGATGCCCATCCCAGTGTGGAGCGGCGGTTTTGGGGTCGTTGGTGGCCAGAGACGAGATGGCCTGGCGCTCACTGAGCAGCTCGTACTGGAGATCGCGACGAATATCGAGTGCCTGATTCGGAGTGCCGGTTAGCAGCGCGCCGAGAAGAGCACCCATCTGTCGATAGCAGCGCGGAATATGACGCAGGTAGTGCTTCTCAATGCTCTCGGTCGGCCAGAAGTGCAGGACAGCGAGAGCCAGCGCGCAGGCGATACCGACTTCCAAAACACGATCGGTCACAATCGGTGCGAGCTCGCCAGCGACATTTCCGCCCAGCAGCAGCGCCAGCGGAGTGGTGACGATCGTCGTCAGCGCATAGTTCTTCACCACGAGAATCTCCGCGCCGAATTGGCAGGCTGCAAGCGCGATAAGTAGCGTCCAGCTGTCCAGGCCAAAGGAAAAGAGCAGCGCATAGAGGAAAATGCCGATAATCGAGCCCACCATGCGGTGAATCCCTCGAATCGAACCGGCGGTGCGGTCGGGGCCCCACTGTAGCGTCATTAATGCGCTGACCACCGCCCAGTCAGGCCGGTCGAGGCCGACAAGGACGCTAATGAGACCAGCTAAGCCGCCAGTAATAGCCACCTTTGTCGCAGTCATCGATGCGTGAGAATAGCGGTCGAAAGAGCGGAAGATTCGGTAACTCACGCTTGGTCGTGCGAGTGGAATGGTTGTCTGTGTCTCGTCGAAGAGGTTAGGTGTGTCCACGATGTCCACAGCGCTGCCGTGCACGCCCAAGCGGCCGCGGATAGCAATCAGCCGCTGATGAGCAGCAATGACACGGTTGACCAGTTCCGTATGGGAGGGCTTGACGATTTTGCTGCCACGGATGATGCCTGCGTCGGCAAGCGATTCCCATGCGTCGGTGAGTGCAGTTTGCGCCTGGTGATGAACGGCGAACGATGTCGAGTCTGACTTTTCCATCGCCTCGATGGCTGATTCAAGGGATTGGACGGCCGCCATCTCGGGGCCGTGCGGATTCCACAACCGCGGTGCCATGCCGATGACTATCGCCGAAAGCACACCAACGGTAGCCCACATGGCGGTTTCAACCGGGTTGAAGCCAAGGCGGGCGACCATTGTGGTACCGCCT
Source organism: Corynebacterium sp. MSK019 (assembly GCF_030232425.1). Classification (NCBI taxonomy): domain Bacteria; kingdom Bacillati; phylum Actinomycetota; class Actinomycetes; order Mycobacteriales; family Corynebacteriaceae; genus Corynebacterium; species Corynebacterium sp. MSK019. The sequence goes on along the minus strand of NZ_JASPJT010000008.1, from coordinate 42,847 downwards.
GAGACCATCACAATGAAGAATGAACCTGGTGGTGGCAGGCGCAGTGCGTTTTGGATAAAGGCCCCGACTGTAGCCAACGCCGTGGTAAAAAGTGCGATGAGCAGCAGCCATAGATTACTGTCGCCGGAAGCGATCTCACTGTGGACCACTGAGCCAACAAAACTGCCGGACATAACGCCGGCGACCAGGCATAGTCCGGCGATGGCCATCACGCGCAGGCGACTGCGGTAGGGGTGGCCTTCGCCATAGATGACCACGCAACCACCAGCGGCGATAAGGAGCATCTCCGAGCCATGGCCGGTGAGAAGTGCCACGGCACCCGGCAGGAATAGCGCGAGTGCTGCGCGGAGGGCACCGGGCCATCTCTGCGCACGGGAGTGGAAGGCAGTAAAAAGTTGCCATGCACTTGGTTGTGGAGGAAGCTCAACCGTTTGGCTCAATGTTGGTGAAATCTCCTTAAAACTCTAGTCTGCGACCAGCGTCTCGAGCGTGAACTCCGGGTGCTCCTTCTCAATGAATGACAGCTTCCACTTGTCGCCGAAGAGGGCGATGAGGGCGCCGTCGGAACGCGTGAAGATTTCCACGCCGCGTTGCTTTGCAAGCTCCGGCGCGGTCTCTTCGTCCGTGCGGCGGGCGACGGAGTAGGGGATGGGATCTGCGATGGTCTCGACGTTGTACTCGTTTTCCATGCGCGCCATCATTACCTCGAACTGCATCGGTCCGACCGCGGCCATGACCGGGGCGGCATCGCCGCGGGCATCGTTGCGCAGAATCTGCACCACGCCCTCGGCATCGAGCTGATCGACAGCCTTGCGGAACTGCTTGTATTTGCCCAGGCTCTTGGCGCGCAGGGTGCGGAAGTGCTCCGGCGCGAACTGCGGCATCGGCTTGAATTGAACCTTGCGGCCCTCGTAAATGGTGTCACCCGGCGCCAGCGAACCCGCATTGACCAGGCCGACAATGTCGCCCGGGTAGGCCGTCTCCACGGTCGAACGCGTCCGACCGAACACTGTCAGGGCGTACTTTGTAGAAAAACTGCGTCCCGACTGCGCATGCGTGACCTGCATGCCGCGGTCAAACTCACCAGAGACAACGCGCATGAATGCCAGCTTGTCGCGGTGGTGCGTATCCATACCCGCCTGCACCTTGAACACGACGCCCGAAAAATCATCCGTCGGTTCGCGCTTTTCGACGATAGCTCCCTGGCCGCCAGCCGCAGCAGCGGCAACGGCAGCCGGGTCGGACTCGCGGGCGCCAGGTGCCGGAGCCAGTTCGCAGAGAGTGTCCAGGATCTGGTGGACACCCCAATTCAGCATGGCCGAGGCGAAAATCACCGGAGAGGTGTCGCCAGCTAGGTACATCTCCTGGTCGTGGTCAGCGCTATCGGCGGAGAGCAGTTCGGACTCCTCGGCTGCCGTCTCCCAGGCATCGCCCTGTTCCGCGGCGGCCTCATCTGGGGTGAGGTGACGCTCAGCGGCGATAGTGGCGCCACCGGCAGTGCGCTCGAAGCCAATGAACTGCTTGGCCTGGCCGTCCTCACCACGCTCCAATAGACCGCGGAAGTCGCCGGCCTCACCAACTGGCCAGTACAGCGGAGTCGGTTGCAGACCAATCTCCGCGACAATCTCATCCATCAACTCCAGGGGAGCCTTACCCGGGCGGTCCCACTTGTTGATGACGGTGACGATGGGAATTCCGTTGGACTTACAAACCCGGAACAGTTTCAACGTCTGAGGCTCGAGACCCTTGGCACCGTCGACAAGCATGACAGCGGCGTCGACAGCGGTGAGCACACGGTAGGTGTCCTCGGAAAAGTCAGCGTGACCAGGCGTATCGACGAGATTGATCATGTACGGCTCGCCGTCGTGCCCCTCTGGCTGGTACTCGAACTGAAGCGCGGAAGAGGCAATCGAGATGCCGCGATCCTTCTCCATGTCCATCCAGTCGGACACAGTCGACTTGCGGCCGGCCTTGCCGTGGACAGCACCGGCTTCGTTAATGACATGAGCATGCAGCGCCAGCGCCTCGGTGAGCGTTGACTTACCGGCATCCGGGTGTGCGATGACGGCAAATGTGCGGCGGCGTGCTGCTTCTTCGGCGAGAGTGGTCACAGGGAGACTACGCTTTCCTTAAAAAGAAAATCGGAATAAGGGAATCGGGTTCAACCTTTCTAACTTACCGCTCCAGTGGGGTAAGGGGTCAATTACGTTGGGGCGGCGTTAGAGGTTGAACAGTTCGCGCAGCGTCGTGATGACGCCTTCCTCCGCGTTCGATGGTGCGATGTCGGTGGCGCGGCGTTTGATTTCCGGGTGACCGTTGGACATGGCAAACGAACGGCTTGCGTGGTCGATGAGCTCGAGATCATTCAGGTAGTCAACAAAGCAGACAGTTTCGGCAGAAGAGACACCGAGGGCCTCCTGCAGGGCGGCGAGTGCCGTGCCCTTGTTGGTGTTGGCGTCGATGAGGTCGACCCAATGTGCACCGGAGACTACCGCGCGCAGGTGCGGGCTCTGGGAACGCAAGTAATCGGCGGATTCGTCTTCGACGGAGTAAGGATCAAAGGCGGCAATTTTGACGATGCCGTCCTCGGCGGCGGCGGCGATGACATCATCGACCTTCTGCAGCTTCAAATAGTACTTGGCGGCCTCGTTGAATTGCAGCTGCTGAACTTCCTCCGGAATATTGAAATGCGGCGGGAAAAACTCCACGTATGCGCTGGCAGCGCCGCAGATGATAACCGATAGAGGAGTGCGCCCCGCTGCCACGCGGTTGTCGTTGAACTGGCGGATCGCGTGTACCAACTGGGTGACGATGTCGTGGTCGATACTGGTAACCGAGACCACCTCGCCCGCATCCGCGACATAGTTGCCGTTTTCCGCAATGATTGGGATGCGGTGTGCAATGGGGGCGAACTGGTCGGCCAGAGTGGCGTACTGGCGGCCCGATGCGGGAGCGAAGTGGACACCGCGGTCGAGCAGTTCGGTGACTACCGGCCAAAAGGAATCCGGGATTTCCTTGTCTTCATTTAATAGAGTCCCGTCCATATCCGTGACTACAAGGCGGTATGGCGGCTGGGCGGGAGATTGCTGCTGGATATCCAGGGGTTCCGTCATGGCTTTAATTCTAACGGGTAAGTAGGGTTCACTTTTCTTCCTCAGGTCGCCTCCCAGTGCCTCCCCCGATTGGGTGAAAGCTGGGCCACAATACGGGGTACCCAGTTGAGGGCGATAGCCGGTGAACGGCGTGTGCGGGGTATTTTGAGGGGGAACTCATATTCATTTAAGCCAGGAGGATTTATGTCGGATTCGGCCCCCATCAAGCGCAATGACTGGAATGAGCGCATCAGCCTTGCAGAGCAGATGATCCCCCTCCTGGGACAGCTGCGACGCAACAACGATGTCGTGACTTCAATCTTCGGCCGCCGACTGGAAAACGTCACCGAGACCGGCATCATTAAGTCGCACCGCTACGCCCGTCGCATTACCTCGCAGGAGCTGCCTCTGAGCCAGACTCTGCCGATTCTGCAGGAACTGGTGAAGATGGATCTCGGCACCGCCTCCATCGACCTGGGCGCCCTGGCTACCAGCTTCGAAGAGGAAGGCGGCGACCTGCGCGCATTCCTCGAGCGGGAGCTTGCCGAGGTTATCGGTGCCGGGACTCACACCCCGAAGACCGACATTGTCCTCTACGGTTTCGGACGTATCGGTCGTCTGCTGGCCCGCATTCTGCTGGCTCGTGAGGCACTGTTCAACGGCCCGCGCCTGCGCGCGATTGTGGTTCGCCAGAATGGTGAGGACGACATCGTCAAGCGTGCTTCGCTGCTGCGCCGTGACTCCGTCCACGGTGCATTCGACGGCACCATCTCGGTTGACCGCGAAAACAACATTATTTGGGCAAACGGCACCCCGATCCAGGTCATTTACTCCAACGACCCGGCAACTGTTGACTACACCGCCTACGACATTAACGATGCGATTGTCATTGACAACACCGGTCGTTGGCGTGACCGTGAGGGACTGTCGCAGCACCTTCAGTCCAAGGGGGTTTCCAAGGTTCTGCTCACCGCGCCGGGCAAGGGCGATGTAAAGAACATCGTCTACGGAATTAACCACAGCATCATCGAGGACTCTGACAATGTTTTGTCGGCAGCTTCCTGTACTACCAACGGCATCACCCCGGTGCTGAAGGTCGTCAATGACAAGTGGGGCGTCGAGTTCGGTCACGTCGAGACTGTTCACTCCTTCACCAATGACCAGAACCTGATTGACAACTTCCACAAGGGTTCCCGCCGTGGTCGCGCAGCCACCCTGAACATGGTTCTCACTGAGACTGGTGCCGCAAAGGCCGTCGCCAAGGCTCTGCCGGAGTTTGAGGGCAAGCTGACCGGTAACGCCATCCGCGTTCCCACCCCGGACGTTTCCATGGCGGTGCTGAACCTGACTCTGGACACTGAGGTCGACCGCGACGAGGTTAACAACTACCTGCGCGAAGTTTCCCTGAAGTCCGTCCTGCGCCAGCAGATTGACTACATCCACTCACCAGAAGTGGTCTCCACCGACTTCGTTGGTTCCACCCACGCTGGCATCGTCGATGGTCTGGCTACCATCGCCAACGGTAAGCACCTAGTGCTCTACGTCTGGTACGACAACGAGTTCGGTTACTCCAACCAGGTCATCCGCATTGCTGAGGAGATTGCCGGTGCTCGCCCGCGCGTCTACCCGAAGCGCAAGCACATCGACGAGCTGTAAGTCGGCGGTCCTGGGCTTGAGCTGTTGAGCCCTCGAACGCCCTCTTCCCCCTCCTAAACCACGGGGGTTGAGGCGATGGGGAGGGCTTCGAGGCGCTCGTCGACGTGCCGGACGGGGGCGGAGAGATTTTCCTGTCCATCGACGACGACCTGGATTCCGCGTATGAGCCGTTCGAGTTGGTGAGGATTGTGATCCTGCCGGAACTGGGCGACGAGGATCTGGTTTTCGGCCTCCAGTTCCGGGCCTCCGGCGACATCGAGCACCGGCGGGGGATGAAGATCCGGGAAAGTGATTTCGGGATCGTCGAATACGGCTCGGCGGAAGTGGCCCTGTTCGGCGTCTAGGTGACGGTCGCCACTCGGTCCCGATCCGCGTGGGGGTCCCTATGTGGATTGTCAATAGTCAGGCGGGACTTTCACGTACATCGTATGGTGGTGTAGCCGTGACTGATCGCCGGTCCGCATCGTGCGGGCCGGCGGTGATTAGCGCAGCGGCCTACGCAGCCGTGGCGATGGTTCTAGCAGGGATTTCTCGGAAGAACTCACACCGAGTCAACAGGGCATAGATGACGTTGCAGCGGCTCCGGGCAAGCCACATCACCGCGGCATTGTGCTTCTGTCCTTCAGTCCGTTTACGCAGGTAGTAGTCGCGCGATGCGGGATGGCAGTTCGACGCGATCCACGCCGATTGAAACATCGCGTTTTTCAACTGTTTATTGCCGGCCCTGGTGGGAAACTCGCCGCGGACCGACGGTGCTGTTGCAAAGTTGGGCGGAGAGCAGCGAAGACTCAGTTTCTCATTCCCTGATGGCCGCTGCGTGTGGGCGTTCTCAGGCCGTCTCGAACACCCGGTTGACGATCACCGCGTCCGGGTTCGGTTGCCCGTGGGCAAACATCGTGCCTTGCCCTTTCCGCAATGAGTGCATCGCCTCCATCCCTTTCAACGTCCGATATGCAGATGTCCGGTTCTTAAACGCGCCTTTCGGCCCGAGGATCCGCTTCAGCCGACCATGGTCGCCTTCCAGGATGTTGTTGAGGTATTTCACCTGCCGGTGTTCCACTGTTGGCGGGCAGATTCCCTCTGACTTCAACTCGGCGATTGCCCTGGCTAGGGAGGGTGCTTTATCGGTGTTGATCACTCTGGGATACCCGGCTGATGCATTGGATCTGAGGGCCTTGGCCAGGAAACGCTTCGCTGCGGCCACGTTCCGCTTCGGAGAGAGGTAAAAGTCCAGGGTCTGACCACCGGCGGTGATCGCCCGATAGAGATAGCACCACTTCCCGCCGACCCGGATATAGGTCTCATCCACCCGCCAGGAACTGGCCTGCCAGTCAGGTACCTGCCGGTACCACCGTGTTTGCTTGTCCAGCTCAGGGGCGTATTTCTGGACCCAGCGGTAGATCGTGGTGTGATCGACCGGCACGCCCCGCTCGGTCATCATTTCCTCCAGATCGCGGTAGCTCACCCCGTAGCGGCAGTACCACCGCACTGCCCACAGAATGATGTCACGGGGGAAATGACGACCGGAGAAGATACCCATGGCTGTGATTAATTCACGTCGCTCTTCCTACTGCCCCAACTTTGCAACAGCACCCAGAAATCGGCTTGACGATCACCGGAGCCGCCGACGCCGGAACCTTCACCATCATCGACGCCGCCCCGGTCGCTGTCGAGGGGCACTGCCCCGACTGCACCCAACCCGGGAAACTGCGTGATCACACTGTCCGCCGACTGGTTGACCTGCCGGTCGTGGGGTTTCCCACCCGCCTGCACGTTCGTGTCCCCCGATTCACCTGCACCAATCAACAATGTCGGAGGAAAATCTTCCAAGCCTCCCTCAACTGCGCCAATGACGGGGCCAAGCTCACCGACCGGGTGACCGGCTGGATCCTCCAGCGACTGGCCATCGACTGGATGAGCGTGGCCGCCACCGCCAAGGCCCTCGGGGTGGGGTGGGAACTGGTCAATCAGGTAGCTGTGGACGCCTGCCGCAAGTTCGTCTACGACAACCCCTCCCATCTGGACGGGGTGCGCATCCTCGGGGTGGATGAGCACGTGTGGAAGCACACCCGAAAGCCAGGCCAGCCGTCGAACCTGGTGACGATCCTGGTCGACCTTACCCCGCTGGCCGATGGCCGTGGGCCGGCCCGACTACTGGATATCCGGCCTGGCCGCAGCGCGGACGTGCTGCGCACGTGGCTGCAGGAACGCGACCCTGGTTTCCGCAGCCAGGTGCAGGTGGTGACCATGGACGGCTTCACCGGCTACGCCACCGCCGTCGACCAGGTTCTGCCGCAGGCGAGGAAGGTGATGGATCCGTTTCACGTCGTGCATCTGGCCGCGGACAAGCTCACTGGCTGCCGGCGGAGGCTCCAACGTGAGATCACGGGGCGGCGTGGACGCAAGGATGATCCGCTGTACAAGCACCGGCGGACCTTGCTGGCCAGGAGGAACTACCTCGCCGAGCGGCAGAACAGGCGGCTGGACCTGTTGTGGGCCACCGATGACGAATACGTGGCACTCGAGGTCACGTGGATGGCTCTCACAGGACATGATCCAGGCCTACGGGCACCCGAAGACATCGGAGGGCAAGAAGTTGAGGATCATCAACACCCTGCGTAAGGGCGTGCCGAAAGGTCTGGAGGAGCTGGCCCAGCTGGGTCGGACGTTGTGGCGCCGGCGCGAGGACGTGCTGGCTTACTTCGACATCGGGGCGTCCAACGGGCCGGTCGAGGCCATCAATGGCCGGTTAGAGAATCTACGGGGGATCGCCCTGGGGTTCCGCAACCTCGACCACTACATCTTGCGGTGCCTGATTCACTCCGGGCAGCTGCACACCCGGATCAACGCACTCTAAATCGTGAAGAACCCGTAAAGCGGAAATCAATTCGAGGCGCTCGCGGTGCGCGGGACCGTAGACGGACGTGGTCTGGTTCTTCTTCGCCCCGGGCGGAAGCAGGCCCTCGCGGATGTAGTACTTGATGGTCGCGGTCGACGTGTCCGTGGCCGCCGCGAGCTCGCCGAGCTTCATCGTGCCGCCCTTTCGATCGGGGATGGCCGCATTGGGCAGTGGCGCTACCTTGCCGATGGTCGGACGCCATGGAACCTGTCATATAGTTAGGCTAGGCTGTCCTTCAAATGTCTGCGTCGGCCCCGTGCGCTTTGCGACGGGACCCATCCTCGAAAGGTGAGTGGTCGATGGCGAAGGGGTTTGAGGCCGTCGTACTCCGTGGCCTGGGCGCCAAGGAACATGCGGTGACCGTGATCGGGAAACGCCGGCTCGCGCCGCACTTCATCCGGGTCACGTGCCGCTCGGAAGGGCTGCTCGATCCGAAGGGGGAAGCGCCGGCGAACTGGCTGCGCCTCTGGTTCCCCGACCCCGACGGCGGCCCGAAGGAGTTCCAGCGCGGCTACACGCTCGTCGATCCCGATCCGGCGACCGGCGAGTTCTCCATCGATTTCGTCATACACGAGCCCGCCGGGCCCGCCTCGCACTGGGCGGTGAACTGCGAGGAAGGCGACCGGATCGTCGCCATGCGCTACGGCGAGCAACCCTTCGCCCTGCCCGAGCCGCCCCCGGCGGGGTACCTGCTGCTCGGGGACCTCGCCGGCTATCCGGCGATCCGCGCCCTGGTCGCCGCCATCCCCGAGGACAGCCCCGTGGTCGTCTACCTGGAGCGGCACAGCCCCGACGACGACCACATCGCCCTGCCCGAGGGCCCGAACATCACCGCGTCCTGGGTCGACGAGCTTCCCGACGGGCAGGCGCTGGTCCAGGCGATCAGCGACGGGGACTGGGCCGGCTGGTACGCCTGGGTGACAGCGGAAACCGCGTCGACCCGGCACGCGAAGACACTGCTGCAGAAGAAATTCGGACTCAACCGAGCGACCTTGCACGCGCATGCCTACTGGGTCCGCGGACGCCAGATGGGCAAGACGCAGACCATCGATTCGGCGGGTCCGGAGGCAACCGAGGCGAAGGGCGCGTCGGCTGCGCCTGCCGCCGCCGACGCGGACGCCGCCTCCGATGTCAACGTCATGGCGGCTGCCTCCGCTGCCTCCGGCGCCTCGGCCACCGCCGGCACCACCGGCGCTTCGTCCAGCGCCTCCACGTCCGCAAGTGCCGGCGCCGTCGGCTCCACCGACGCTCCCGAACCCCGGCAAACCCCCGGCGCCGACGCCGGCAAGGGGGGTGTGCTCCGGCCGCTCAAGCGTCCGCTCATCGCCGCAGGCATCGTCGAGGGAGCGCTGTCCCTGCTGCAGCTGAGCCCCTTCATCCTGTTCGCGGAACTGGCCCGGCTGTTCGTCGAAGGGGCACCTGCGGAGGCTTTCGCCAAACCGGCGATCTGGGCGGTGGTCGCGATGGCCGTCTCGGCGGCGGGGACGACGCTGCTGGTGCTGTGGCTTCACTTCCTGGACGCCAACTTCGCCACGGCGCTGCGGCATCGCCTCTTGGCGAAATTCTCCCGGCTGCCGTTGGGCTGGTTCATGCGCGGCCGGGCGGCCGACGTCAAAAAGATTGCCGGCGATGACGTCAGGGCACTGCATTACCTGGTCACCCACGCGGTGCCCGACATCGTCGGCGCCGTCGTCGCGGCGCTGGGCAGCCTGATCTACCTGTTCGCCGTCCAATGGCGATTGGGCCTGGTACTGCTGCTGCCGATCGTCGCCTACATCTACGTCATCAAGGGAATCCAGCGCCGCGACAAGGACAAGGTGCTGCAGAACCAGCGGTACGAGGTGCTGGCGGCGGGCCAGACCCAGGCCTTCATCGGCTCGCGCGGGACCTCCGCGGTCTTCGGGCCGAAAGCGGTCGTCGACCTCGAGGGCACGCTGCGGGAATCCGGTGATTTCATGGCCGATTGGCAGCGCGACACCGGCCCCCGCAAGATCATCGCGGTGATGACGAACCGCCCCACCACGGTGCTGGGCGTGCTTCTAGTGGCGGGATTCGCGATGGTCGTGGCGGGCTGGATGCCGGCGACGGATCTGATCCCCTTCCTCATCCTGGGCACGTCCTTCGGCGGCCGGCTGCTGAACCTCGGGTTGGGCGTGGCCAGTTTGTCGGGCGGACTTGACGCCAAAGCCAGCGTCGAGCTTTTACTGGCGACGCCGGAGCTCGCGCCCCCGGTGGATTGTCCCGCGCCCCCGGGCCACGTGCGTTTCGACCACGTCGATTTCACCTACGGCGGCGGCCGGAAGGTCATCGACGATCTTTCCCTCACGCTGGAGCCCGGCAGCGTCACCGCGCTGGTGGGCCCCTCGGGGGCGGGCAAGTCGACGGTGGCGGCGTTGCTGGCCCGGCTGTGGGACGTCACCGGCGGTTCCGTGAGCATCGACGGGGTCGACGTGCGCGATCTCACCCAGGAGCAGCTGTATTCCTCGGTGTCGGTGCTGTTGCAGGATGCCCAGCTGGTGCATGCGAGCATCCGCGACAACATCGCGCTGAACCGTCCCGAGGCGACCGACGCCCAGATCCGCGAGGCTGCGGAGGCCGCGGACGTGCACCGGGTCATCGAAGCGCTTCCCGACGGCTACGACACCGTGGTCGAACCGAACCGTCTTTCCGGCGGCGAACGCCAGAGGGTGGCCATCGCCCGCGCGCTGCTGGCGAACACCCCGATCGTCGTGTTGGACGAGGCCACTGCCGCGGCCGACCCGGACTCCGAGGCCGCGATCCACCGTGGGCTCGAACGCCTGCTGGCGGGCAAGACGGTGCTGATGATCGCGCACCGGCTGCACACGATCAAGAATGCCTCGCGGATCCTCGTCCTGGACGAGGGGAAAGTGGTGGAAGAGGGCACGCATTCCCGGCTCGTCGCGGCGGGTGGGGCTTATCGGCGGATGTGGGATGCGCATTGCGGCGCACCCGTGTCCGTCGCCGTTGAATCGGAGGAGAACTGATGTTGCGGGATCTGCACTTCGTCGTCGGGGGAGGTCGTCCCCTGTGGTCCTTCTTCGGCGCGGTTGCCGTGTCGGCACTGCTCCAGGTGGCGGCCGTCGTTACCCTCTACCCGCTGTTGGGCGCGCTGTTCTCGGCGGACCCCGGGGCGGCGTTGCCGTGGCTGGCGCTGTTGCTGCTGTTCGTGGCCTGCAGTTGGGGTGTCGACATCTTCGCCGCCCACAGGGGGCTCGATCTGGGCATCGCCGTCATGCGCGAGATCCACAGCAACGCCCCGGGTGCCGTGCTTTCGTGGCCGGATGCTCGGCTGACTTCCGAAAAGGAAGGTGCCATCCGCGATTTGGTCACCAAGGCCAGCACGGTCACCTCGGCGGTGATCCTGCTGATCGGGCCCGTGATCACCTCGATTGTGTTCATCTTCGGGTTGGGCATCGGGCTGCTGCTCGTCTCTCCCGCGCTTGGCGCGGTGACGTTCCTCGGCGGCATCGCTTGCCTGGGGTCGCTGTGGGCGTCGGCGAAGCTGGAGGACAGGTCCACGGCGGAGTTTGCGGCGGCCAATGCCGGTCTCGATGACAGGCTTTTCGAGTTCGCGCTCGTGCAGCCGACCTTGCGCACCGCGCGCCGGGTGGACGCGAGCACCCGATTGGTTGACCGGGCCATCGCCGAGGCGCGGCGGAAGACCCGCAGGGTCCTGCTTTGGCAGATCCCCGGGCAGCAGGTGTTCACGGTCGTGGTTCAGCTGGTGCTGTTGGCGTTTGCGTTCACGGTGTGGTGGTCCTACGACCGTTCGGCGTTGACCGGAGCCGCGGCTGCCGCGTCGATTGTGGTGTTGCTCCGGGTCGTCGAGCAGGCCAACGTTCAGGCGGGGTCGGTGGGGGCCGTCGTCGAGCTGCGGCGCTCCCTGTCCGAAGTGCGCGAGCTGATGGAAGTCGAGCGGGTCCGCGCCGGCGGCCCGGGCGAGGGCCCCGCCACGGTGGAGGTCCGGGGCGTCGATGTCACGTTCCCCGACGGCACGACGGGGCTCGACGGCATCGACGTGGACTTCGCGCCGGGCACGATCACGGCCGTCGTCGGCCCGTCCGGCAGCGGCAAGTCGACGCTGGTGTCGCTGCTGGCCGGGCTGACGGTTCCCGGCGTGGGCACGGTCGACGTTGACGGGAAACCGGCTTCCCCCGGTGACCTGCGCGGCCGCGCCGCGATGGTGTTCCAGCGCACCGTCCTGCACACGGGGTCGATTCGCAACAACCTGCTCGCCGTGAACCCGGATCTGACGCAGCCGGAATTGGATGCGATCGCCGTCAATTGCGGCCTGGCCGAGGCGATCGAGCGCTTGCCCGATGGCTGGGACACTCCCGTCGGCGAGCTGGGCAATCGGCTGTCCGGGGGCGAGCGGCAGCGGCTGGGCCTGGCCCGCGCCCTCGCCAAGCCGGCATCGATCCTGCTTGTCGACGAAGGCACCTCGGCCCTGGACGGGCGCAATGAGCGGACGGTGACCGATGCCCTGTCTGGGCTGCGCGGCTCGTACACGACCGTGGTCGTCGCCCACCGCCCCGCGATGGTGGAGATCGCCGATCGCGTCATCGTCATGGAATCGGGGCGGGTGGTGGAAGCTGGCCCCATCGATGAGTTGGAGAAGGCCGATGGGCCCTTCGCCCGCATCGCGGAGCAGTGGCGGGAAGCGGCGACGTGGGGGATTGGCGAGGCGCAGAGCGTCAGCGGATAGCGGTCCCGGGCCCCGCCGGTGGCGGTCCAGGGCGCCGGCATGAGCCGGCGGGTGGTGGGCCGGGCCCCGGGGCCGGTGGCCGACCCGGGTGTCGGCCGTTTGCGTGGCGACGGGACGTCGTAAAGCGTCGGGGATGGCACGCCCCCGCATGGCCTGTGCGCGTCGACGATTGCCACCGTCAGCTTCGGCGTACTTGGGCATCGTGCGCGGGAACCGGCGGGCGCACGCGGGCAACATGATCAGCTCGTACGTCGACAAGTTGATCGGATTCGGGTTCGCCGCGCCGAGAAACACCTCCGCCCTCAGTTGCGCGGCAAACGGCGAAGCCGCGATCGGCCCTGATGCCAGTTGCTTCGATCCCAAAGCTGGATGGGCTCGTTGCGCGCCGGGTACCGGAGCGCCGGGTCGACGACTTCGTCGACGTCGTCGAACTCGGCGGCCGACTCGATCATCTCGGCGAAAACGAAGCCCGCCAGATCCGGGGCCAGGCGCAGGTCTTCGGAATCGCCGTCGGACGAAGATCCCGAACTCGGCGAAACGGTCGGCAGCCTCGGAGAGGACCAGATACTCCTCGGGCCACGGCGCGAGTCTCCTCGGCGCTCTCACGTCCCGACTGCGCAACCGCCGCTGAACGCGATCAATGAGGGCCACTCGGGTATGGTGCGCCGATGAACGGGGGAGGTGCGGGGGCACATCCAAGTTTCAGTGAAGGAGTAATCGGCCATGAGCTTCAACGTGTACCTTTCCGGCGAGATCCACACCGATTGACGTGAGGAAATCCAGCGCGGCGTCGAGGCCGCCGGACTGGACGTGGTCTTCACGGCGCCGGTCACCGATCACGACGCCAGCGATGCCGCCGGCGACCACTTGGGAGAGGCGCCCGCCGGGTTCTGGCGCGACCACCAGTCGTCGAAGGTCAACTCCATCCGGACCCGCACGCTGATCGAGAAGGCCGACATGGTCGTCGTGCGCTTCGGCGACCAGTACAAGCAGTGGAACGCCGCCTTCGACGCCGGCTACTGCGCGGCCCTGGACAAGCCGTACGTCACGCTTCACGGCGAGGACATCGTCCACCCGCTCAAGGAAGTCGACGCCGCCGCCCAGGCGTGGTGCACGACCACCGACCAGGTCGTGGAGATCCTGCGCTACGTGCTCGAGGCGTAACGCCACCGTCGGGGAGTCGCACGCACCGGCCGGTGGAGGTGGAGCTACCCGCGCTCCCAGAGCTGAATCGGCTCGTGGCGCTCCGGATACCGCAGAACCGGGTCCACCAGCTCATCCACCTCCGAGAATTCGAGGAACCCCATCGAGTCGTCGTCACGCACGATCAGCGGACGCGCGAAGAGTTCGCGGAGCGCCGCGGCCTGCTCCTGCCCCAGGTAGGGCTCGTGCGACTGGAGCCAGGCTTCCGCGTTACGACGGGGCTCGCCCTCACCCAGGTAATCGTCGTCGTAGAACTCGGCGGAAGCGACGACCATCTCCGCGAAAATGAACCCGGCGAGATCCGGCGCGAGACGCTCATCCTCCTGCTCATCGTTCTGCAGCAGAACCACGGGGACCGGACCCGCGCCGGCGGCCCCGGTGCGGAAGCAATAGAGGTTGCCGCCGGGCTCCATCCCGAAGGGCAACAGGCCCTCGGCGGGATCGATGTTCCGGAAATCGTCCGGCTCCGCAAACATCTCCAATCGGCGGGCGATGTCCTTGGCCCCGAGCAGCTCGAAGTTCGTGCTGAAGTGCAGCAGCGGGACTTCGTCGCCGGTGGGGGACATGCCCACCATGCCGTCGTCGGCGATCGTCAAGTACTCCTCGGGCCATGTGAGCCCATGTGCGGCCGAGACCTCGCGCAATTCCGCCGAGGTGGTCATGGCACCGTTCCTTCGTTCAAGTGGTCTTGACCCAGAATCTAGCAAGATGGGGGCAGGATGTCCCGGCATCGGAGGCTGGGCCACGGGCCGACGCACGCGCGCAGAAGAGCGCGCACCGTTGAGGAGGAACATGACATGGCCACGACGAAGCAGAAACTCGGCACGGCGGGAGAAGAACTCGTCGCCAAGCATGCCCGTTGCCCGGGGTGCAAGCGCACCGACAAGTCGTTCAAACTCCTGCCCCCGAACTTCAAATGTGCCGATCTCGTCTGCGACTTCTGCGGCTACCTGGCTCAGGTGAAGTCGAAGCGGATCAAGGGGGAACTGCCGGACACCATCACCGGCACGATCCTCGGTGCCGCATGGGGCTCGCAGCGTGAACGCATGGAAGCGGGCATCTACTTCAGCCTCTACGTCGTCCTGGTCAATGAGGTCGGGCAGGCCAGCATCTACTTCCTGCCCCGCGACCTGCAAACCGCGGAAATGTTCGTCCCCCCGGAAGCCTCTCGGCCCGGAGGCTCGGCGCGCCGGGTGGCAGGGCTTTATGATCGACATGGACAAGACCATGGCCGACGTCGTCCGCATCTCCGACGGCGACGTCGAGGAGTTCGTTCTCCGCGCATGACCCGGGAGTGCGGAGTACACATATTCGTAGATCAGGGGCGTCTGATCCTTGGGGAAAGCCAGCCTGCGGTGCGGCTCACCGCTCGTTGACGGCAGTCGGGACGTGCCGTGCGAGAAAGGCCAGCTGTTCGGCGACGTTGTGCTCGAAGGCATCGCCGACGTAGATGTCGAAGTGCCCGCCGGGCTGCATTCGCACTTCGCCCTTCGGGGCCTTCCGCACATGCCGCAGGGTGGGGCCCGGCGGGGCCAGCGTGTCGTTCTCGCAGACCGCGAAGTGCGCCGGGGACTGGATCTTGCGGGCGTGTCGTCCCGGGAAATAGCGCAGAATATCCAACCCGAATCGTGCCGTGATGTCCGAGCGGATGTCATCTCCGGCGGGCACAATTGCTTCGATGCCCGCCACGCAGTCGGGCGCCGTCATCAGGGCGGTCGACCCCGTCGAGGCCCCGCGCATGGGTGATCGCGGAGTTCCAGTCCTCGAGCTGACGCCGCACCGACAGGAGCTGACGGGGCTCCCCGGCGCTCGCACCGAAGTGCCTGTAGTCGAACACCAGGCAGCGGTAGCCGGCGGCGCTGAAACGCTCGGCGAAGGCATCGAGGCGCATCTGGCGTACCCCGCCGAGACCGTGGGCCATCACGATGATCGGCCCCGGGGCAGGGGCGTCGTCGGGGACGTACAGCCACGCGGCGCAGGATCCATCTCCAGAGGGGAAGGTCACGTCAGATCTAGTCATGGCGTTAACCCCAGGGGGGTGTCCCTATGTGGATTGTCAATAGTCAGGCGGGACTTTCACGTACATCGTATGGGGGGTAGCCATGACTGATCGCCGGGCCGTATCATGCGGGTCGGCGGTGATTAGCCCAGCGGCCTACGCAGCCGTGGCGATGTTTCTAGCAGGGATTTCTCGGGAGAGCTTACGCCGAGTCAACAGGGCATAAATGACGTTGTAGCGCCGCCGGGCAAGGCACATCACCGTGGCATTGTGCTTCTGTCCTTCAGCCCGTTTACGCGGGTAGTAGTCGCGCGATGCGGGATGGCAGTTCGACGCGATCCACGCCGATCGAAACATCGCGTTTTCAACTGTTTATTGCCGGCCCTGGTGGGAAACTCGCCGCGGATCGACGTACCCGACTGCCGGGTGGTCGGCGCGATGCCGGCGTAAGCGGCCAAGTGCGCGGCGTCGGCGAAGTCCTGGCAATCGCCGATGGACAACAAGATGTTAGAGGCGGTCTTGATGCCTACGCCGGGCATCGACATCAAGACCTGGGCAAGAGGGAACGATTCGAGCATCTCCGAGCCATGTCCGGCGATCGTGTCGCGCTGTGCTTGAAGCGCTTCGATGTTCGCCGCCAGCTGGGGAATGACCAATTCTGCTGCCGCCATGCCGGGTACCGTGACAGTTTGCTCGGCAAGGGCGGCGAAAATTGCGAGGGCAACAGGGTCCTTCTTGGCGCGGTTGCGCATCCACTTCAGGACCCGGCCTCGACCTGCGGCGGCCAGTTTTGTCGGACCTTCGTAGTGGATGAGCGAGTCCAGCACCAGCGTGCGCGAGAGAATCTCGCCTGCAAAGACGCGCTCGAGTGCGGGGTGAATCTGTGTGAGCACGCTGCGAAGGCGGTTTTTCGTTCGGGTGGCGTCTTTGACGATGTCGTCGTGGAATCCGGCGAGCATCTTCAGCGCTACTAGTGTCTCGTCGTCGCGGTCGACTGCCCGCAGTGTGTGCGGCATGGTGCGGGCGGTGTCGGCGATGATGAATGCATCCCGGCGGCGGTTTTTGATCGTCCAGGGTAGAGGTCGGCTGCTTTTCGCATGGCTAGGTCGGGGAGGTCTCCGACCGTGCAACCGCAGTCGCGGGCCACGGCGATGGGCAGGGCGCCGATCGTGTTGGGTTGATTGACGACCATGAGAACGCTGCCGTGGGCTTGCATGGACGCGAAGATTTCGCGCCGTGCGGCTTCGTCTTGGGGCAGTGGTTTGTCGTAAATTCTCTCGCCGGTGTTGGTCAGCGCGCAGGCATGGTGGCCGGTTTTGCCGACGTCGAGGCCGATGATGATTTCGGGTGTTCTGGACGGTTCCATGGTGGTGTCCTTCTGTTGCGGCTGGTCGCCGGTGTCTTGGACATCCGTTGCAGGCACCCACGCTACGACGAGACCTCTGTTTGGTCCGTGTCCCTATTAGCTGTCAGCGGTTGTCCCCGGTGTCCGGCGGCAACACTCCGGATTATGGAAATGTTCACGCAGATAAGCCATGCCGGGCCCGGTGACCGCGCCCCGTGAGGGGGCACCATCACGGTAACGGGGGGCGGGGGTAAGGTCAGCAAATTGAGCCTGGCGTAAGTCAATAAGCATTGCCTAACCTAATACTGTTTCAGGTGGTGTTCCCGATTGGGAATCGGCAACGGAAGCGAGGCGGCGACGATGAACGGAAAACGTGGATCGACCGGAGAACCCCTCTCCGGAGGGGAAGCCGGGGACGCGGGCCCAGACGGGACGGGTGACGGGCGGTTGGTGCACGTCGCACCGGTCGCAGCGGGTGGCCGACCATCCACCCGCGACATGCTCGTCGCCGCCGCAATCGGCGTCGCGGGGTCTCTCATCGTCGTGCCCCTGACTTACCTGCAGGTGTTCGCTGGCATCGCCCACGTTTATCTCGTCGCGGCGACGCTCGGGTTGTGGTTCCTGCCGTGCGTTGTTCCCCTCATCGTCGTCCGCAAGCCTGGCGCGAGCCTTATCGCGTGCCTTGCCATGGGCGTCGTGTCCGCAGCGACCACCCCGTTCGGCGTCGCCGCAATCGGGGCGCTGATTATGGAAGGATTACTCATCGAGCTTCCGTTCATGATCACCCTGTACCGGCGGTGGACGCGTCCCCAGTTCGTAGCATCGGCGATATTGTTCTCCGCGCTGATGGGAACGATGGCCCCGCGCGCAGTCGGCGTCGACTCGCCGACCACGCCCATGACCCTGATCAGCTTCGCCGTAGCCTTGGCATCGAGCCTGGTGTTTTTGGTCCTGGGCTTTGCCGTCGCAAAGGGGCTTCGCAGCCGCGGGGTCACCCGGTGACCGGCGGAGCACCCGCGTGCGCCGGTGCGACACGCGGGACGGCCCCGGCCCGGTTACGGGTTAGTGGTGCGGGCGTGCGGCACGCCGATGGGCGATGGGCACCCGACATGGTGGATCTCTCCTTCGATTTCGGCACGATTAACGCCATCACGGGACCCGTGGGATGCGGAAAGACGAGCCTGGCCCACCTTATCGCTGGACTGATCCCCTCGCACATCCCCATCGACCATGCCGGATTTGTGCACATCGTCGATGCCGACGGCACCGAACGCCCCGTGGACGGGGACCGGGTCACCTTCGTCGGGCAAGATCCGGCGACGCAGGTGCTCACGCTCCGAGTCGTCGATGACGCGTCCATGGCCCTCGAGTTTTCCCTCGTGGAAGCCGACATCGTCGCCAAGCGATCAGCCGAGGCCCTATCGGAGCTCGGGCTGTCAGAGCTCGCGGAGAAGGATCCGTGGGCTTTGTCGGGTGGGCAACGCCAGCGGATGGCCATCGCCGGTGCGGTGGCCAGGGCGCCGGAGGTCATGATCTTCGACGAGCCCGCGGCCCACGTCGACGAGGACGGTCGGCGGGCGCTGTTCGCCGCCATCCGTGATTTGCGGGCCCCGGGGCGCGTCATCCTGCTCATCGAGCACGACCTCCGTCCGTTCGACGGGTGGGTTGACACGGTGACAATCCTCGATGCGGACGGGAGCGTCGCCGCGCACGGAGCGCCGGAGGGCATCGCGGTGAAGGGCATTGCGACGTCGGCCGCGACCGCCGGAGCGCCGGACGCCAGTACGCCGGGCAC
This sequence comes from Corynebacterium sp. MSK019, assembly GCF_030232425.1. Taxonomy (NCBI): domain Bacteria; kingdom Bacillati; phylum Actinomycetota; class Actinomycetes; order Mycobacteriales; family Corynebacteriaceae; genus Corynebacterium; species Corynebacterium sp. MSK019. The sequence goes on along the minus strand of NZ_JASPJT010000008.1, from coordinate 24,132 downwards.
GGGGGCACCGGACCGTCCCGATTTGGAATCGGAGGCGGATGCCGTTCCACTGCTGGCCTTGACCGGAGCCCATGTGACCCGGGGCAGGGAGCGGATCCTGAACGGGGCCGAGCTGACACTGGAACGGGGCGAGATCCATGCCCTGGTCGGCACCAACGGAGCTGGTAAGTCCACCTTGCTGGCGGTGCTGTCGGGCCAGATGAAGGCGGGAGCGGACATCCGGATCGACGGCGAGCCAGCCCGGCGCGCTCCCGACGCCTTCGCGTCGTTGGCGTTCCAGAACCCCGAGCACCAGTTCACCCGCGCGACCGTCGCCGCGGAAATCGACTCCGCGCTGGCCGGCACGGACCCGCACGGGCCACTCGGCACCGATGAGCTGCGGAAACTGCGGGAAGCCCTGTGCCCCCGGGCACTTGACCCCGTCTCGCCGTTCGTCCTGTCGGGCGGACAGAAAAGACGGTTGGGCATCTTCCTGGCGGTGGCAGCCAATCGCCGTTTGCTGCTTCTCGACGAGCCGTTGGCGCACCTGGATTCGCCGAGCTCGCGCATCGTACTGGATGCCCTAGCGGAATACGCCGGGGCCGGCGGAACCGTTGTGTTCACGTGCCACGACCGCCGTGTCGCGCGAACGTGGGCGGATCGGGCGAGCATCGTCGCCGAAGGGAAGGTCGCCTGGTCCGGTCCCGCGGCCGCCGTGCCGGCTGCCCCGGAGTCGTCCCGGCGGGATCGCGCACTGCCCGCCGCCGGCGCACGGACGTCCGGGGACGAAAGCCCCTGGACCGGTGGATCCGCCGCTCGGAGGCGCGCGGGGTTGAACGCCATCACGATCGTCGCGGCGGTGATGCTCGTCCTCGTCGCCGGGCTGCTCTCCGGCGGAGACGCCGTTCTCGCGCTGACTGGGGTGGCGTTCCTCGCACTCGCTGCGATCGCGGAACGCGACGTTCGGGCGACGGCGGGGAAGGTCCTTCTCGTCCTGTTAATCGGGGTGTTCTTCGGCCTGCTCGGGTGGCGCTCCGAGTTCTACGGAGGTGGGGATCCGGCGGAGGCCGTCCGCCACGGCATCCATCACGGACTGCTGCTGACGGCCGTGTTCGCGGGGACGGTCCTGGTCTCCGCGTGCATGCGCGTCGAGGAGCTTTTCGACGCCATGGTGCAACGCCTCCGGGTGCCCTACACATGGTGCACCATAGCGATTGCCGGGGTGAGCATCGCGGCGTTCCTGCGCAGCGAAATCCCCCAGCTGACATGGGCGATTAGATTGCGCTCGATGCGACCGGAGCAGTCTTTCCGCTCCGGCTTCATCCGCGCGACGACGCCCGCGCGCATCGCCTTTCCCCTGTTCGTCAGCGCCGTGCGCTGCGCCGAAAAGCTGTCCCTGACCCTGGCGATGCGCAACTTCGGCCGCCATCCGTGGCGCACCTTCCGCACCAATCACCCCTGGCGAGTGCGTGACGGGTTCGCGGCCGCAGCGTCCGCCGCGGCCTTCGTCGCCGCCCTGGTGTCCGCAGTGACTTGACGGGCACCCGGAACCGGCGGGTCCCGGGCCCACGAGCGGTTCCGAGCTTGTGCGGAGACGCGCCCCACCCAGTTTCTTCACCCTTTCCACCCTTCAGACACATCCGCCGGGTCACGCCATGCGGCCCGGTCCGCCCGGCACCGGCATGGCGCCGACAACCGAAAGAGGTACCAATGAACACGATCCGGACCATCAGCGACGTGCTTCGGGACAAGGCCGATGAGACGAAAAAGGGGATCACCTTCGTCGAGAATCGGCGGGACGTCTTCGTCCCGTATGGCCGGGTCCATGCGGAGGCGGTGGCGGGCCCGGTTGACGTCGACAGGGTGCGGACGCTCTCGGACATGATGCCCGGGGCCCCGATCCTGGTCGACGAACGCAGTCACACGCTGCTCACCGGCGCAAACGGTGCCGTGGTCGTGGGCGAGGACCGGCTGCTCGACGTGTCCATCGTCAATGACGCTGCCGCGGAACCGGGTGCGGCGATGCCGGGTGATGCTGAATCGGACTTCTCTCAGGCGGGGGACGTGGATTCCGGGGATGGCTCCGGGGCGGTCCCCGCGTTCCCGGTGCGAGGTGGGACGGCCGGCGAAGCCCTTATCCAGTTTTCGTCCGGCTCCACGGGATCGCCAAAGGGCGTCATCGTAACCAACGAGTCCGTGCTGAACGGTCTGCACGCGACGATCCCACGCCACGCACACCGGTACGAGAACAAGATGCTCACGTGGCTACCTTTGACCCACAACCTTTCGCTGATCGGCTTCCACGTCTACGCCCTTTTTCGTGGTTACGACCAGGTGTTGCTGCCGGTTTCCGAGGTGGTCGCCGATCCCCCGAGGTGGTTCGAGGCCGTGACCAGGCACCGGCCGAAACGACCGTCGTCCGGGCGACCGGCCCGGGTTCCTACAAAATGACCGCGGCGATTGCTGCCGCCACCGTTGTGGCGGTCGCGGGGAAGCCGGTCGCGCCGGGGTGCCGGGATCTCGTCGGCCACCCCCGGCTCCTCGAACCGGTCCTCGCCTTCGCCCGAGATGCGGGCATCCATATCGAGGTGCCGCATGACAACCCGACCACGGGGCCGCTGCCGACAGCGGCCCACTGCGATACCAAAGGAAAGGGGAAACGATGACGGATCAAGCTGAACGAGGTGCGGCGATTGTCGTCCGCGACCTCACGAAGAGCTACCCGATTGCGGGCAAAGCGGGCACCCCGCCCGAAGGCGGGGCAGGTGCCCCGCCGGACGGCGGCCGCAAGGGAAAGCGCGGTGCCCGGATGCGCAAGCATGTGCTCGACGGCGTGAGTTTCACCGTGCCCACCGGGGCGATCGTGTCGTTCCTCGGCCACAACGGTGCAGGCAAGACCACCCTCATCCGAATCCTGTCGACGCTCATCACCGCCGACTCCGGCGAGGTGAGCATCTTCTCGCGCGATGTGAAAGAGGACCCGGCGGGCGTGCGCGCTGACATTGCCACCACCGGCCAATTCGCGGCGATCGACGAGAACCTCACCGGCCGGGAGAACCTGGAGTTCTTCGGGCGGCTGCGCGGACTCGACCGCGCCGCCGCGGCCGCCCGCGCGACGGAACTGCTCGCGCAATTCTCGCTCGCGGACAGTGCCTCGACGCTGGCGTCGGCCTATTCGGGTGGCATGCGGCGCCGCCTCGACATCGCCGCGTCGCTGTGCGTCGTGCCCAGGCTGCTGTTCCTCGACGAACCCACGACGGGGCTGGACCCGGTCAGCCGCGAAGAGCTGTGGGGCTTCATCCGGCAACTGCGGGACGACGGAATGACCCTGGTGCTGACCACCCAGTACCTGGAAGAGGCGGAGGCGCTGGCAGACCACGTCCATCTGCTCAAGGATCGCCGCATCGTCGCCAGCGGAACGCCGGAGGAATTGCGCCGCGACTTCGGGTCGCACGTGCTCCGCGTGTCCTTTGCCACCGCCGCCGAGGCGGAGGCGTTCGCCCGCTGCCTCGGGGGAACGTGCCTGGACGGCGCCCGCGTCGCGGGGAAGTCGGTGTCCCTCGACGTCGACCCCGGACCGCGGGTCCTCGAGGCGGTGGCGCAGGCGATGGAGGCCTCGGAAGCGTCGCCGGATTCGCTGAGCGTGTCGCCGCCCACCCTCAACGAGGTGTTCATATCGATGAACGCAGGGGGTGCGGCGCGATGAGTGCGACGTCGGTCGCGGCGTTTCTCCGCCGGGATCTGCTGCTGTTGCGACGCAACACCGCGTCGCTGATCTCCATGTTCGTAGTTCCGCCGCTCTTCCTGCTGTGCCTGTACGCGGTGTTTGGGTACTCGGCGGGGCAATCCGGCTTCGGGTACCTGCGTTTCGTGCTCGGCGGCTGCCTGTTCCAGGCGGCGATGTTCACCGCCGCGGCGTCGGCGATGGCAGTGGGACAGGACGTCGAGTCCGGGCTCGTTGACCGCGTGCGCGTGTTGCCCGGGGCCACAGGCGGCTATGTCGCCGGCAGGCTCGCCACCGATGTGCTGCGGATGTCCGCGTCGATCGCGGCGCTGCTGGTCGTCGCGTGGTCCTGCGGCCTCGACATGGCTATCGGTGACGTCGCGTGGACTGTCCTGTGGTCGCTGCTCGCCGCGGCGGTCCTGTCCCTGGTCACGGACGGGGTGATCCTGATGGTGCCCGCCCCGGTGTCGACGGCCTCATCGATCCAGGCGCTGGAAATGCTGCTGCTCATGTTCTCCACCGCGTTCATTCCGGCGACCGCTTTGGACGGCTCCCTTCGCGACGTCGTGCGCCACATGCCTTTTTCGCCGGTGATCGAGGTGATTAGGGCGGCGTCCCCGGACGCCTTCCCGGATCGCGCCGGGGAAGAGGCCGCCCTGTGGCTCGGTGTCGCGGCGGTCGCCGGAATCGTCCTGTTCATCCGCCGGTTCACCTCGAGGAGCGAATCATGATCGGCCCCATCTTCGTGCATCTGCGGCGCATCGCCCACATTTGGCTGCGGCGCCCCGACTTCTGGTTCATGACGTTCATTGCTCCGCTCGTGTACCTGTTCATCGTCAACCGCATGTTCGGTGGCCTGGTCAGGCAGCTCACCGGAGAGTTCGAACTCCCGAACGCGGTCATCCTGGTCGTGACGGCGTGGGCGTTCATCCTGGCCATCACGGGATCGTCCACCGTGTTCGTTGAACGCAGCAATGGCCTCCACGAGCGGTTAATCACCATGCCGGCGCCGTACGCGGCCGTGCCGGCCGCACGGATCATCGCCGAGTTCATCCGGATCATGGCGATGACGGCCGTCGTCGCGGCGGTGGCCGCCTTGCTTTCCGACAGCCCCCCTGAGGCGTCCTGGTGGTGGAGGATCGCGATGACCGGCGCGATGGTTGCCGCGGCGGCCGCATGCACCGGCACGTACATCGCGTTCTCCATCACCAGCCCCCAGGGCTCCGTGGCCCTCATCCCGTTAATCATCGTTGCGATGTTCGTCAACACGGTGCTCATGCCCGCCGACCACTTCCGTCCTCTCCTGCGCGGAATCGCCGGGCACACCCCCGTATCCGCGGCCGGCGAGGCCGTCAACGGCACCGGGGCTGCGGGTCTGGTGGTCTGCGCGGCCTGGTTCTTAGGCATCGCCGTGCTCGCGGCGTGGGGCATCGCCGTGAAAACGAGGCCGGGGGAGTCTGCATGACGGGCACGTCCACGGGGGCATCGCCGCCGACGACGGCCCGCGAACCCGAGCACCTAACCCGAAACGGCCGCGCGGACGCGGCCCACACACCCCGGAGACAGAACCAGATGAAGTCGATTGCCCAGATCGTCCAGAACAACCGCAGACTCCTCGCGGCCTACCAGGACAAGGTCCAGCCGAGGTTCCTCAGCCGCTATGCGCGTGAACCGATGGACGCCGCCGCCGTCGACGGGCTCGGGGCCCGGACGGAATTCCACGTCGCCGACGTCCTCGCGCCGCTCGCGGGAGAGCCCGGCAGGACCGATGAAATCTGGGTGTGCGGCGCGCTCCACCAAATGAAGGATGCAGGTGCCGCGCTCGGCAGGGTCGCCAGGCTGCTCGCCGACGGCGGCATCGCTTACGTGCAGACGTTCGCCGAGGATCCCGACGTGAACGAGCGGGTCGACATGGCCGTCATGGCGAAGATGGGCCACCGGGTGTTCCGGGGCAGCGAGCTCGAGGACCTCGCCGAAGCCAACGGGCTGAAGCTGGGCGGAGCCTCACACGCCGGCATGGTGTACTTCTGCACTCTCACGAAGAAAAGCGCGATCGGGGAGGCGGGCAAGTGAGCGCCGTGGACGGGACCGTAGGCCCGTGGTCGCTGCTCGCCCCGATCCGGACCCGGATGCGTGCGGTGGTCGCGTTATCCGTCCTGTCGTCGGTGGCTACCGTCGCTTCGCTGGTCGGCATCATCGACATCGCGATGACGTACCCGGAGGCCCCGGAGCATCGGACGTGGTTGGCCGTGGCTGTCATCGTCGTCGCCGCAACGGTGCGCATGGCCGCGGACGGCGCCGCCGGCATGCTCTCGCACCGGGCGGATAACGACCTGCAGCTCCACCTCCGGCGCCGGCTGGTCGCCCAAATCCGGAAGTTGCCGCTGGGCTGGCTAGACGCCCGGCGCTCGTCGGGAATCATCGGGTCGGTTGAGAAGGACGTCGCGGCTGTCCACCAGCTCATGGGCCACACCGTCGGTGAGACCGTGGTGGCGGTGCTGGTTCCCCTGCTTTCCCTCATCGCGCTCGTCGCGGTGGATTGGCGAATCGCGGCGGTGGCGGTCGTCCCGGTGCTGGTCACCTTCGCCCTGATGGGCGTAATGATGTCGCGTGGCGCCGGCCTTCAGCGCGACTACGAGCGAGCCTCCGAAGGAGTGACGGCCGCGGTCATCGAGTTGGTGCGCGGCATCCCGGTGATGAAGTCCTTCGGACGCGCCAACCAGGGCTCGGGCCGCTACGATGCCGCGGCGTCGTCGTTCGTCCGCGCGTGGTCCGCCTGGTCCCGGCAGTCGAACATCTATCTTGGGCTCATCGACGTGGTGACGTCTCCGATCACGGTCCTCGCAGTGGTGTGCGGCGCCGGCCTCGCTCTGAGGGACGCCGCGGGCGGCACACCGGAAGGTCTCGTCGCCGGGCTGGTTCTCGGCCTTGGACTCTCCGCGGCGATCGTGCGGGTAGCCATGAACTCCGAACCCATCATCGCGGGGATTGCCGCCCTGAAATCCATCGCGGAGGTGCTGGGCACGCCGCCGATCGCCGAGCCCGCCGATCCGGTGCCCGTGCGCGGAGGCGCGCTCGAGGTCCGGAACCTGGTCTTCTCCTACGGCGATGGGCCGCGGGTCCTCGACGGGATGTCCGCGACGTTCGAACCGGGGACCCTCACTGCGCTGGTGGGGTCCTCCGGTTCCGGAAAGTCCACCGTCGCCCGGCTGTTGGCGCGTTTCCACGACCCCGTTGAAGGCTCGGTGCTGCTGGGCGGCGCCGATCTTCGCGACATTGCCGTGCGCGACGTGCACCGCTCGGTGTCGGTGGTGTTCCAAGATCCGCAGTTGCTCACGCTGCCGTTGCGGGAGAACATCCGGCTGGCCAGGAGAGACGCCACCGACGGCGAAATCATGGCGGCCGCGAAGCTCGCGAACCTCGATGCGGTCATCGCGGCGCTGCCGAAGCGTCTGGATTCGGTGGTCAACGTCGACGTGACCTTTTCCGGTGGTGAGGCGCAGCGCGTGGCCATCGCGAGGTCGATCGTCACGGACGCGCCGGTGCTCATCTTCGACGAGGCAACCGCTTACGCGGATCCGGCTTCCGAGGCCCTCATCCAGTCCGCAATCGAGCGTTTGGCCCGTTCGCGGACGGTGATTGTGATCGCGCACAGGTTGAGCACGATCCGCAACGCCGACCGCATCCTCGTTCTCGATGGGGGAGCGGTCGCGGAGGCGGGTACCCACGACGAGTTGCTTGCGCGCGGTGGCCGCTACCGGGATTTGTGGCGCGCGTTCGCGCTCGACGACGAACCATCCGCCCCGCGGGGCACTGAATCAGACGATGAAAAGGCGGGGAACCGATGATTCGGGACTTGTGGTCGATGACAGATCGGCGCTCGAGAATGACGCTGGCGTGGCTCATTGCGTTGGCCGCGCTTGCCGCGCTGGCCCAGGGAGCGGCGTTCGTCGCGCTGCTGCCGCTGCTGTCGGCTCTGGCCGAGGGAGATGATGCGACGGCGTGGCGTTTAACCGGCGTCATCGCCGGCCTCGCGGCCGCCCATGCGGTGCTGTCCCTCGCCGCGGGGACGGTCGGCAGGGCGAATTCCGCAGCGGTGCTGTCGTCCCTGCTGCGTTCCCTGGGCGAACGGGTGCTGACGTTGCCACTCGGGTACGTCACCAAGTCCACGGCCGGCCGCTTTTCGGAGATGGCGTCGTCGGGTATCGCGTTCGCGGCGTCCGTGCCGCACGTGATCCTGCGGCCCGTCATCGCCGCGGTGGTTGCGCCGACCGTCATCGCCTTCGGAATTCTGGCGGTGGATTGGCGCGTCGGTTTGGTTCTCGTCGCGTCGGCGCCGGTGCTCTTCTTCGCCTACCGGGCCATTGGCCGGGTCGGCGGGGAGTCGGACGAAGCGCATGCTGACGCCGTCGCTGCCGTCTCCGGCAGGCTGATCGAGTTCACCCGCTGCCAGCAGGCGATTCGCGCCGCGAGCGACGGTTCGGCGGCGGACGCGATGGTGGATGAGGCAATCCGGGCCCAACACGATGCGTTCGCGAAGGCGACGTCGACGCAGGGGGCGGCCATCGGACGGTTGAGTTCGGTCGTCCATGCGGTGTTCACGGCGGCGGTAATCGTCGCCGTGGCAGTCGCCGCGACGGGCGGGATGGCGCCGGCGCATTTGGCGCCAATGCTCATCGTGGTCGTCCAGTTCACCGGACCGATCACCACGGCGGGAGCGTTGTCCGGCGGTTTCGGTGCGGGCCGCAACACGTTGGCTGCGTTGCGTGACCTGCGGGCAATCCCCGCCCTTCCCGAACCTGCCGCACCGGAGCCGCCCGACGGGCATGACGTGGAGTTCCGCGGCGTGAGCTTCGGGTACGGGGATAAGAAGGTTCTCGACGGCGTCAGCTTCCGTGCACCTCAGGGAGCGCTGGTTGCCGTAGTAGGACCGTCGGGGGCGGGCAAGACGACGGTCATGCGGCTGCTGTCGCGTTTTCATGATCCGGACTCGGGGGAGATCCTCATCGGCGGGGTGCCCTTGCCTCGGATCGGCACCGACGGCGTGAACTCGCTGGTGACCCCGGTGTTCCAGGAGACGTTCCTTTTCGACGCGTCCGTGCGGGACAACGTGGTCTTCGCCGACCCCGAATTCGGTTCCGGGCCCGGTGACGGGGACCGCTTGCGCGAGGCCGCCCGGCGTTCCGGGGTGGACCGCATCGTGGAGCTGCTGCCTTCCGGGTGGGATACCCCGGTGGGGGAGGAGGGGACGCTGCTGTCGGGAGGCGAGCGGCAGCGCCTCGCCATCGCCCGGGCGCTTTTGAAGGATTCCCCGGTGGTGCTTCTCGACGAGCCGACATCCTCGCTGGATGCGGCCACTGAGCGGGCGATCGTCGGCACGATGGAGGCGTTGCGCGGCGATCACACCGTGATCGTCGTCGCCCATCGCCTGCACACCGTCCGCGATGCCGACCTCATCGTCGTGCTGTCAGAGGACGGGACGGTCGCAGAACGGGGTACGCACGATGAATTGCTGGCGAAGGGCGGTCGCTACGCCGAGTCGTGGGCGTGCCGGACGGGGAGCTCCCCGGGCGCCTGATCCTCATCACCTGGTTGATGCCCTCACGGGCGCCCTGCCGCAGCTTCCCGAATCCCACCGCCAGGCGCTCGGTGGACAGAGCGAAACCGCCGACGAAAACGCCGAGCAGCACGAACACCGACGAGCTGTAAAGAATGAAGCTCCCGGGAACGCGAAAATAGCCCCCCTTTTCTCATCCCAGTGAAAGTTGGGAGGGAAGGGGGCTCGTTGCTGCCATTTGCCTCTATCTGCTACCGCCCGTGCACCTGGTTCTGAGCAATTTCCAGCCCGTGGCTGGCGATTAGCTCCACTGCCTCCGCCGCGGTGGGCAGGGTGAAAGCGAGTTCCTCGCGCTCCTTGGCATTGAAGTTGCGCAGCACATAATCAGCTGGATCCTGGCGGCCCGGAGGACGACCAATGCCAATGCGCACGCGCATGTAGTCCTTCGTGCCCAATGACTTCGAGGTCGAACGCAGCCCATTGTGGCCATTCTCGCCACCGCCACGTTTGAGACGGACCACGCCCGGGTCCAGATCCAGCTCATCGTGGACCACCACGACGTCGGTAGGTGCGATGTTGAAGAACTTCGCCAGCGCCGCGACCGGCCCACCCGACAGATTCATGTACGTCCGGGGTTTAGCCAGAATCACCTGTCGCTCGCCACCATCGGAGGTTTTAAACCGAGTCTGCACAATCTCAGCGTTGGACTTCTTGTGCACGCTAAACGACGACGGCATCGGAGAAGTCCGGCTAGCTAGTTCATCTAGCACCAGATGTCCGACGTTATGGCGGGTGAGTTCATATTTGGGCCCAGGGTTGCCGAGGCCCACGACAAGTAGAGGCGTGGTGGAGGCGTTCATGAGTTCAATCTTGGCACACGGTAAGCAATCTTTTGATTTTGGGGAGTGCAAAAAAGGGACGGACAAGAGCGTCCGTCCCTTTTTTGTTAGCTAAGCGTGAAAGCCTGTATTGGCTCAGTCAGCTAGAGCTATTCAGCGCTTACATTACTCAGCGGATTCCTCAGCTGGCTCATCCGGGGTCTCAGCCTCGCCCATGCCCTCGATGTCGGCATCGACGTCACCAGCCGGCTCCTCCTCCGGCTCGACGATGTTGAAGATGAGCAGGTCAGCGTCGTCGGTGAGGACCAGGCCCTCTGGCAGGGTAACGTCGCCGGCGTGAACCATGGTGCCGACCTCTGCACCCTCGACGGAGACCTCGATCTCTTCCGGAATAGCCAGAACCGGTGCGTTGACCAGAATGGTCTCGGCATCCTGCATGAGCAGGGCACCCGGAGCGAGCTCGCCAGTCGGAACGACCGGAACCTCAACCTCAACCTTCTCGTCACGGTGAATGGCGAGCAGGTCAGCGTGGTCGATGTCGAGAGTCAGCGGGTTCTGGTCAACAGCCTTAACCATGGACAGCTGGGACTCGCCCTCGATGTTGACGTCCAGAACAGCGTTGACACCGTGGTTACGGATGACAGCGTGGAAATCCAGAGTGTCAACGAGGATGTGCTTCGGAGCATCCAGGTCAGCGCCGTAGATGACAACCGGGATGTCGCCAGCAACGCGGGCACGGCGAGCGGCACCCTTGCCGAACTCGGTGCGGTTACGAGCATCAATCTTGATGATGTTGGGCTTTGCCATGAAAATGGACTCCTAAACGATTCGATACTGAGTCGTCGAGTCGAGCACGTGCCGCATCCATGCCACCGTGGGCGCAAAAGTTGGGCTGCGAGCGTCGCGTCGATAACGGCAACCACCTACTGTGGCCGCCCTCGCCGAGACTTACCGGAAAAATTGTAGTGGACTAACAGGTCAAACAGCAAACCCCGCCACCACCAGCAAAACTAGGTTGCTGGTCGCGGCGGGGTGCCCGTCAGCAAGCGGAAAGAGCTTATGCCTGGCCCTCGAAGAGAGTGGTGACGGAACCGTTTTCGAAGATCTCGTGGATCGTCTTAGCCAGCAGTGGTGCGATTGGCAGGACGGTCAGGTTGTCCCAGCCCTCGGTGGACTGCGGCAAGGTATCGGTGGTGATGACCTCGCGGGCACCGCACTTCGACAGGCGCTCGCGAGCTGGGTCGGAGAAGACGCCGTGCGTGGTAGCGATGATGACATCCTCAGCGCCAGCCTCACGCAGCACCTTGACAGCGCCGGCGATGGTGCCGCCGGTGTCAATCATGTCGTCGATGAGCAGACAGGTCTTACCGGAGACCTCGCCGACCACGCGGTTGGCGACAACCTGGTTTGCGACATCGACGGAACGGGTCTTGTGAATGAAGGCCAGCGGGGCGTCGCCCAGGGTGTTGGCCCACTTCTCGGAAACCTTCACACGGCCGGCGTCAGGGGAGACCACGACCAGGTTGTTCAGGGAGTAGTTCTTCTTGATGTACTCCGACAGAATCGGCATGGCGTGCATGTGATCGACCGGGCCGTCGAAGAAGCCCTGAATCTGGTCGGTGTGGAGATCCACGGAGACGATGCGGTCAGCGCCTGCGGTCTTGAGCAGATCAGCGACCAGGCGAGCGGAAATCGGCTCACGGCCACGGTGCTTCTTGTCCTGGCGGGCGTATGGGAAGAACGGCAGGATAGCGGTGATGCGCTTGGCCGAACCGCGCTTGAGCGCGTCAATCATAATCAGCTGCTCGATGAGCCACTTGTTCAGCGGTGCCGGGTGCGCCTGCAGCACGAAGGCATCGGAACCGCGGACGGATTCCTCGTAGCGCACGAAGATTTCACCGTTGGCAAAATCACGAGCGGTCATCGGAGTCAGCTCTGTGCCGAGCTCCTTGGCAACTGCCTCGCCCAATTCCGGGTGTGCCCTTCCGGAGAAGAGCATGAGGTTCTTTTGGTTATCGATCCACTGGCCGGTCATCTGCCGTCTAGCCTTCCTGGTCTTCCTTGTTGTTGTCAGCGTTGTCAGCTACCTGCGCCGCCTGCGCTGCCTCAGCAGCAGCGGTACCTGGACGCTTCCGCTCGACCCATCCCTCGATGTTGCGCTGACGGCCACCACTGACCGCCAATGCTCCCGGAGGAACGTCGTCCTTAATAACAGTACCTGCACCTGAGTACGCACCATCACCCACGGTCACCGGAGCGATGAACATGGTGTCGGAGCCGGTGCGAACATGCGAGCCGATAACAGTGCGGTGCTTGTTGACACCGTCGTAGTTCACGAACACGCTGGAGGCACCAATGTTGGAGTGCTCGCCAATCTCCGCATCGCCGACGTAGGTCAGGTGCGGAACCTTCGAACCGTTTCCAATCTGCGCGTTCTTCGCTTCTACGAAGCCGCCGAGCTTCGCGCCGACACCGAGTTTGGTGTTCGGGCGAATGTAGGTGAACGGTCCGACCGTCGCATCCTCGCCGATCTCCGAATCGGAACCGTGTGTACGTACGACGCTGGCGCGCTTGCCGACGACCATGTTGGTCAGCGTCGTGTCCGGTCCCACGGTGGCCCCGTCGCCAATCACGGTCTTGCCGTGCAGCTGCGTGCCCGGCAGAATCGTGACGTCGCGGCCGATTTCCACCTCAACGTCAATCCACGTGGTGTCCGGATCGACGATAGTGGCGCCCCCGCGCATAGCTGCCTCGCAGGTGCGACGGTTGAGCTCACGGCCAAGGGTAGCCAGCTGGACGCGGTCATTGACACCGGCGACGACGGTGGCGTCGGCGAGGCGGTGACCGCGCACTGAGCGGTCGGCCTCACGGGCGATGCCGATGACATCGGTGAGGTAGAGCTCGCCCTGGGCATTGTTGGTGTCCAGCTGCTTGAGAGCGTTTGCCAGGGTCTCGGCATCAAATGCGTAGACACCGGAGTTGACCTCGGTGATCTCGCGTTCCTCGTCGGAGGCGTCCTTTTCCTCCACGATGCGCAGAACTTCGCCGTCGGCGTTGCGAACGATGCGGCCGTAGCCGTGCGGGTTGTCAGCAGTGGAGGTCAGCACAGTCACAGCTGCGCGTGGCTTGCGGTTGTGCTCTTCGAGCAGCGCCTGGAGCGCTTCGGAATCCAGCAGCGGAACATCGGAAGTGGTCACCAGAATGGTGCCATCGAAGTTCTGCAGCTCGGGGTGCTCCAGCGCGCACTGAACAGCGTGGCCGGTACCGTTTTGCTCGTCCTGGTGGGCAATGACGACACCGTTGGAGTGCTCGGTATCCGAAGCCCAAGTCCCGATGGCGTCGATTACCTTTTCGCGCTGGTGGCCAACGACAACAGCAATCTCATCCGGATTAATGCCCTTGGCGGCATAGAGCGCGTGCTCCAACATGGTACGACCGCCGATAGCGTGCAGCATTTTCGGCGTATCGGATTTCATTCGGGTGCCTTGACCCGCGGCGAGAATGACCACAGCGGTGGCCGAACCGTTCGACATGAAACTTGCTACTCCTCGGTCAGGGTGCATCACGGTCACGGCGGGGCGAAAAGTCACTTCTTAATTAAGGGGCCGGCCCCCCGCTTGCTCTCCCACCAGGACTCGAACCTAGAATGCCGGTACCAAAAACCGGAGTGTTGCCATTACACCATGGGAGAATGGGGCAAACGCGAAAAATTGCATGGCTGATTCGACTCAGCCAACTCGCTTGCGCCTGCGATATACGATAGCAAGACTTTAGCCACTAATCTAAAAGCATGGCCTCCAATTCTCCGAGACGACGTATGACCGGTCCACAGCGCAAAGCTCAGCTGACAGAAGTCAGCCGTGGAATCTTTGCCGCCAAGGGGCTTGATGCCGCCTCAATGGAGGAGATCGCTGCCGCAGCCGGGGTCTCAAAGCCGGTTGTCTACGAGCATTTCGGCACCAAAGAGCGGCTCTACCAGGCAGTTGTCGACCAGGAGATGAAGACCCTGGAGGCCACGATTAGGGAAGCGTTGTCCCTGGGGCGCTCGCGTTACCGCATCGAACAGGCGGTGTTGGCACTGCTGACTTATGTGGAGGAAAACCCGGAGGGATTCTCCATTATTTCTCGCGACCCCGGCGTGGCGGGTGGCTATGAGACGCTGCTGAATAATGCCACTGAGTCGGTTACGCCTATCCTCGCCGAGGCTTTCAAACGCGCCGGCTTCGACCCGGCCATGTCGGTGCTCTACGGAAACTGCATGGTCGGTATGGTTTCGCAGACCGCTCGCTGGTGGATGGAGAAGCGCAGTCCGGATAAGGAGACAGTGGCGGCGCACATCGTGAACCTGTGTTGGAACGGGCTGGCCGGCATGGAGGGTTCTCCGACTCTCCATGGTTCCGCTGATGTGCCAGCGGCCGCTGAGGGCGCGAAGTTCGGGGCAGGTGCTGCAGCAGACCCGATGCAGGTGGCGGAGAACGGCTAACCAGCACGCAGGGTGGATCCGGGGTGCATGGTTATATTGGGGCTATGCCAACTTCTGCGTCCTCCTCGGCGAAAGCCACACCCAGCATTCTGCCGAACCCGCTGTCGGGGCTGGAAAGCCTCGTTGTCACGGATCCTCAATTTGTCGGCGTGCTCGGGCGCATCGGCGAAGACGAGCTGGCGCTCACGGGTGCGGACGCGGTGCGTTCGCACCTTATTTACGCCATGTCTACGAAGGTGCCGGTGCTGGTCGTCACGGCTACCGGCCGCGAGGCGGAGGACCTGACCGCCGAGGTCAAGTCGATGATCGGCGACCGTGTAGCTATGTTCCCCTCGTGGGAGACGCTCCCGCATGAGAAGCTTTCGCCAGCGGTGGATACCGTGGCGCAGCGTCGTAAGGCGCTTTACGACGTTCGCCGGGGCAAGGTCGACGTTCTGATTGCGGCGGTGCGCTCGTTGGTGCAGCCGATTGTGGACGACCTTGAGGCTGAAGCCAGCGCCCCCATTCACGTCCAACTGGACCGGGACTGCGAGAGCCTGGTTGAGCGGCTGGTGCATCACGGCTATTCGCATGTGGACATGGTCGGCAGGCGTGGCCAGTTTGCCGTGCGTGGCGGCATCGTCGATGTTTTCCCTGCGACCGAAGAGCTGCCGGTACGTATCGAGCTCTGGGGTGACGAGGTCACCGACCTGCGCGCTTTTTCCGTCGCTGACCAGCGCACGATCTCTGAGGTAGAGGTCGACCAGCTGGATATCTTCCCGTGTCGTGCACTGCTTATCGACGACGATGTGAAGGCCGCCGCGGAGAAACTCGCCACCACGCGCTCTGGCCAGGTCCAAGAAATGCTCACCCGCATCGGCGATGGCCAGTGGGTGGAGGGCATGGAATCGCTGATCCCACTGATTAGTCAGCATCCGATGAAGATGCTCACTGAGGTCATGCCGGAGAAAACGCATGTGCTCATGTGCGGGCCGGAGCGCATTCGCTCTCGCGCACAGGACCTTATCAGTGCAGGCGAGGAGTTTATGGCCGCGGCGTGGGAAACTGCTGCGATGGGTGGCTCGGCGCCAATTGCCACCGATGGGCTGGAGCCCAGCGCGTACCGCAGCTTGGCCTCTATCCCGATGCCCACTTCGTGGCATATTTCCCCGCCCGGCATGTTGGAGGCGGGAGTCACTGAAGATGATGTGCTGCCACTGACCTTTGAGCCTGGGCCCGCGCCACGCGGCGACTTAAAGGAAATTGGTCACCTGATGAAGCAGCTGCGCGATGCCACGATCGCGGGGGAGCGAGTGGCGTACGTGGCGGCGACGCCCGCGGGGGCGCGTCGGCAAGCGGAAAAGTTTAGGGAAGCCGGAATTGCGACGCGCATGGCGGCAGGCCCGGAGTATCCCGAGTCCGGAAGAATTACCGTCTACCAGGGTGTTTTGCACGGTGGTCTGGTATTCCCGCGTATTCCCGGTGGCGCGCTGACTCTGATTACCGAGCAGGACATCACAGGTAACCGCATCGCGGAAGGCGCGCTTGGTGGGCGCCGCAAGCCGGCGAAGCGCCGTGGTCGGGTGGACCCGCTGGCGCTGAAGGCCGGTGACTATGTCGTGCACGACACGCATGGCATTGGTCGGTTTGTGAAGCTCACTGAGCGCACCATCGGCACGGGCGAGGATCAGGCACGCCGCGAGTACGTGGTGCTCGAGTACGCACCGAGCAAGCGCGGAGGTCCCTCGGACCAGCTCTACGTGCCGATGGAGAGCCTGGATTTGCTGTCGCGCTATGTCGGCGGCGAAAAGCCCACCCTGTCGAAGATGGGCGGGTCGGACTGGAAGTCCACCAAGCGCAAGGCCCGTGGTGCCGTCCGCGAGATTGCGGAAGAGCTGGTCAAGCTCTACGCCGAGCGCCAAGCCGCGCCGGGCCACGCGTTCGCGCCGGATACGCCATGGCAGCAGGAGATGGAGGATAACTTCCCCTTCACCGAGACCGAAGATCAACTGCAGGCCATCGACGAAATTAAGTCCGACATGGAAAAGCCGGTGCCGATGGATCGCGTGCTCATCGGCGATGTCGGCTACGGCAAGACCGAGGTGGCACTGCGTGCTGCCTTCAAGGCTGTTCAAGATGGCCGTCAGGTGGCAGTGTTGGTGCCGACCACACTTCTGGCGCAGCAGCACTTGACCACTTTCACCCAACGTATGGAGGGCTTCCCGGTCACCATCCGTGGACTGTCTCGCTTCACCTCGCCGAAGGACTCCAAGGAGGTCCTCGAAGGGTTGAAGAACGGGACGGTCGACATTGTTATCGGCACGCATCGTCTCCTGCAGACCGGCGTGCAGTGGAAAGAACTCGGCCTGGTCATCGTTGACGAGGAGCAGCGTTTCGGTGTCGAGCACAAGGAACACATCAAGGCGCTACGGCACCACGTCGACGTACTCACCATGTCCGCAACGCCAATTCCGCGCACGCTCGAAATGTCGATTGCTGGCATCCGCGAGATGAGCCAGATTCTCACCCCGCCGCAGGACCGTCACCCGGTGCTGACATACGTCGGCGCGCAGTCCGACAAGCAGGTCGCCGCTGCTATCAGGCGAGAGCTGCTTCGCGACGGCCAGGTGTTCTACCTGCATAATAAGGTGGAAACCATTGACAAAGTCGCCCAGACTATCCGCAATTTGGTGCCCGAGGCCCGCGTGGTAGTGGCCCACGGTCAGATGGGGGAGGAGCAGCTGGAGCGCACGGTCGATGGCTTCTGGCAGCGCGAGTACGACGTGCTGGTGTGTACCACCATCGTGGAGACCGGCCTGGATATTGCCAACGCCAATACGTTGATTGTGGAAAACGCGCACCATATGGGCCTTTCCCAGCTGCACCAGCTGCGTGGTCGTGTGGGCCGTTCCCGTGAGCGCGCCTATGCCTACTTCCTCTACCCGGAAAATCAGACGCTGACGGAGACTTCCTACGACCGTCTGTCCACGATCGCGCAGAACAATGACTTGGGTGCCGGTATGGCTGTGGCCATGAAGGACCTGGAAATGCGCGGTGCCGGAAATATCCTCGGTGCGGAGCAGTCCGGTCACATTGCCGGTGTCGGCTTCGATATGTACGTCCGACTGGTTGGCGAGGCCGTGGCCGCGCTGAAGGCAGTGGCCGATGGTGAAACTCCGGATGCTTCCGATAACGAACCGAAGGAAGTGCGGATCGATTTGCCGGTCGATGCGAATATTCCGGCCGAATATGTGTCGTCGGAACGCCTACGTCTAGAGGCGTACCGCAAATTTGCTGCCGCCAGTGCGCTGGACGATATCGACGTAGTGCTCGAAGAGCTTGTTGACCGTTACGGAACCCCACCCATTGAGGTGGAGAGACTGGCGGTTATTTCACGACTTCGAATTATTTGCCGGGAATTCGGCGTGCATGAAGTTCAAGCCATGGGTGCGCACATTAGAATAACCCCTATGGAGCTTGCTGACTCCAAGCAGGTGCGTCTCAAGCGCCTGTATCCACAGGCGACCTATCGTGCGGCAACGCGCACGGTTTCCGTCGGAATGCCGAAGGAAGGGCGAGGGTTGCGGGCAAAACCTGTCCGCGATATTGCATTGGTGCAGTGGGTAGCAGACTTCTTGACATCGATGGCGGGAATTCCACGTATGGATATCTCGCACATGGGAAAGGACTAGAAACCGTATGACTATCATCAAGCTCGATAGCCGCTTTCCAACAGCGATTCCGCTGGAAGCCGCTAGCCTGCTGACCGGTGAAGTCAGCTACACCGAAGAAGTCCCGATCCGTGTGCGCTGGGCAATCGCCGACGCCGGTGGGCACTCGGTGTCCCAGGCGGAGATTCTGGTCACCACCGATATGGAAAACGACGAGGTACTCGATCGCCTCGATGCGGGCGAGAAGGTCTACTCGGTCGAGCTGGATGATGCGCAGGACCCAGCAGCTCCGGCAGCTCAGGTTGCGGCGGCTCCCCAGCAGGACTCGGTGAAAGAACCTGAGTCAGAACCGGTTGCAGAGCCAGGGGCAGAGCCTGTTGCAGAACCGCTGACTCCGCAGGAACAGCTTGCCGCAGCTCGTCTGCCCCACGTCGTCGAGGCCGTGGACATCATGGCGGCAGCACGGCGCACGGGGCAGTGGGAAGCTCGCCAGACGCACAAGAGCCTGCTGCCGTATCTCATTGAAGAGACCTACGAGTTTGTCGACGCAGTCAACGAGGGCGGTGACATTCGTAGCGAGCTGTCAGATCTGCTGCTGCAGATCCTCTTCCACGCTGAAATCGCGGAGGACTTCGACTTCGACGATGTGGCGACCGACTTTATTTTGAAGATGCGCGCTCGTCAGCCGTACCTCTTCGACGGCACTGTGGCCGAGGGAGAGATGGTGTCGGAGGAAGAACAGGAGCGACTGTGGGCTTACGGCCGCGGACGTCCGCGCTCGAACCCGGCCACACAGCTGCCAGCTCTGACTTTGGCTGAGGAAGCCATCCGCCGCGCACGTGCACTGGGACTGTCCGATGCAGACATTCCAGTGGAGATTCTGGTCCCGACCCCGGGGCTGGAGACTGAGTCCGGTGCGGAAGAACGGACCCGACAGGCTTCACGCGCATTCCTGACTGAGCTGGCCCAGATGGAGAATCAGCAGGCCGGCAGTGCTGAGCAGTGGGCAGCGGGCAGCGAAGATAACGAAGAGGCTGAGGACCTCGGCCCGTCGGAAAGCGACAGCTAGTTTCCAGCAAAAGTGATTTCTGTCCTCGAGTTTGAGTGATTTTTACGGTCTACCCCGTAGAGTAATTCCCCATGCCTTCTAATTCTCCCTTTGATGAATACGCGCACCCCGCACCCCGCGGGGCGAAGCCGCGTGGCCGCAGTAAGGGGAAAAAGAAGTCCTCGAGAGGCTGTGGCTGCCTCGGTCTAACCTCCCTGGCGGTGCTGATCATCATTGGCACGGTTGGGGCGTTGGCTATGTTCACTGGACCCGTAATCCCGTCGTTGACCAAGAAGCCGATTCCGGAAAATGTGCCGCCTGCTGCGGCTGAGCCACCGCCGATGATTGATGTCAACGCGCCCGGGCGCACCTCGGAACAGCTCCGACAGTGGGCGCAGCAGATTTCCCCGAAGACGGGTATTTCTGAGGACGCTCTCCGCGCCTACGGCAACGCATATGTGATTGCGGCAGAACAGTTCCCGAACTGCCACCTGGAGTGGAACACGCTTGCAGGACTGGGCAAAGTGGAGACTAATCACGGCACGTACTCGGGCAATTGGCTCAAGCCGGCTCATATCGGCGCCGATGGGGTAGTCAGTCCGACGATTATCGGTCCGCCGCTGGACGGCACGAGTGGGTTTGCTGAGGTTCTCGATACTGACAACGGTGAACTCGACGGTGACACAGAGTATGACCGCGCTGTGGGGCCGATGCAGTTTATTCCCGAGACCTGGCATCGTTTTGCGATGGATGCTTCTGGTGATGGCGTCGCCGACCCCAACAACATCGACGACGCAACTGCGACCACGGCACGGATGCTCTGCAGTGGGGAACGCGACCTCGCCACCCCGGAAGGGTGGGCATCTGCAATTCGCTCGTATAACCAGTCTGAGCAGTATCTTCGCGATGTTCGGGATGCTGCGGCGAACTATGCGCTGAATCAGCCCGCATAGGGTGAAAAGGATTTAAGGCGAAGGTTGGCAAACCGTGCCACAATTGGAGTCATGTGCCGGAACGGTTCCGGCGGAAAGGTGACCTATGGCTGCAATCATCGAGTTGAACGCACGCGAAATTCTGGACTCCCGTGGTAACCCGACCGTTGAGGTTGAGGTGCTGTTGGAAGACGGCGCTGTGGGCCGCGCTGCGGTTCCGTCCGGTGCCTCCACCGGCGTTCATGAGGCACACGAGCTCCGCGATGGCGGAGACCGTTACCTGGGCAAGGGGGTCGAGAAGGCTGTCCGCGCTGTGCTCGAGGAGATTGAGGACGCAATTATTGGCCTCGAGGCTGAGGACCAGCGTCTGGTTGACAAGACCATGATTGAGCTGGACGGCACCGACAACAAGTCCCGCCTGGGTGCTAACGCAATCCTGGGTGTTTCCATGGCTGTTGCCAAGGCTGCTGCTGAGTCCGCTGGCCTGGATCTGTTCCGCTACGTCGGCGGCCCGAACGG
This sequence comes from Corynebacterium sp. MSK019, assembly GCF_030232425.1. Classification (NCBI taxonomy): domain Bacteria; kingdom Bacillati; phylum Actinomycetota; class Actinomycetes; order Mycobacteriales; family Corynebacteriaceae; genus Corynebacterium; species Corynebacterium sp. MSK019. The sequence goes on along the minus strand of NZ_JASPJT010000008.1, from coordinate 3,401 downwards.
TCACGTTCTGCCGGTTCCGATGATGAACATCCTCAACGGTGGCGCACACGCTGACTCCGGCGTTGACGTCCAGGAGTTCATGATTGCTCCGATTGGCGCCCCGACCTTCAAGGAAGCACTGCGCGTCGGTGCTGAGGTCTACCACGCACTCAAGAAGGTCATTAAGGACAAGGGCCTGTCCACTGGCCTCGGTGATGAGGGCGGCTTCGCTCCGTCGGTTGACTCCACCAAGGCTGCTCTTGACCTGATTGTTGAGGCAATTGAGGCCGCAGGCTACAAGTTGGGCGACGATGTCGCTCTGGCTCTCGACGTCGCTTCTTCCGAGTTCTTCAAGGACGGCAAGTACCACTTCGAGGGCGGCGAGCATACCGCTGAGGAGATGGCAGCTGTCTACGCTGACCTGGTTGAGAACTACGCCATCGTCTCCATCGAGGATCCGCTGCAGGAGGATGACTGGGAGGGCTACACCACCCTGACTGCTCAGCTTGGTGACAAGGTCCAGATCGTCGGCGACGACTTCTTCGTCACCAACCCGAAGCGTCTGGCAGAGGGCATTGAGAAGAAGGCCGCTAACGCTCTGCTGGTCAAGGTCAACCAGATCGGTACCCTGTCCGAGACCTTCGAGGCCGTCGCAATGGCTCACAACGCCGGCTACAAGTCCATGATGTCCCACCGCTCCGGTGAGACTGAGGACACCACCATCGCTGACCTGGCCGTCGGCCTGAACTGTGGCCAGATTAAGACCGGTGCTCCGGCTCGCTCCGAGCGCGTTGCTAAGTACAACCAGCTGCTGCGCATCGAAGAGTACCTCGGCGATGCCGCAGTCTACGCTGGCCGCAGCGCTTTCCCGCGCTTCAAGTAAAGAGCTGAGGCGCTGCGAAAGCTGCGTCTAGCACTGCCCGTCCGCACCACGCACGTGGTTGTGGGCGGGTTTTTGTTATTTCATCGGCTGGCGGTCGGGTAGAGTGTGGGGCATGAGTGCATCGGACCGATCTCGCCGCGGAACACAGTCGCGCCCCGCAGGGGCGGGGCAGCGTTCGGCAGCGGCAATCGCATCAGGAATGCGCTCGCTGAGCACGGCACAGAAGATCGGTATTGGTCTGCTGGTGCTTTTCTTAGTTTCTGTTCTCGCAATTCCGCTGCGGACTTTTGCACAACAGCAGGCGGATGTAGCCGCCACGCAGGACAATATTGCTCGCATGGAACAGCGAATTAAGCAGTTAGAGGATGAAAAGGAGCTTTACTCCAACCCCGCCTACGTTAAGGAGCAGGCACGTCTGCGCCTGGGGCTGGTAGAGCCGGGGGAGACCCCATTCCGTATCCTCGATCCGGCCGTGGGCGAACAGCCTGTGACGCAGCCGGAGGAAATTCCGCAGCACCAGGCTAAGAAGTGGTACGAGACGCTGTGGGATTCCATTTCCATCCCGCCCGAACCCGAAGAGACTCGCCCGAATCCGGGGCGCGATCAGGCAACGAGGCCAGAGAGCTTGCCGACGGTACCGGAGTCCTAAACCTCCATACGGCTACCTGAGCCTCTCGGTGAGGTTGCATGCGCGGCGGAGTGTGCCGTCGTAAAGCGAAGCAACGCGCTTGTAAGGCGACTGTGAGATTATGTGTCAGTAAAAACGGAAGCAAAAGGAGTGTGACCGATGTCTGTGGATACCGCAGATTTGGAAGTGATAGCGGAGCAGCTCGGACGTGAACCGCGCGGTGTAGTGGACATCTCTTACCGCAGCCCCGACGGCACTCCTGGTGTGGTCAAGACGAAGCCGCGCTTGGACGATGGCACTCCGTTTCCCACGCTCTTTTACCTAACTGATCCGCGACTCACCGCCGAGGCCTCTCGGTTGGAGACGACCGGCGTGATGAAAGAAATGACCGCGCGTCTGGAAAGCGACGAAGAGCTCGCCGCCGATTACCAGCGCGCGCACGAGGCGTTTCTGGCAGAGCGCAATGAGATGGAAGACCTGGGCACGGACTTCTCCGGTGGCGGCATGCCGACGCGCGTGAAGTGCCTCCACGTTCTTATTGCCTACGCGCTGGCCAAGGGGCCGAATCACTTCCGACTGGGTACTGAGTCGGTGGCGCTGGCGGCGGAGAACGAGAAGCTGCGCGGCACCGCGATTCCCGCAGATTGGCCCACGATTGCCGAGCTCGGTATTGCGTATCCGGGGGTGGAGGGATAAATGACGACCCTCGCTGCCGTCGACTGCGGCACTAATTCGCTTCGCCTGCTTATCAGCCGGGTCGAGGTTGTCGATGGAGTTCTCGAAATCACAGAACTGCACCGACTGATGGAAATCGTCCGCCTTGGCCAGGGCGTGGATGCCACTGGCATGCTGGCTCCAGAGGCGCTGGAGCGCGTGCGGGAGGCTCTGACGAAGTATGCGGAGCTTATGCAGGTCGAAAAAGTGCAAGCAGTCCGAATGGTGGCGACATCGGCGACACGCGACGCAAGCAACCGCGACGATTTCTTCGCCATGACCCGCGAGATTCTCGCTCCGTGGGGTGCAGAGGCCGAGGTTATTTCCGGCGACGAGGAAGCCGCGCTGTCCTTCCGCGGGGCGGTAGATGACTTGGAGCCCGAGCTCGGTCCGTATTGCGTCATTGACGTCGGCGGTGGCTCCACCGAGGTTATTGTCGGTGACCACGATGGTACGGTAGCCGGTTCTGATTCCGTGGCTATGGGCAGTGTGCGCTTGACCGAACGGTTCCTGCAGGCCTCGCCACCGACGGCGGAACAGGTCCAGGAGGCGCGTTCGTATGTTGCGGAGCTGGCCGACGAGATTGTTGCGAAGGTGCCTGTCGACAAGGCTCGCACCATCGTCGGCTGCGCCGGGACCTTCACCACGCTGTCGGCGCTGGCACAGGGGCTAGAAACCTACGACCCGGAGGCAATCCACCTGTCGCAGCTGCGCTTTGCGGCGTTGCGTGCGCTGACCGCGTCCGTGATTGAGACCGACGCGGAGTCCCTCGCTGCCAATCCCGTGATGCATCCGAAGCGCGCGGATGTCTTCGCCGGCGGTTCCATCATTGTGGACGGTCTGATGGACATGTTTGAGGCGCTGCCGCTTTCCGAGGCAGCGAAGGAAGAGCAGCGCTTTTTCTACATCAGCGAGAAGGATATCCTCGACGGAATTGTGGCGAGTTTGGTAGACACCCATATCGCCCATTAATCTTTCTTAGGGGCCCCTATAGCCCAATTGGCAGAGGCAGAGGACTTAAAATCCTTTCAGTGTGGGTTCGAGTCCCACTGGGGGCACCAAAAGGCCAGGTCAGAGAGTTTTCTGACCTGGCCTTTTGCTATTTGTGCGCGCTACATGCGGGTTAAGTAAAGAAAAGTGTGTCTTTTCCGGGCGTGTTGCGGTTATTTGATCCAGCCTTTTTGGATGCCGAGGTTG